>NZ_JBMULZ010000006.1:407441-418281 GCF_049534875.1 Uniformispora flossi
GACCGGGACAGTGCCGTCCCGGTCGGCCACGGCGTCGCCGTCAGGACGGGCGGACGATCTTGGTGATCGGCATCGAGTCCCACGGCGCGGTGCGCACGTTGGTGCCCGGCTTCGGCGCGTGGATGATCTGCCCGTCGCCGATGTAGATCGCGACGTGCGAGTAACCCTCGTAGTAGATGATCAGGTCGCCCGGCTGCACCTGGCTCTTCGGGATGTTCGGGCCGATGCCTGCCTGGGCCTGCGACGTGCGCGGCAGCGAGACGCCGGCCTGGCGCCAGACGAAGCCCGTCAGGCCCGAGCAGTCGAAGGAGTCCGGGCCGGTGGCGCCGCGCACATACGGCTTGCCGAGCTTCGCCTTGGCCGCGGCGATCGCCGCGGCGGCACGGCCGCTCGCCGGGACGTTCGCGGGCGGGGCTTCCTTCTCCCCCTTGTCTGTCTTATCTGTCTTGTTCGTCTTGTCGCCTGCGGTCGAGCCCGGCGTGTTCGGGGTGCGGGTGTCGTCGCGCGACGCGCGGGCGTCCTCGCCGTGGCCTTCCTGGGCGAGGAGCGCGGCGCGCTCGGCCGCGCTCAGCGTGTTGAGGAGCTGCTGCGCCTTCTGGAGCTTCGCGTCGACCTCGGTCTTCTTCGACTCGAGGTTCTTGCGGGTGTCCTCCAGTCGGCCGAGCTTCCGGGACGCTTCGCCGCGCTCCTGGTCGAGCGAGCGCTTCTTGGCCTGGATCTGCCGGATCACGTCCGCCTGGTGCGCGGTGATCTGGTCGAGCTGCGACGCCTTGCGCAGGTAGTCGTCCGGGTTCTCGGAGAGCAGCAGCGCGAGCGTCGGGTCGATGCCCGCGTTCTTGTACTGCGCGCTCACCAGGGCGCCCATGCCGTCCTGCAACGCGATGAGGTCGGATTGCTCCTGGGCGATGCGGTCCTGGATCTCGCCGACCTGGCTCTGCAGTTGCTCGGCCTTCTCCTGGAAGCCGTTCAGCTCCTCGGTGGCGATCTCCGCCTCGTGCTGGAGGTCGTTGATCTGCGCCTTGACCTGGTCCTTGGAAGGAGCCGGGTCGGCGTGGCTCACGCCGGAGGACAGGGCGACCGCGGTTGCGGCCGCGGCGGTGACAACACCTATTCGTGCTTTGCTCGGTTTTTTGAGCCGTCGGTGGGACGCCACTCGGGCGGTCTCCTTCTTCCTCGGCCGCCTACCGGGTGAGCTGACGGGTTCGGGCCGGAAGGAGGCCCTACAGCGCGGCGGGCCGCGCCGATTCACCCCGAGGAACGGTGGTTCCCCGGCTCCGGCTCGGCCCGGGGAGACCTCGCCGGATTCGGCGGAGGCGTCCGCTGTCCGCCCCGGTCAAGGCGGACGACTCGACGGCCGCCCGAGACCAAACCTTAATGATCACGATCAGGTACAACCAAATGGTCTGCCCGGCTTGCGCACGTGCGCGCTCCGTCGCGGCCGTTCACCCTGACGCGGCCGCTCACCCCACTTGTGACGCTCACGTTTCGCGTTTCCATCGGCATTGCCCGATTCTCTGGCAAATGCTGTCGTTTGCCCTGCTGTTCACAATTGACGCCCGCATCCGGCGCCGCACAGAATCGACAGGTGATCAGTCGCCACCGCATTTCCCACATGCCGGTGCCCCCCGGCGCGCACTGTCGCTGAACGACGCGCGCCGCCATGTGCGGGCCGGTTCTTCGCCGTTGCCCGCTCGTCCCGTTCGGTTGTCACCGCGCCCGTGGCGCGGCGGTCGCGCGTGCCGCTATCCCCTGCCGGGCCCTTGCGGGCTGGGGATTCCGCCATCCGTGTCTTCGTCGGGTTTCCCGATTTCCGCCTGTGAAAGGGCCGATCAGTCATGACCGCATCCACGCTCGACCAGATCACCGTCACCAAGGTCGCCGGGCGCATCGGCGCCGTCGTCGAGGGCGTACGCCTGTCCGGGGACCTCGATCCCTCGGCCGTCCAGGCCGTGCGCGACGCTCTGCACGCCCACAAGGTCGTCTTCTTCCGCGGCCAGGACCACCTGACCGACGAGATCCAGCTCGCCTTCACGCGCCTGCTCGGGACGCCGATCGGCCACCCGACCGTCAACACCGAGGGGCAGTACGTCCTTCCCATCACCAGCGAGTACGGCGGCGCCGCCGACCAGTGGCACACGGACGTCACCTTCGTGCCCGCCTACCCGCTGGCGTCGATCCTGCGCGCCATCGACATCCCGGCGCACGGCGGCGACACCGTCTGGGCCAACACCGCCGCGGCCTATGACGAACTCAGCCCGGCACTTCAGGAGTTGGCGAACGGACTCCGGGCGATCCACACCAACGCCTACGACTACGCCGGCCTTTCGCCGGAGAAGGACCCGGAGGCGTTCAAGCGCTACCTGGAGGTCTTCGCCTCCACCGTGTACGAGACCGAGCACCCGGTGGTGCGCGTGCACCCGGTCACCGGCGAACGCACGCTGCTGCTGGGCGGGTTCGTCCAGCGACTGGTCGGCTACTCGCGCGAGGACTCGCGGCTGCTCGTGGACCTGCTGCAGGGCCACGTGACCCGGTTGGAGAACACGGTGCGCTGGTCGTGGCGCGAGGGCGACGTGGCCATCTGGGACAACCGGGCGACGCAGCACCGTGCCGTGTCCGACTTCGGCGGGGCGCGCCGCGTGCTGCACCGCACGACCGTGGACGGCGACGTTCCGGTGGGTGTCGACGGGCGGGCAAGTGTGGCGGTCAAGCCGCAGCCTGCCGACAACTGAGCCGAGCAACGAGTTGGGTAAACGAGCGGGGCGCCGGGACGAAATCCCGGCGCCCCGCTCGGGCTTTGCGGTGAAAAAGGTCGATCCGCGGCAGCCCGTGGGCACCGCGGATCGATCCAGGTCCTACTCGTACGTCGCGGCCGCCTCGCGCAGCGTGCGGATCACCGTCTCGGGGTCGTAGGCCGCACTCGGGCCGGGCGTGTAGGTGACCGCCCGCAGCGTGCCCGTGTACCGGAACGAGCCGTGCCGCTCGTACACCGGCCACGACACGGGCGACTTGCGGTCCACGCCGACGCTGATGCCCTGCAGCGGTGCCATGCCGATCAGCAAGTGGACGCCCTCCAGCCAGGCCACGTCCGTGCCGTCGACGGCCACCGTGAAGTCCCAGCGGAACCTGGGGCGGGTGTGGGCGCGCAACGTGACCACGTGCGGTCCCGCGGAGAGGGGTCCCGCGTCGATCTCGTGGAGGACGCCGTACTCGTTGTACGCGAACCACAGGCGCCCGTCCTCGACGTACACGCTGTAGCCGCCGCCCTGGTCGCCGTGCGACAGCAGCACGCCGGCATCGTCCGCACCGTGCCGGTCGATCGCGATCGCCGCCTCGAAGTCGCGGAAGGAGACGAGCTTCGCGGAGCGGTACCGCTCCACTTCGGGAGTACCCGCGAGGATGCGCACCGGGCGGCGCAGCAGCTCTTCGTCCGGGTGCCGGAGCACCAGGGCCCCGCTCGCGTCGGCGAGCGGGAACACGCCGTTGCGCCAGGCGGCGGCCTCCCAGGCCTCCGACAGCTCCTTGACCACGTCGGGAAGGTCCGCGGCGAGGTCGTCGATCTCGGTGGGGTCGCGGACGATGTCGTACAGCGCCCATTCGCCGTCGTCGTAGTCCGCGCCGAACTGGTGCTGGGTGACCAGCTTGTAGGGGTGCCGGTAGTAACTGCGGTTGCCGGTCATCTCGCTGTACTGCTCAAGGTGCGTCGACGCCGCGGAGGGGTCGGCGAGCACGGACGTGAACGGCACTCCGTCGGGTTCCTGGGTCGGTACGCCGCGCCGCTCTGCCGGGTGTTCCAGGCCGGCCAGGCCGAGAAGTGTAGGCAAGACGTCGGTGACGTACTGGTACTGCGGGCGGATCCCGTCGTCGGCGGCGTCGCGCGGCAGGCCGGCGGGCCAGGAGACGACGAACGGCACGCGCACGCCGCCCGCATACGTCTGCCCCTTGTAGAGGCGGAACGGGGTGTTGGAGGCCATGCCCCAGCCGCGCGGGTAGTGGACGAGGCTGCGGGGGCCGCCGACGAGGTCGAGTTCGCGGTCGACGTCGCCGTTCCATTCCTCGGGCAGTCCGGGGTGGTGGACGAAGCGTTTGAAGTAGGCGCGGGTGCCTTCCGCGCCGCCTTCGCCGGTCCCGCCGTTGTCCGACGTGAACACGATGATGGTGTTGTCGAGTTCGCCGAGTTCTTCGAGGGTGGCGGTGAGGCGGCCGAGGTTCTGGTCGATGTTGTCGACCATGGCCGCATAGACCTCCATGTAGCGGGCGTACAGCTCGCGGGTGTCGGCGGGGACGTCGTCCCAGGCGCCGACTTCGTGGCCGCGTTCGAAGTTGCGCCGCGGCAGGCGGGTGTCGTCCGGGAAGAGGCCGTCGGCGATCTGCTTGGCGAAGCGGGTGTCGCGGAGCCGGTCCCAGCCTTCGTCGTAGCGGCCCCGGTGCCGGGCGATGTCGTCGGCCTTCGCCTGGAGCGGCCCGTGCACGGCGTTGTGCGCGACGTACAGGAAGAACGGCTTGTCGGCGTCGTGGGCGCGCAGCGACGTGATCATGCCGATGGCTTCGTCGGTGATGTCGTCGGTGTAGTAGTAGTCGTCGGGGAGTTCGTCGATGTCGAGCGGGCTGTTGTCGCGGACGAGCTGGTGCGGGTGGAAGAGGCTGGTGAGCCCCTCGAGGACGCCGTAGTACCGGTCGAAGCCCTTCTGCAGCGGCCAGTTCGCCCGGTCGTCGGCGGCGTTGGACGCGGAGTCGCGGACCAGGTGCCACTTGCCGACGGCGAAGGTGGCGTAGCCCTCGTCGTGGAGGAGCTGCGGGAGGGTGGGGATGTCCTCGGCGATCTCCATGGCGTAGCCGGGGAAGCCGGGGTCGGCGTTGGCGACGAAGGAGTAGCCGACGCGGTGCGGGTTGAGGCCGGTGAGCAGCGCGGCACGGGCCGGTGAGCACAGCGGCATGGTGTGGTAGTTGGTCAGCCGGAGGCCGTTTTCGGCGAGGCGGTCGAGCGTGGGCGTGGGTATCTCGGAGCCGAAGGGGCCGATGTCGCTGTAGCCCATGTCGTCGATGAGGACGACCACGATGTTGGGGGCGCCGGGCCGCGCGGCGCGGTGCGGCGGCCAGGCGGCTTCGGATTCGGCGAAGGTGCGTCCGGCGCGGCCGGGGAATTCGGCGTACGGGTCGCGGCGGCGGGGGTCGGGGTTCGTGGTCACGGGGCTCCTCAGGCGGCGGCCGCGGCGGCGGGGACGGGGCTGGGCACGGCGGCCAGCAGGTCACGGGTGTACGGGTGGCGCGGGTGGGCGCACAGGTCTTCGGCGGGTCCGGTTTCGACGACGCGTCCGGCGCGCATGACGGCGATGCGGTGCGAGATCTGCCGGACGACGGCGAGGTCGTGGGCGATGAAGATCATCGACAGGCCGAGTTCGGCCTGCAGGTCGGCAAGCAGGTTGACGACCTGGGCCTGCACCGAGACGTCGAGTGCGGACACCGGTTCGTCGCAGATGAGGACCGACGGTTCCGGGGCCAGGGCCCGGGCGATGCCGATGCGCTGGCGTTGGCCGCCGGAGAAGTCGCGCGGGTGCCGGTCGGCGGCGGCCGCGTCCAAGCCGACGCGTTCCAGGAGTTCGGCGACCCGGCGGCGCTGGTCCGCGGCGGTCCCGATGCCTTGGGACACCAGCGGGTCGGCGATGATCGCGCCGACGGTCATGCGGGGGTTGAGCGACGCGTACGGGTCCTGGAACACCATCTGTACGTGGCGGCGCAGGTTGCGCAGCTCGGCGCGGCCCGGCTTGGTGAGGTCGCGGCCCTCGAACAGGATGCGGCCGGACGTCGGCGCGTGGATGCCGACGAGAGTGCGGACGAGCGTCGACTTGCCGGAGCCGGACTCCCCGACCACGCCCAGGGTCTCGCCGCGCCGGAGTTCCAGGGACACGTCGTCCAGCGCGACCACGCGGTTCCGGCGCGAGTGGAACACCTTGCCGAGTCCGGCGACGGCGAGGACGGGCTGTGCTTCGGCCTTCCCGTCGGCCGCGGCCGTCCGCGGAACGTCGGCAACCGCCTTCGATGCCGCCGCGGTGAGCCGCAGCGCCGCGTCGTCGACCCAGCAGGCCACCGTGCGGCCCGCGGTGTCGCGGGCGGGCGGCTGTTCGTCATGGCACCGGTCGGTGGCGAGGGTGCAGCGGTCGGCGAAGGCGCAGCCGACGGGCGGGGCGGACAGGTCGGGAGGTGTCCCCGGGATTCCTTCGAGGCGGGTGCCGTAGGGCGCGTCGAGCCGCGGGACGGCTCGCAGGAGTCCGATGCTGTAGGGATGGCGTGGTGCGGTCAGCACGTCGGCGGTGCGGCCGTGTTCGACGACGCGTCCGCCGTACAGCACCATCACGCGCGCCGACGAGCGGGCGACGACGCCCATGTTGTGGGTGATGAGCACGGTCGCGGTGCCCGTCTCGCGGCCCAGGTCCTCGATCAGGGTGAGGATCTGGTCCTGCACGGTGGGGTCGAGCGCGGTGGTCGGCTCGTCGGCGAGCAGGACGTCCGGTTCGTTGGCGAGGGCCAGCGCGATCATGACGCGTTGGCGCATGCCGCCGGAGAACTGGTGGGGGTGGTCGCGCATACGTTTGGCGGGCTCGGGGATGCCGACCAGGTCGAGGAGTTCGGCGGCCCGGGCGGTCCGGCGGCGGCGGTCGACGCCGTGGGCGCGCATCGCTTCGTCGAGGTGCCGCCCGACGGTGAGCAGCGGGTTGAGCGAGGTCATCGGGTCCTGGAAGACCATGCCGATGCGGGCGCCGCGGATGTCGCGCAGCTCGGCTTCGGTGGCGGCGGCCAGGTCGAGGGTGCCGTCGAGGACGACGGATCCGCCGGTGATACGGCCCGCGGCGGGCAGCATGCGGTTCAGGGCGAGTGCGGTGGTCGACTTGCCGGAGCCGGACTCGCCGACGATGGCGAGGGTTTCGCCGCGGGCGAGGTCGAAGTCGACGCCGCGTACCGCCTGCACGGGCCCGCGCTCCGTGTCGAACGAGACGTGCAGGTCGCGTACGCGCAGCAGGGGTGCGGCGGCGGGTGCTTCGGGGACGGCCGGGAGCGGCTTGTCCACGGATATGGTCATCGTCGGGCTCCTCGGTTCAGTGCCTCCGCGATCAGGTTGAGGCCCACCACGAGCGCCGTGATGACGACGAGCGGGCCCAGCGCATAGGCGGGGTGGTCCTCCAGGTAGGGCCGGGACGCGGCGAGCGTGGCGCCGAGGGCGGCTTCGGGCGGGCGGATGCCGATACCGATGAAGCTCATGGCGCCTTCGAGGATCACCGCGACCGACATGGCCAGCGCGAAGTGGACGACGACCGGGTCGGCGGCGTTCGGCAGCACGTGCCGGGTGAGCAGCCGCAGCGGACCCGCTCCCCCGACGCGGGCGGCCACCGCGTACTCGCGGTCGCGGTGCACGAGGATCGCGCCGCGCAGCAGCCGTCCGAACCCGGGTGTCTCGCTCAGCGCGATGACCACGATCACGGTGCCGCGGCCGACGCCCATGACCGCGGTGACCGTGAGGCCGAGGATCAGGCCGGGGAAGGACAGGATGAGGTCGAACAGCCGCTGCACGGCGACGTCGGCGGCGCGGTGCGCGGTGGCCAGGAGCGCGAGCGAGCACCCGGCGAGTGCCGCGATCGGCACGCCGGCGAGTACCACGAGGAGGTCGGCGCGGATGCCGTACAGGAGCCTGCTCAGCAAGTCGCGGCCGACTTCGTCGGTCCCCCACGGGTGGCCGCCGGAGCCCGGGGACAGCAGCGCGTCCGCGGTCTGGAAGTTCGGGTCGTAGGAGGTCAGCAGCGGCGCGGCCAGGCCCGCCGCCAGCACGAGGCCGACCAGGGCGAGGCCGATGATGCCGCGCGGTGTGGCCAGGCCGCGCAGATAGCGGTTGCGGACGCGGCTCTTGCGGGCGACCGCGGCCGGGACGGGGCCGGGGAGGAGGGTTGCAGGTGCGGTCATGGCGTCACCCCAGGCGCACGCGCGGGTCGAGCAGCGCGTACGCGATGTCGGTCAGCAGTTGGACGGCCACGAACACCGCGACGAAGAACAGCAGCAGCGCCTGGACGACGGGATAGTCGCGCCGGGTCATCGCCTGTTCGGCGAGCGTGCCGAGGCCGGGCCACGCGAACACCGCTTCGACGGCCACCGCGCTGCCGAGCAGCACGCCGACCTGCATGCCGAGTGCGGTCAGCACCGGCGGCAGCGCGTTGGGCAGCGCGTGCCGCCACAGCAGGCGCCGCCGCGGGATGCCCAGCGATGTGGCGGTCCGGGAGTAGTCCTCGCCGAGCGCCTGTTCGAGGCCGTCCTTGACGTAGCGCGCGAGGACGGCCGCGGTCGGCAGCGCGAGGGCCAGCGCGGGCATCAGCAGGTATTGGAAGCCGATCTGCGGGTCAGCGAGGATCGACTCGTGTCCGCCGGGCGGCAGCACCGGCCAGGTCACCGCGAACGCGAACACCAGCAGGAAGCCGGTGACGTAGCCCGGGACCACCAGGGACAAGGAGTTGAACGCGGACAGCAGGGTCTGGCCGATCCGGTTCTTCACGGTCACCCCGAGCACTCCGCACACCAGCCCGAGGGTGATGGCGAACAACAGTGCGCCGAGCGTGAGTTCCACGGTGTTGCCGATGCGCTGCCCGAGCAGGTCGGACACCGAGCCGCCGATCAGGTAGGAGCGGCCGAAGTCGCCGCGCACCGCGTCCGCCAGCCACGTGCCGTATTGGGCGAGCAGCGGGCGGTCGAGGCCGAGGTCGTGCCGGATCGCCGCCACGGCGTCCGGCGACGAGTCGGACCCGGCCAATGTCGCGGCCGGATCGCCCGGCACCGCGCGTAGCACAAGGAAGATCACGAAGGAGGCGAGCAGCAGGACCCCGAGTGCCGAGGGCAGCCGCCGCAGCAGGTAGCCGGTCATCGCGGCATCACGCCAGATACGCGTCGTCGAGGACGGTGGACGTGAACAGGTTCTGCGTCACGCCGTGCAGGTTGCTCGTGGTGGCGTACAGCTGGTCCAGCACCACCAGGTCGATGACGAACTGCTGGTCCAGCAGCACCTCGGTCAGGTCCTGGTACGCCGCACGAGCCGCCGGGCTGTCCGCGTCCACCTGCTGCCAGGCGCGCTGGACGATCTCGGTGTAGCGCGGGTCGGAGAACTTCGAGGTGTTCTTCGCCTCGTTGAACGGATAGGCGCTGACCGCGAGCGTCGAGGGGTGCACCTGCGCGAATCCGTGCGCGCCGGCCCACAGTCCGGGCATCGTCTGGCCGATGAGCTGCGTCTGGAACTTGGCCGGGTCCAAGGGCTCCAGCGTCGTCTTGATGCCGACCTGCTGAAGGTCGAACTGCACCATCTGGGCGATCTGCGGCGCCGACGACAGGTAGGCCAGCGGCAGTTCCAGGTCGGCGGCGCCTGCCTCGGCGAGCAGCGCTTTCGCCTTTGCCGGGTCGTAGGTGTAGCGCTTGGCTGTCGCGTCCGAGTACGCCGGCGACGACTTGGGCCACGGCGCGGAGGACGCCAGGCCGTAGCCGTTCAGGGCCTGCTGGAGGATGCGGTCGCGGTTGATCGCGTACGAGACGGCCTGCCGCACGCGCTTGTCGTCCAACGGCTTGACCGACACGTTCGCGCCGACGTACCAGGCGCCGTTTCCGGTGTCGAAGTGGGTCAGGGCGAACTGCTTGTCGTCCTTGACCGGCTGGAGGTCCCGGCCGGTCAGGCCGAGCGCAAGCTGCACCTGCTTGCTGCGCAAAGCGGCGACCAGGGCGTCGCTCTGGCCGATGATGCGTACCTCGACCCCGTCGAAGTAGGGCCGCTCGGGCACGAAGTAGTCGGGGTTGCGGGCGAAGGACAGGGAGGCGCCGGGCGTCCAGTTCTTGAAGACGAACGGGCCCGTGCCGATCAGCCTCTTCCCGGCGAGCGCGTCGTCGATCGTCTCCTTGTCGGGGACGATCATGAATTCGAACAGGTCGAAGAGGTTGCTGACCGGGTGGGCGAGCCGCAGGGTCAGCTCGGTCGGGCTCTTCACCTCGAAGTCGGTGACCACCGCGGCGGTGGCCCGCAACTGCGCGCTGCGCTTGGGCTCTTTGAGGTTGTTGATCGCGAAGACGACGTCGTCGGCGGTGAACGGGCGTCCGGTGTGGAACTTCACGCCCTCTCTCAGCTGCAGGGCAACGCTCTTGCCGTCCGGCGCCACCTGCCAGGATTTGGCCAGCTGCGGCTGCGGCACGAGGGTCTTCGGGTCGTACGCGGTCAGCGTGTTGAACACCAGCCGCGGCAGGAAGAACGACGAGTTCGTGGTGAAGAGCAGCGACGGGGTGAAGTCGGTCGGCGCGCCTATCTGCAGTGTCCCGCCCCGCTTCGGCGCTCCGCTCGCGCCGGCCCCGGCGGACTGGCTCTTCTGGTCGTCCACCGCCGACTTGCACGCCGTCAGACCGAGCGCGACGGCGCCCGCTCCGGCGGCGCGCAGCACCGTGCGACGGCTGGTGGCGAATGCGGGAACAGACATGAGGGTGCTCCTCCGGGTGGTTCGAGGCGGTGAATCGGCGCACGGGAAAGCCCGCACGCGGCAGCGCTCGGAAGAGCCGCGGTCAGCCGCGGTTTCCGAGGCGGCGCAGGCGCGCGCTCACGACAGGGGGATTCGATCGGGATCAGCAGCAGGCCCGCGGAGCGACGCGGGCTCGGCGAGCGTCAGCAGGCGGCACAGAGCGCACCCGCGACACGACAGAAGTCGATGTGGGGGCGCGAAACGAGGGCCAGGTGCGAACTCACGGCACGACTGTCTCAGAGAGTTGTGAACACCCCGTTGCCGGAATCGCGGACGGCGAAAAGCCGCGGAGCCGCGGCGTGTGTGTGCGCACACGC
>NZ_JBMULZ010000007.1:0-127339 GCF_049534875.1 Uniformispora flossi
CCACCCGCTCGAACAGCTCGTACAACTCGTCCGGCACCAAACGCTCAACCATCGACACCAGCCCAGGCTACCGAGCCAAATGAGATGACGTCTAAGCGGGCGAGGTCGGGCACGCCCGCGGCGCGCGCGGCGGCCGTCGGGTCGGTGGTGCCGCGCTGGTACACCTCGTCGTGGAACGGCCAGAACCGGCCCTGCTGTCCGGCGGCCCAGGCGGCGCGCGCGAGCGCGATCGAACCGTCGCCGCGGATGGCGAAATTGCGGAACTCGAAGCGGACGACGCCGGTGTCCACGTACTTGCGCAGCAGGTCGGCCTCGGTTTCGCGGGCGAAGCGGATGCAGTAGCCGCAGTTGAAGTCCGCGTACTCGACCATCAGCACCGGCGCGTCGACGCGCCCCAGCGCCATCGGGTCGGCGGCATCCCGCGACGCCGTCGCCGGCAGCGTCAACGCGGCCTTCCGCACCACCCCGTCGTGCGCGGCCCCCACGACCGCCGGCTCCGCCGGCAACCCGGCAGGCACCGACGCCTGCGAGAACTGCGCCAACACGCCCATCAGCACCGCCGCCAGGCCCACCACCGCCACGACCCACACCCGCCGCCGATAGGCCCGCGACGCGGGGCCTTCCCCGGCGCTCAGGATGATCCCCATCGCCACTCCGCCTTCCACTCGTTCCAGGAACCCCGCACAGCGCGCGGCACAACGAGTGGAGGAGGGGAGGGGATACGGGGGAGGGGCCTGATGGGTGGTGGGGGAGCGAGAAGGCAGGCAGTGCCAAGCGCGCGGGTGGGGGGCGGGCCTGCGCGGAGGCCGACAGCCGCTGACGGGTGGGGGCGGGGCCGGTGGCGGGCAAGGCGGAGCGCGGGGCCGGCTGTGGGTGTATGGGCGGGTGCGGTGCCTGCGGTGCCTGCGGTGCCTGCGGTGCCTGCGGGGATGTCGGGAGAGGCTGACGGGTGGTGGCGGGGAGAGCGGGCGCGGGCGTTTGCGGGGCGCGGCTGCGGCGCTGCCGGCACCGTTGCGCTCGGCCCGATGCCCGATGCCCGATGCCCGATGCCGCTTTGCCGCCAGTGCCCGCGCCGCCGGTCCGCTCTGCGACCCGCCCCGCCCCCGCCCGTGGGACAACACCCCCCAGGGGGCCACATTCCGCCGGCCGCGCCCGACGCTCCCCACCTCGCCTGGGCCCTCGTCGGGTCCGTATCGCCTGGCCCGTTGGTGCGTGACTCGTTCTTCCTTCTTGGCCGTGGCACTGGGCGTGTCTGGTGGATATTCGTGCCCCTCACGTCGTCTGGTGCCGTGCATCGCAAGGCGCATGCCCGCAGCTCGTGCTTTGTCGTACTCGCAAGGCCTACGGCGCCGCGAGGGGTGTGAAGATCCAGCAGACCGCCCTAGCCTGAGGCCGCCGAGGGCCGGTGTGTGACGGGGTTCGGCATCGAGCGGGCCGTGACGTGCGGGAGGGCGCGATGGACGGGATCGGGATCGTCGAGGTCGAGGCCGGGGGGATGGTGTTCCGGGCCCGGGTGGCCGGGCCCGAGGACGGGCGGCCGGTTCTGCTGCTGCACGGGTTTCCGGAGACGTCGGCCGAGTGGGTCCTGCAACTGCCCGTGCTGGCGGCGGCGGGCTGTCGGGCCATCGCGTTCGACCAGCGCGGATACTCGCCGGGCGCGCGGCCCGCCGACGAAGCGGCGTACGACCGCGACGCGCTGGTCGGCGACGTGCTGGCGGTCGCGGACGCGCTGGGTGCCGCGACGTTCGACCTCGTCGGGCACGACTGGGGCGGCGCCATCGCCTGGCAGGTCGCCGGACTGCACCCGGAACGGCTGCGCACCGTGACGGTCGTGTCGACCCCGCACCCCGACGCGATGTCCGCCGCGGCCCGGGACAGCGGGTCCGGCCAGCGCAAGCAGTCCGCGTACATGGACATGTTCCGCACCCGCGGCGTCGCCGAGGAGCGCCTGCTCGCCGACGACGCCGCCTACCTGCGCGCCGCGTACGGCGGCCTCCCCGACGACGCCGTCACCGAATACCTCGCCGTGCTGCGCGAGCCCGGCGCGCTGACCGCCGCCCTCAACTGGTACCGCGCGATCACGCCCAAGTCGCTGCACGACGCCGGGCCGATCACCGTGCCCGCTCTTTATGTCTGGGGCAGCGCCGACGGCGCGCTCGGCCGCACCGCCGCGGAACTGACCGCCGCGCACATGCGGGGCCCGTACCGGTTCGTCGAGCTGAGCGGCATCGACCACTGGGTCCCGGAGAACGCCGCGGGACGGCTCAACACGGAACTCCTCCGCCAGTTGGCCGCGCACTGAGGTCTAGACCAATATGGGGGGCATGCGAAACCCGTGCATGCCCGACCCCCTGCTCGAAGTCGTCGTCCTGTCCGCCGCCGACGCCCGGGCCGCCGTGCGCGGCGGCGCCGACCGGCTCGAACTGGTCGCCGACATGTCCGCCGACGGCCTGACTCCGCCCGCCGTCGTCTGGGCCGCCGTCCGCGACGCCGTCGACGTCCCGGTGCGCGTCATGATCCGCCGCGCCCCCGGCTTCGCCCGCGGCGTCCCGCTCGACCGGCTGCGTGCCGACGCGGCCGAGCTGTGGTCCGCCGGGGCGCGCGAATTCGTCGGCGGGTGGCTGACCGCGGCCGGGGACCCGGACGTCGAGGCCTGCGCGGCCGTCTTCGGCGACCTCCCGGATGCCCGCTGGACGTTCCACCGGGCCTTCGACCACATCCCCGACCGCGCTGCCGCCTGGACCGTGGCCGCCGCCCTGCCCGGCGTCGACACGATTCTCACGTCGGGAGGCCCTGGGGGAGTGGGGGACGGGTTGGCCGCGCTGACCGCCGATGCCGAGGCGGAGATGGCAGCGAAGAGCGCGGCGGGGAAGAGCGCGGCAGCGAAGACCACGTCGGCGAAAGCGATGCCCGCAGCCGCGAACGACCGCCCCACTGCCGACTCCGACGCGCAACCCCCGACCCCTCGCCCCCGCATCCTCGTCGGCGGAGGCCTCCGCCTCGAGCACCTCCCCGCCCTCGAAGCCGCGGGCCTGAACGCCTTCCACATCGGCAGCCCGGCCCGCCGCGGCGGCTGGGATCAGCCCGTCGACCCGGCTGCGGTGGCCCGCTGGCGGGAAGCGATCGGCTGACGCGCCCGGGGGTGGCGGCGTCGGAGAATCCGACCGGGCGAACTTGGCGCACGCGTAGGGGAGGAAATAGGGCGGAGCCGCACATACGGCCGCCGAGCGATGTGATGGTTACGGCCCGGGTATCGCCTCGGGAGCGCACGCCGACACCGGTGCGAGCGTGAGCCGGTGATGACGCGTGGCGCTGTCCCCGAAACCACGCCCTCCCCGGCCTTCCCCGGCCGTTCCCGTCTGCGGTGACCCCCGGCACCACACTCCACCCGGTCGCACTGGAGGCGGCAATCCGGGTACTGCCCCCCCGCAACCACTGCACCTGCTCGCCCCGGCGGCGGCGGTGATCCCGGGACCGCTTCCGCAACCACGCCACCCAGCCGTCCCCGGCCACGGTGGCTTCGGGAACGTTCGCGCAACTACAGCGCCCGAGCGCCCCGGCCGCGGTGACGTCCGGGACCACGCCCGCAACCACCCCCACTCCGCTTCCCCCGCCGCGGCGACGATCCCGCAACCGCTACCGCTACCGCTACCGCTACCGCGACCACACCCCGGCCGCCCCCGGATCTGCCGCCGGGTGGCCGAGCAGCGCCCAGAACCGGTCGGCGAGAGCCGCGGGAGTGGCCGGTGGGGGCGGCTCCGCGGCGTGCGGGCGGGTGCCGGGGACGCCGGACGTCCAGGACAGGGCCAAGTGTTCCCGGTACGCAAATTCGCGGTGCAGTCCGGTCAGTGCGGCGGAGACCCGGCTGCGGCGCAGGCCGGTGAGGCGCGCGACCACGGACAGTTGCGCCTTGGGGCGGCCGCGTACCGTCTCCGCGAGCAGCTGCTCGAGTTCCGCGGCGGAACCCGCCACGGCGACCAAGTCGCGGTGTGAAAAGCCGAGTTCGCGGGCGAGCGCGGCCGTCGAGCGGGAGTCGCCGCGCCACGCGTTGGCGCGTTCCATGGCCGTGTAGCGGGAGGGCGGAAGTCCGATCCGCGCGCACAGTTCGGCGACGGTGAGTCGGCGACCGATCCGGTGTTCGCGCAAAGCCCCTGCGGTGCCCATGAGTTCGCCGGGGGAGCACCACAGGGTTTCGGCGAGCGCGAGGAGCTCGGCTTCGGTGGGGCGGTCGGTCCCGGCCTCCCACGCGGCGACCCGGCCGGGGCCCGCGGCGACGCGGAACGCGGCGAGTCCGTAGGCGACTTGGTCGAGGGTCATGTGCAGCCCGCGGCGGGCCCGGCGCGCGGCCGAGGGCGAGAACGGCGGGCGAGCGGCGATGTCCTGGGCGGCCTCCACCGCGCCAGGCTAGGCGCGGCCCGGGCGTCGGAGAACCTGGACGATCGCACCGGACTGCCGCGTTCCGCCCGGTCCCGAATCGTCACATCGTCCGGCAACCCGGGCGCCGTCGCGCGCCGCGGAACGGGCCGGGCAGCAGTGAGGCCCCGGAGCGAACGGGGGGACGTTCCGGGGCCTCGCTGCGTACAACGACCCCCCGCGCACGGGGGTTACGGTCGTCACCGGGAAATCGGCGGAGAAATCGACGACGTCGGCGAAGAAGTCGGTTCCCCGGTAAGGGAGTCGGAGGTCATGGGCCGACGAGAGTTCCGGCCGCTCCCAGTCCCCCGCGTCGTCCCCGACGCCCGCAAAGGACGCGAGAAGCAGGGCGTGGAGAACCTTCATCACGCGCGGTCGGGTTTGTCGGTAGAGGCAGGCAGAATACGCCTCGGCAGGCGACCCCCAGGCGCCGGTTTTGGAGGATACGCTCGTATGGTCCGCACGACGCCGCCGCGGCCGATCACGATGACCGAGGTTTTCCCAGAACTCCGTTCGTTTGCGCGGACGGCGATTCGCTTGCACCCGCGCCGCGGTGCTCCCGCGGTCGGCGAAAGCTCGATGGGCGGCCCGCTGTTGTGGCCGGCCGGTGAACCGTGGCCCTACTGCACACGGGACCACGAGGACGAGGGCGGTCCGGTCGCCCTTCTGCCGGTGCTGCAGGTGTACGCCCGCGATGTACCCGAACTACCAGGATGGCACTGGCCGGACAAAATCGATGTCCTGCAAGTCCTGTGGTGCCCCAACGATCACCACGATCCGAGCATCGACCCGTGGTACGACGGCCCGATTCCCCTACTGTTCTGGCGCAGGTCCGCGGACGTCCTGGACGTGCTGCGCACACCCCCGGCCAGTCGCTTCGCCTGCGATCCCGAGTACTACCACCCCGCCGACGACTGCTACACGCCGGCTCCGTGCGTGATCCATCCCGAGGCGGTGACCGAGTACCCGGACGCCTGCGAGGTTCCGAAGGATCTGGCTCGGCGGATATACGAGTGGGCGGACTCAGCCGGGCAGGAGTATCCGTCCGAGTTGTCGATCGCACCGGGAAGCAAGATCGGAGGGTGGCCTGCACGGCACCTGACTGATTTCCACGCGATCGACTGCCGTTGCGGTGCGCGCATGCAGCCCCTGATAACGGTCGCGAGCAGCGAATGGCACGGCGGCGGCCACAGCTGGATCCCCACAGAAGACCACCCGGATACCAACGACTCCGATCCGTTGGACATCAGCGTCGGACGCCACGGACAGGTGCGTGTCTTCGCTTGCCCGGCGTCGCTCGACCATCCGATGCGGCTCGACACGCAGTGACGGCCGAACGGGACTGGCTTGGCATCGGAACCTGAGGCGCGACCGAGGGAGATGCTCTGCGCGTCGGCCGCCGCGGTGACGCGAGCGTCCACCAATCGTGCCGCGGCGGTTTACGGCAGGTCTGTCTCGACGAGGCGTCCGTTTTCCATGCGGAAGATGCGCGGCGGTTTCATCCGGGCCATGAGGGCGTCGCGCACGGCCTGGCGTTGTTCCGGGGTCGGCCCGTCGGGGTCGGTCAGGCGAATCCGGTGCACGGGGACGTGGTCGGCGTCGATGTCGCCGGGCATGCGGCGGCCTTCGACGACGAACCCGAAGAGGGCGCGCAGCGCCTCCTCGCCGAGGTCCAAGGGGTGGAACGGCAGCGGTTCTCGCGCGGGGCGGTCCAAGGACCCGGCCGCCCGCCCGGATACCGCCTGGCTGCGTTCCACGCTGCGTGCCGCCAGGCCCGATGTCCAAGCACCGTGCACGACCTCGGCCCCCATGACCCCGCGGATGACCGGTCTGGACACGCTCGCTCAGCGTTCAACAGGGACCCGCAGAAGAACATGCGTCGCCACCGAATGGGGACGGTTTGCGGCGACTCTTGCCACGGCTGGACCAGTGACGGCGTGCCGGGAACGGGGGCGGGCCCGTGGGGTAAGTCGTTGGGGTCCGGCGGTTTGCCGGACCCCAACTGTGGTAGCGGGGACAGGATTTGAACCTGCGACCTCTGGGTTATGAGCCCAGCGAGCTACCGAGCTGCTCCACCCCGCGTCGGTGTGATCACCCTATCGGATCTGGCGGGGGACATCGACCACCACGGGGCGTCGCAGCGGCTGCACCGCGGACGCCGCTCCGACCAGGGCACCCGTCGCGCGCATGCTGCGGCGGGAAGCGGCGTTCGAGCCATTGTCCGATGTCGTGTCCGTGGATGGTCACCCGGGCACGAGCTCGTCCAACGTCGCGCCTGCGGCCAACGCTTCGCGTACGCCCGCGTAGTGGCGCTGCCGGTCGAGCGGCCAGGCCGGGTTCCAGTTCGGGTCGATCTCCGCCCGGGCCTCGGCGCGTTCGGGGTGGTCGGCCAGGAAGCCGGGCCGCCGTTGGTTGGGCAGCCACTGCCCGATGGGCGTGTCGAGTGCTGTCGCGGTGAGGGGTGCGGCGTGGGTGCCGTGGTCGGTGTAGTACGCCCGCGTGGTGTCCAGGCTGTCGTCGGAGGCGGCGTCGGTGGGTTCCAGACTGTGCCGAGGCCTTCGAGGCGTTGGACGCAGCCCGGTCGGGGTGTCGGCGGTGTAAGCGGTGCGCTGCCGCTTGATCCAGCTTCCGAGGGGGGTAGCCGGCCTCACACATCTCGGTCGCCCGGGCAGATTGGTATGAGAGCCTCACGCCGTGGCTACGGAAAGCGAGGTGGGAGAGCTGTTGCACCAGCGCGGCTGGAGGACCGTGTTCACGGTCGCTGACAGGGTGAACGCGTGGGCTGCCCTGGTGTGCGCCATCGAGCGCGGCTACGGCGACGACGTGTACGAGTACACGAACGACCTCTACTGCCGAAACTGGCTGCACGAGGCGTGGCTTCCGCTGGACGAACACGTCGTCCAGCTCTGGACCCCGCGGATCGAAGCCCTGGACGCGCAGTACAAAGCCGCGACCATCGACGACGACGGCCTAGCACTCGGTCAGTTCCACAGGCTGCCTGGCCCCGACCTGTGGTGGTGGCGGCGCCATCCCAGCATCCTCACCGGAGACCTCGGGCGATCGCTTCGCTCGGCCGGTGCCGTCGGCGCCGACGCCGACGCCGACGCCGACACGGACACGGCATGACCCTCATGCCTCGTGGGAGTGTGCGTGGCGGGAATTGTTTCTTCACCCGCGAACTGGCCCGGCTCATGACCGGCCCCACGGCCGCAGCGCCGACCCGCTGCTGCTCGCCGCCCAACTGGAGCGCGTGCACCGCTTGCAGGAGCAACTCGCCCAGCGCCTGGCCGCTCGTGCCGTCGCCCGAGACCCGGATACCCGCCCCGACATCCTGGTCCTGAGCGCCCTGGTGGGCGCGGCGTTCGCCTGTCTCCAAGCTGCCCCGTCCGCCGCACCTTGTGTGGCAACGACGACCTCGCACAGCCGGGCGCCTCCCTGGACCACAGGATGCGTGCGCTGCGGCTCATCCGCTATGTCACTGCCGAGCGCTGACCTGCGCGGATCTGGGCCGTATCGCGCGTCGGCGCGGGAACGGTCGCCGCGCCGACCGGGTCAGGCGGTGTCGTCGACGAGGCCCAGGCGGTGGGCGAGGGCGGCGGCTTCACCTCGGCTCGCCACCTCGAGCTTGCCGAGGATGTTGGAGACGTGGACGCTGGCCGTCTTCACGCTGATGAACAGCTCTTCGGCGATGCGCCGGTTGCTGTAGCCCCGTGCGAGCCGCTGGAGGACTTCCCGTTCGCGCGGGGTCAGCGACGCCGCGGTGGCTGTGGCGGTGTCGGGGGAGTCCTTCGCGCCGCCGGGGGTCGGGTCGTTTGCCGACGCCGGCGCCGGCTGCGGAAGCGTCAAGGACATGCGGCGGGCCAGGAGCTCCGCGCTCGCCCGGAGCGGTTCCGCGCCCAGGCGGACGGCCCTGGCGTGGGCGGCGGCGAGGGCGTCGCGGGCCTCGGTCCGACGGCCCGCGGCGGCCAGGGCGGAGGCCAGGTCGAGTTTGACGCGGGCCTGGTCGTACGGCTTGGTGGTACGCGACCACGCCTCGTCGGCCTCGATCCAGCGTTCGGCGAGACCCGAGTGCCCTTCGGCGGTGTCGAGGAGGGCGGTGACGGTCACCGCGTACGCGCGGTCGAGGTCGCAGTCCGTCGCGAGCGTCTTCGCGAATGACCGGAGGGCTGCGGCGGCGGACCCGACCGCCTCCGATCCGCCGGATGCTGCCGGTGCCAGCTCGGCTTCGGCACGCGCCGCCTCCGCCAACAACGGCCATCCATAACGCTGGTGGCCTGCCAGCACGCCTTCCCCCAGTTGCGCGGCGGCGATCTCGCGTGCCGCGTCCAGGTCGCCCGCCCTGCGCGCGGCGGCGATCCCGAGGGCCCGGTGCGGGATCGTCGCCTGCGGTTCGAGGTAGGTCTCCACCGCCGTGGTGAGTCCCCGCTCCAGGTGACGGGCCGCAGCCTCGTCGTCGCCGCGGTATACGGCCAGTTCGGCGAGCACGCGCTCCAGGTGGGACGACGCCCTCGGACCCGGGCTGAGCGCGAGCGCGTCCGCCGCGACCTGGGCGGCTTCGTCCCAGCGTCCCAGGGACAGGAGGCTCTCGGCGAGGTTGCCGGAGGTGAACACGGCCATGTGGCGTTGTCCGCGTTCGAGGGCGATCGCGAGTCCGCGCCGGGCGGTTGCGACGGATTCCTCGTGGCGCCCGAGCCCTTCGAGCAGGGAGGCGTGGTTGCCCAGCATGTGGACCAGGGTGTCCGGGTGGTCGAGGCCTTCGGCGATCGCGATTGCCTTGTCGCCGTTCTCCTTCGCCTCGTCGACGGCGCCGACGCTGAGCAGGAACCAGGCGAGCGTCTTGCGGACGTCGGCCTCCGCGGCGATGTCGCCCATCTCTTGGGCCGCCACCAAGGCGTCGCGTGCGGCGCTTACGGCTTCGGCGGCCCGGTCGTCGAGCACCTGCGCGCGGGCGATCTGGATGCGTACGCTCGCGTGCTCGGCCGTCGCGGGCACCTTGGCGAGAAGGGCCTCGGCCTTGCGGAGTTCGGGGAGGCCCGACCCGCGGGCGGTGGTACGCAGCAATTGCGCCCGGGTGAGCCAGAGCACGGCGGCGCGGCGCGGGTCCGCGTCTGCGTCGACGATTTCGAGGGCTTGGCGGAGCAGCGCGAGTCCGTGGTCGGGCGCATCGTGGTAGCGGGCCGCGGTCGCGGCGTCCTCGAGGATGTCGAGCTGGGCGGTGCCGGAGAGCGAGGCCGGGTCGGGGACGCGTTCCCACATCTGGAGGGCGCCGTCGAGCAGCCGCAGCTGCTCGCCGAAGGCGTAGCGGTCGCCGGCGTGGCGGGCGGCGGTGAGCAGGGCGGGGAGGGCACGGGCCGGGTCCTCGGCGGCCCACCAGTGGGTGGCGATCCTTCCGACGGCCTCGTCGGCGGGGACGAGGCCGGGGTGGTCCTCCAAAGCGCGGGCGAACGCGGCGTGGCTGCGCATGCGTTCGCCGGGCAGCAGGTCGTCGAGTGCGGCCTCGCGGACGAGGGCATGGCGGAAGCTGTATCCGTCGCCGTCGCGTGCGGGGGCGAGCACGTGCGCGCCGACTGCGGCGCGCAGGGCGGTGTCGAGCGCGTCCGGGTCGAGGCGGGCGTGTGCGGCGGCGACCTCGGCGAGGAGGCGGTGCGGGACGCTGGGACCGCCAACGGCGGCCAGCCGCACGACGTGCTGGGCAGCGTCGGGGAGTTGTTCGATGCGGACGAGGAGAAGGTCGCGCAGGGACTCGGACAGGCGGGTCAGACGTCCGTCGCGGACGCTGTCCGCGAGTTCTTCGACGAAGAAGGCGTTGCCGTCCGACCGGGTGAACACCTGTTCGACGAGCCGGTGGGACGGCTCCTCGCCGAGGATGCCGTGGAGTTGCTCGGCGACCTGGGCGCGCGTGAGGCGGGCGAGGTCGAGGCGGCGCACACTGCGTGCGCGGTCCAGCTCGGCGAGCACGGGGCGCAGCGGGTGACGTCGGTCGACGGCGTCGGCGCGGTATGTGGCGACGATCAGCACGCGGGCGCGGCGCAGGGTGCGGACCCAGTAGACGAGCAGCTCGCGGGTGGCGGAGTCGGCCCAGTGCAGGTCCTCGATGGCGACGACGAGTGTCCGGTCGGTGGCGAGGGAGTCGAGGAGGTGCAGGGTGAGGTCGTAGAGGCTCAGACGGTTGGCCGCCCCTGCGTCGGGGTCCCGAGGCGGGGTTCCGGGGGTGGCGCCACCGGGCGGGGAGTGCGGCACACCGGTATCGGCGGCCGTCACCGAAGCGGCCGATCCGACGGGCTGCGGAACCGGGACGAGGCCCGGGGCGAGCCGGGCGAGGTCGGCCTCACGCCCGGCCGCGGCCTGGGCGAGCCGGTCGCCGAAGGCCGCGTCGAGCATCCGCAGTGCCCCGGCGACGGGTGCGAACGGCAGCGCTTCGGCGCCGAGTTCGATACAGGACCCGGTCGCGGTGACGGCGCCTGCCGTGGTGGCGTGCGCAAGGAACTCGTCCAGGAGCCTGGTCTTGCCCACGCCGGCCTCGCCCGCGACCAGGACCACGGCGGGCGTGCCGGAGTCCGCGGCGCGGAGGGCTTCGTCGAGGATGCCGAGTTCGGTGGTTCGGCCGACGAAGACGGGGCTGACGGGGTTGGCGGACATAGGGGGAGCATGCCATGACTTGGGGCGAAACCGCTGGGGTGGTTCCGCCGCCAGGGAGGCCGGAGGCACCCGCCGATGAGGACATCCAAGACCGGTGGACGCCGCATCAGCCGACCGTGACAGACGCCACCGTCGTCGCCGAACCGGTCGCGGCCGCCGAGCAAGCCCACCCGGGACCCTGGAACCCCGGAACCCTCCGCTGCCTCCCAGCCCGCCGGGACCCCGCTGATGGCCCGTGTGGGCTGGGCGGACTCTCCCGCCGCGTGCACGACGCGACCGGGGCCCACGACCCGCACAAGCCCGCCGCGCCCGCCGGGAGGGATGGTGCTTTCCGGTCTTCTTATGGCGTGCCGTCGGTGTCGTCCGCGAGCAGGCGTTCCAGCAGTGCTTGGAACTCCGCGCCGACCGTGATGCCGATCCCGTCGTCCACGCGTTCGCTGAGCTGGGTGAGCCGGCGCCGGTGCCACCAGTACACGTAGGGGCT
Source organism: Uniformispora flossi (assembly GCF_049534875.1). Lineage (NCBI taxonomy): Bacteria > Bacillati > Actinomycetota > Actinomycetes > Kitasatosporales > Streptomycetaceae > Uniformispora > Uniformispora flossi. The sequence continues at coordinate 11,537 of NZ_JBMULZ010000007.1, forward strand.
GACCGGGCCGGGGGCCTCCTCGTGCCGGGCGGCGGCGAAGCCGGCCAGGGCGTTGAGGGCGGGCACCACGTCCATGCCGGTGATCGGGTGGAACGCCAGCACGTGCCGGAACGGGAAGGCGACCAGCGCCCCGTCGGGGCCGAGGGCTTTGCCGGTGATCCGCCGTACCAGGTCGTCGAGGACCAGGACCCGGCTCGCGGTGAAGAACGAGTCCCCGGCGAGGAGATGGAACGTGCCGCCGTCCTCGTGGGTGACCACTTCGTGCTCCTCGACCGGGAGCGCGCGCAGGTTGTTCATCGCCCGCAGCCGCAGTTCGGCGAGGTCGCCGAGGGCGGAGAGCGCGTCGCCGGGCAGCGTCTGGACGCTTTCCGGCAAGTCGAGCGCGAGGACTTCGCGCAGCCCGGGCGCGGGCGCCGGGGCGTACACGAACGCCGGGTCGTCCGGCAGGTTCGTGTCCGACGTGACGCGGGGGAAGAGCCGGGCCCGCAGTTCGTCGTGCGAGAGGGTGTCGAGGGCGGACGGCGCGTCCATCGCGCGCACCAGCTTGTCGACGTGGTCGCGGATCAGCGCCGGCCAGGCCCGGGAGCCGCGTTCGTCGTTGTGGCAGCCCGCGGCGAGGTTGTAGAGGTTGTAGTTCCGCTGCGCGCTGTCCGTCATGTGGTCGGCGAACACCGTGACCTCGAGGCCGCGCTCGGCGAACGCCTCCCGGGTGAGGCTGCGCAGCATCCGCCCCTCGGCCTCCGACAGGAATTCGAACGCCGGATCGCGAGGAGTGTCGCGCGGATCGCGCTTCGGCCCCCGACGGAACAACCCCACGCCTGCCTCCTACCCGGTGATCACGTACCGGGATCGTAGCGAGCGCGGGGCACCCCGGGGCCGGGCGCGGGCCCCGGGGCGCGGGCCCGCGCGGCGGGTGCCCGCGGGGGTGTGCGGTCAGGCCGAGTCGCGTACCACCACCCGCGGTTCGTTCTCCGGCAGTTCCGGCCAAGGCTCGTGCGGGCCGCGGTCGAGCAGCTCCAGCAGGACCCGCACGTGCGCCTCCGCGAAGTCGCTCGTGTGCAGCGCCACGCTGCTGAGCCGCGGCTGCACCAGCTCGCACAGCGGCGTGTCGTCGACGCCCAGCACCGCGATGTCGTCGGGCACGGACAGGCCCGCGTCGCGCAGGGCACGCAGCATCAGGGCGGCGAATTCGTCGTTGTAGGCGAACAGCGCGCGCGGCCGCCCGTCCGGGTCGGCCGCCCACGCGCGGGCCAGCACGAGTGCGGCGTCGTGGTCGAAGCCCAGGTCGTGCCGGGCGACCGCGAGGCCGGTGGTGGAGACCTCCGCGGCGAGTCCCGCGTAGCGCAGCTCGCCCGGCTCGGCGAGGTCGCCGGTGGGCACGATCGCCGCGATGCGGCGGTGCCCGCGGTCGAGCAGGTGGCGGGCGGCGACCCGGCCGACCTTCTGCTGGGCGAGCCGCACGGTCGGTGCGAACGGGACCTCCTCCTCGCCGACCAGGACCACCGTGCGCACGCCGTGCCGGCGCAGCAGGTCGACGCTCTCCGCCGTGCACCGGTCGGTGTCCGCGATGACCGCGCGCGGCCGCAGCTCGGCCCAGGCGAGGGCCGCGTCGGTGCCGGTGAGGCTGCGGTCGCCGTGCACGAGGAGGACGAGGCCGCGGTCGGCCAGGGCGGCGCGGGTGCGTTCGATGACGGAGTTGAGGGCGGGTCCGAGGGGCCAGCGGGGCATCGCGTACACGACGAGGTTCCCGGTTCCGGCGCGCAGGGCGCGGGCGCCCGCGTTGGGCGCGTAGCCCAGTTCGCGGACCGCGGCGAGGACCTTGTCCCGGGTGGCGTCGCTGATGCCGGAGCCGGGGACGTCGTTGAGCACGAAGGACACCGTGGTTCTGGACACGCCGGCAGCCCGGGCGACGTCGGCGCTCGTGGGCGCCTTGCCTTGACGAGGGACTTGGGGCATGGCTACCGGTCCTCACGTGAGGGTTCGAGGGTGGTGCAGCGGGTTCCGGCAGGGTCGGCAGATTCCCCGGGTGGCGTCCGGAGGCTTCTGTCAACAGTGTTGCCGAAGGGTTTCAACAGAGGGTGACATGAGGTTCCCATGGCCGCAGCCCATTTGGTTCCACGGGGGCCATGCGACGTAAATCACGGGGGGTTTACGTGTTCTTCATCCCGTGCCATGATCCGTGCACCGCTGCTGACACGTGTCAGTAACACGAGTCAGTTAATCGAGTAAGCAAGCGAGTCGGCAGCGGCGAAAGCGAACGGCCCACGACCCCGTGCGACGGGTTACCGGGGGTCAGGACCGTGCGTTCCCTCCTTCCACGACTCGTGATGGCTCGGTGATACCGAAATGACGCAGAGCAACCTCGCGCCCCGCGACGAGGTCCGGGGCGCGGCCCCGGGCACCGTTCCGGCGCAGCTCGGCCCCCTGGACTCGGCCGGCAAACCGCGTTACAGCCTGAGCCCCCTCCTCGGGACTCTCCCGCTGGCGAACCTCGCGCTCTACCTCGTGTGGATGGGCGTCGGATCGTTCCTGATCCCGATGCAGGTCACCGCGATCAAGGGCCACCCCGACCCCGACGCGCTCAAGAACGCCGTCGCCGTCGGCGCCGCCCTCGCCGCCATCGGCAACCCGATCTTCGGTCAGATATCCGACCGCACCCGCAGCCGCTTCGGCCGCCGTGTCCCGTGGATCGTGATCTGCTCGCTCCTCGGCGCCGGCGCCCTCATGTGGCAGGCCAACGCCAAGTCGATCGGCACGCTCGCCATCACCTGGGGCTGCGTGCAGTTCATCCTCAACGGCTTCCAGGCCGCGCTCACCGCCGTCATGCCCGACCGCGTGCCGCCCGCCAAGTACGGCATCTTCTCCGGCCTGGTCGGCCTCGGCATCCCGCTCGGCATCGTGGTCTCCGCCTACACCATCGGCGGCATCGACCTGCACAAGCTCGGTATCGACAAGGTCGTCGGCGGTTTCGACGGCAAGTTCCAGGGCGAGAACGGCTACTACCTGATCGCCGGCATCCTCGTCGCCTGCGTGCTGGTGTTCTGCCTGGTCACCCCGGACAAGCCGAGCGTCGACATGCCCGTCGAGCGCTTCGACTTCGGCAGGTTCCTGGCGAACTTCTGGCTCAACCCGCGCAAGCACCCCGACTTCGCCTGGGCGTTCCTCTCCCGCTTCGGCGTCGTGGCCGGCTACTTCGTCGTCCTCACGTACAACATGTACATCCTCATGGAGTACGTGAAGATCAAGCCTCAGGACACGCCCGCGATCATGGGCTTCCTGATGGTGATCAACGCCATCGCCACGGTGATCGCCTCCATCGTGGTCGGCAAGCTCGTCGACCGCTTCGGCGTCATCAAGCCCTTCGTGCTCGGCTCGGGCGTCCTCGCCGGCCTGTCGCTGTTCATCCCGATGATCTGGGCCAGCGTCAACGGCATGACCGCGTTCAACGTCGTGAACGGCTTCGCCTTCGGCATGTACATGGCCGTCGACATGGCGCTCATCACCAAGGTGCTGCCGCGCGGCGAGGACGCGGGCAAGGACATGGGCCTGATCAACATCGCCAACGCGGCCCCGCAGATCGCCGCCCCGTTCATCGCCTCGTCGATCGTCGAGACCTGGGGCTACCACGCGCTGTTCCCGATGGCGGCGGTCATCTCGCTGGTCGGGTCCGTGCTGGTCGTGTTCGTGAAGACCGTGCGCTGACCGTCGTCACGACGGTCCGCCGACCGGACGCCGCAGCGCGGCGCCGGCCGTGGTCCCCGGAGTCCTGCCCGACGGCAGGGGCCCGGGGGTCGCGGCCGGCGCTTCCGTGTTCGGCCGGTGATCCGGCCGGGCGGGCTCAGCGCTGGTAGGGCCCCTGCGGGGGATAGTGCGGCTGCGCGCCCGGCGGCGGGTAGTTCACCGGGCCGTGCGGGCCGCCCGGGCCGCCCCAGGTGTTCGCCCGGTAGCCGTCGCCGCCCATGCCGAGGGCGCCGCCGCCGTGCTGGATCGTGTCCGGCGGGTTCACCTCGGTGCACTGCACCATGACCCAGCCCTCGCCGATGAAGCTCAGCATCCAGCCCTCACCGGTCTGCCCGCGCCGCCGCCACACGCCCTGCGCGTTGGTCTGCGCCTCCATGCGGGTGGTCAGCCCGGCCGTCCACGCCACCGCGGCGTCCGCGTCCACGAAGACCTCGGCCTGCGGTGTCACCTTCATCACCAGCGGCGTCCCCGGCGTGGTCAGCGCGATCATGCCGGTGCCGTGGATCTGCAGCGCGTTGTTGCCCGGGCCGGCGATGCGCTGCTGCGCCTCCAGCGCGACGGGCGCCCACATCAGGCTCGGATCGAGGGCGAGGACGGTGTCGTCGTCCACGATCAGACCGTCGTTGTCCAAGGTCACCAGGTGGATGTACTGCGCCTGGTTCGCGAGATAGACGACGCCGTTTCCGTAGCAGCGCATCAGCTGCATGAATTCCGCGCCGTACTGCGCGGCGCGCATTTCGCCGGGGGAGTTGAGGTACCCGTCGAACTGCACGCCACCGGTGAAGGCCACCATGGCACCCTTGCGCGCCAGCACTTCGGGCATGCCGCGCTGGTCGAGCGCCACCCGCAGGATCTGCGGGTTCTGCAGGCTGAACCTTTCGGTCGTCTGGATCGCCACGTTCTGGAACAAGGGACTCTGCACCGCCCCATGATCCCGGTTCGAGGGCGGTTACGGGAACCAACAACACCCCATGTCATGCCGGGTGAGGGGCGGCCGTACGCTGCCGGTGGGCACTCTGTTACGGCGTTACAGAGTGTCCGGCGGGGTACGTCGACCGCCTGACGCCGGAACCGTTCGAGCCGAGAGGGCCCGCATGACCGCCGAGAGTGCCGCTCCCGCCCACCGTCCCCTGCCCGACCTCGGACGGGTCGGCCTGTGGACGTCCGCCTTCGACTTCCTCCCGGTGCCGCAGCTCCGCGACACGGCGGCCGAACTCGACGCGCTCGGGTACGGGGCGCTGTGGTGGGGCGAGACGGTCGGGCGCGAGACCTTCACCCAGGCGCTGCTCGTGCTGGAGTCCGCGCCGCGCATTCCCGTGGCGACCGGCATCGCGAACGTGTGGGCGCGCGACGCGGTGGCGACCAACGGCGCCGCGCGCACGCTGCTGGACGCGCACCCGGGCCGGTTCCTGCTGGGGCTCGGGGTGAGCCACCAGCCGCTGGTGGAGGGGCTGCGGCCGGGCGGCAACGTCTACGACAAGCCGCTGGCGCTGATGAAGCGGTACCTGGACGGCCTGGACGGCGCCCTCTACTTCGCCGCCGGAGGCGAACTGCCGCGTCCGCCGCGGGTGTTGGCCGCGCTCGGACCGAAGATGCTGCAGCTGGCGGCGGAACGGTCCGAAGGCGCGCACACGTACCTGGTGACGCCGGAGCACACGGCGGAGGCACGCGGCGCGCTGAAGGACGGATACCTGGCCGTCGAGCAGGCGGCCGTGCTGACCGCGGACCGCGAGACCGCGCTGCGCCGCGGACGCGAGCACGTGAAGCCGTACCTCGGGCTGCCGAACTACCGGAACAACTGGCTGCGGCTGGGCTTCGACGAGGCCGACTTCGCCGACGGCGGCAGCGAGCGCCTGCTGGACGCGCTGGTGGTGTGGGGCGACGAGGCGGCGATCCGGGCGCGCGTGGACGAGCAGTTCGCGGCGGGCGCGGACCACGTGTGCGTGCAGGTCCTGGGCGAGTCGATGGTGGACTGCCCGATCGAGGACTGGCGGGTGCTGGCGCCGGCGCTGGTGGGCTGACACCGCCGAGCCTGCCCGGCCGGGCGGTGCCACCCGGCACGGCTTAGGGATGTCTCGGCACCGCGGCCTTCGCGCGGGGCCGGGCGGGTGTCCCGACGTGGGCGCGGGCCGCCCGGCCCGCGGCCCGCGCGAACTGCGCCAGCGACGCGCCGGCGGAGTCGGCGCGCCAGACCAGCCCGTAGTCCACCGGGTCGGCGCCGAGCACCGGGACGTAGCTGACGCCGGGCCGGGCGTAGTAGGCCGCGGAGTGCGCGGGCACCAGGAACGCGCCGTGCCCGGCGGCCACCAGCATCAGCGCCTCCTGCATGTTCGTCACGACCGGGCCGCGCGGGATCTCCTGCCCGCTCGGTGTCCGCGTCGGCGTGTGCGTGCCGCGTGCCGGGTCGGTGGTGGCCACGCCCAGGAGCGGCACGTCGGCCAAGTCCTCCACGGTCAGTGCGCCGCGCCCGGCGAAGGTGTGCCCGGCGGCGATCGCCAGGGCGTACTCCTCGCGCAGCAGTGCCGGACCGTGGCCGAGGTCGTCGGCGTGGCGCGGGAGTTCACCGATCTGCACGTCGAACTCGCGCTCCCGGAGCGGCCCGTAGGGATCGGCGAGCGGGATCTCGCAGATCTCCACCGCCAGCTCGGGGTGGTCCTTGCGCAGGGCCTCTGCCGCGGCCAGCGCGATCTCGCCGGTCAGCGGGGTCGCGAAGCCCACGTGCAGCACGCTGGTCACCCCGCGCGTCGCGGCCCGGGCCCGCTCCAGTGCCTCGGTGATCGCCTGGTGCGCCGGTGCCAGGTCGTCGCGCAGGCGGCGCCCGACCGCGGTCAGCGCGACGGTCCGGCTGGTGCGGATGAACAAGGGGCCGCCGACCCTGCGTTCCAGGCGGGCGACGAGCTGGCTGACCCGGGACCGGGACAGCCGCATGCGGTCGGCCGTCCGGCCGAAGTGCAGCTCCTCGGCCAGCGTCAGGAAGGTCTCCAGTTCGGCGCGTTCCATGCGGTCCCCACCCAGGTGCGATCGGTTAGTCGGACTGCATGAACGGTGAGGTGATCGCCGTTGTTCCGCCCCTCGGGGCGCGGTGAGGGTGGAGCACCAGCACAACGACCCCCACCGGCGAGGAGCGAACCCATGGCAATCGATCGAACGGCGGTCCCACCGGCGGCGGAAGGCCGCATCCGCGGACGCGACCGCGGCATGCTGCTGGTGCTGTGCGGCGCGATCTTCCTGGAAGGCATCGACGTCGCGATGCTCAACGTGGCGCTGCCGTCCATCCGGGCCGACCTCGGTTTGTCGACCGGCCAGCTGCAGTGGGTGATGAGCGCGTACGTCCTCAGCTACGGCGGCTTCATGCTGCTCGGCGGCCGCGCGGCCGACCTGTTCGGACGCCGTCGGATGTTCGTCGGCTGGCTCGCGGTCTTCCTGCTGTTCTCCGGCGTCGGCGGATTCGCCACCGAGGGCTGGATGCTCATCACGGCGCGCTTTGTCACCGGTGTGGCGGCGGCGTTCATGACCCCGGCGGGCCTGTCGATCATCACGACCGGCTTCGCGGAAGGCCCGCAACGCAACAAGGCGCTGCTCATCTACTCCGGAACGGCGGCGGGCGGTTTCTCGATCGGCCTGGTCGTGGGCGGCCTGCTGACCGCGGCGGGGTGGCGCTGGGTCTTCTTCGTCCCCGTCGTCATCGCGGCCGTCATCCTCGCCGCGGCCCTGGCCCTCGTGCCGAAGTCGCCGCGCCCGGCACCGGCCGACGAGCGGTTCGACCTGGCGGGCGGACTGGCCGTGACGGCCGGGATCGTGCTGATCGTCCTCGGCATCGAGCGCGGCGCGCACGCGTCCGCGGCCGCGACTGTCGCCACGGTCGGCGCGGGTGTGCTGCTGCTGGGCGTGTTCGCGGCCATCGAGCGGCGGACGCCGGCACCGCTGGTCCGGCTCGGGATCCTCCGCAACCCGGCCCTGCTCCGGGCGAACGCGGCGGGGCTGCTGTTCGCGGGCGGGTTCTTCGGATTCCAGTTCATCGCGGTGCTGTACATGCAGGAGCTGCGGGGGTGGTCGACGGTGGAGACGAGCCTGGCGATGCTGGTCGTCGGGATCGACGCGGTCCTGTCGCCGACACTGACGCCCAAGCTGGTCGAACGCTTCGGAAACGTGCGGGTGGCGGTCGGCGGCCTCGTGCTCGCCGCGCTGGCCTACGCGTGGTTCCTGCCGCTGGGGGCCGACTGGAGTTACCTGGCGATGCTGCCGGGGCTGACGCTGCTCGGGTTGGCGTTCGCCCTGACGTACGGCCCGCTGACGATTGCCGCGACGGACGGTGTGGACGAGGCCGAGCAGGGGCTTGCGGGCGGGCTCCTGTACACGTCGATGCAGTTCGGCGCCGCGCTGGGGATGTCCGCCGTGACGCTGGTCAACACATCTGCCACGGAAGGGAGTTCAGCCTCGGCCATGCTCGATGGGTATCGCGCGGCCTTGGTGGTGCCGTTGGTCGCTGTGGCCGTGGCGGTTGCGGTGGGTGCGTCGGGGTGGCGGGCGCGGAGCGGGCGGGTGGTCGACGAGGCCCGCGCAAGCGCCGATCGGCCGGTCGACGCGGTCGCCCGGTGACGCGCCGACGGTGACGTGTCCGGTGGTCAGACCGTGCGGGGGCGGTCCGGCCGCTGACCACGAACCGCCCAGGCCCGCGCGGTCAAGGCGATCGACCCGTCGGGCCGGGCGGGCACGATCCGCCGGAGCGCCCGCCGGAGCCGCTCCCGCGCGGCCGGATCGAGGGTGGCGACATACCCGGGCGCGGGCCCTTGGCCCAAGCCGAACGGACCCCATAGGGCCCCGAAGTCCCGAAAGGACGTCGGAACTTCGATCGGGACGACGACGACCTCGGCGAGGCCCGCCGCGGACCACAGGGTGCGCAGGGCGTCGGGGTGGCAGGCCGGGAACCGGCGGCGTTCGTCCACGGCGCCCGCCGCCGGGTCGGTGGCGACGGCGGCGTCCCAGAAGAGGCGGAGGAACTGCATGCCGTCGGTGTAGTCCCAGACGTACGCGGCGACGGTGCCGCCGGGGCGCACCGCGCGGACCGCCTCGGCGACCGCGCCGCGCTGGTCCGGGAAGAAGTTGAGCGCCAAGCCGCTGACGGCCGCGTCGCACGAGCCGTCGGCGATCGGCAGGGCCGAGGCGTCGGCCACCGCGAAGCCGGCGGCCGCGGGTGCGGCGTCCCGGGCCGCGGCCACGAAGCCCGGGGACGTGTCCACCCCGGCCACGGTCCGCGGCCGGCAGCCGTCCGCGATCACCTCGGTCAACGCCCCCGTGCCGCATCCCACGTCGAGCCAGCGCCAGCCGTCGGCGGGGCGAAGCCACGGCACGAAGGACGCGGCGACGGCACGGCTCCACCGCCCCATGTACGTCTCGTACGCGGCGGCCGCGGTCCAGCGGTCCGACGATTGCTCTGCCATGTGCCCATGATCCGGGCGGCGGGCGCCCCAAGGCGAAGCGACACGGCGTGGGGGCTATGCGCCGTTCAACCCCCGCAAGGCTTCCACCGCCATGTCCACGTCCTGTTCGGTCGAGTACACGTGGAACGACGCCCGGACCCGCCCCGCCCGCACGGCCGCGCGTACCCCCGCCGCCGCGAGCGCCGCCTCGGCGCCCGGCACGTCCACCGTCACGATCGCGCTCGTGCCCGGCGGCCGCCCCAGCCCGGTCAGGAACCGGTTCGCGAGCCCGACGTTGTGCGCGCGGATCTTCTCCACGCCGATCTCCCGCACGACGTCGATCGCCGGTGCCGCCCCCACCCACGCGAACCACGCCGGGGACGAGTCGAACCGCCGCGCGTTCGCGGCGAGCCGCAACGGACCGCCGTAGAAAGACGCGTGCGGATCCTCACCGGCGAACCAGCCTGCCGCCACGGGCACGAACCGGTCGCGCACACCCGGCGCGAAATACGCGAACCCGGTGCCCCGCGGGTTCATCAGCCACTTGTAGCCGCCGACGGCCAGCACGTCATAACGGGTCGCGTCGACCGGCATCCACCCCACGGCCTGCGTCCCGTCGACCACCACCAGCGCGCCCGCCGCCCGCGCCGCCGTGAGGATCGCGTCGTCGTCGGCGATCGACCCTTCGGCGGACTGCACCAGGCTGTACGCGACGACATCCGTCCGTTCGTCCACAGCCTCGGCGAGCTTGTCGCACGGGACAGTCACGACCTCGATACCGCGCGGTTCCTGCACCATCCACGGAAAGACGTTGGACGTGAACTCGATGTCCGGCACCACCACCCGCGTCCCCGGCGGCAGCGACGCCGCGACCGGCGCCAGCAGGCTTGACACGTTCGCGCCGATCGTGATGTCCGCGACGTCCGCGCCGACCAGCGCCGCGAAGGACCCCCGCGCCACCTCGCCGGCTTCGCCCCAGACTTCCCAACTCGTATGCCCGGTACGCCAGTCGCGCTGCGCTGCCAGGACGGCTTCGTAGGCGGGAGTCGGCGGCAGGCCGTAGCTGGCGGTGTTGAGCCAGCCGGGCTCGGGGTCCCACAGGACGCGTGCGTCGGCGATCTCCATGCCATCGACGCTAACAACCGTTCCGCGCAGGTCCCAAGAGCCAATGACACGGAGGTGGCTCCCGCTGCGACGGCCGTGGCGGACCGGAGCGGGAGCCACCTCCGGGTGGCGGCGCGTGGCGCACAGGGGCGGCGCCACGTACCGCATGCCGCCGCGTGTGCCCACAGGGGCGAGGCTCTCGCGGCGACCGGGGGTGGTCGTGCGGACGTACCGGCTTGCTGACGTGCTGGGACTTGCGGCGGTGCGGGAACTGCGGACCTGCCGGGCTCCGGCGCGTACCGGCGTGCGGACGTGCGGAGTTGCGGGTCGTGCGGTGGTGCTGGGCGGTGCTGGACGGGCCGACGGGCGCGGTGCCGGTGTGCGGGTCGTGCGCGTTCGTTGGCTTATGCCGGGAACCGTACCCGATGGGTGGATCCGGTGGTGGCGGAACCGGGTTATCCGCCGGTGTGCCGTTCGCGTAAAACCTCCGGACCGCAAAGCGGCCTTGCGGGGTTCAGTGGGCGCCGGAGGGGTGCGGTCTGCCAGTCGCGCGGGCGACTCGGGACGAGCCGCCGGTGTACGCGGTCGCCGCGATCGGCGTGTGCGTCTTCAACTCCACCATCTGCACCCCTCGTGGACCGTGGCGCCGGTCCGATCCCCGTACGACGAGCCACGCCGACGCAGATGCACGTGCATCCGCACCCGCAACTGCTCGGGCGTCGGGTGAAACCTAGCCGTTGGCCAATTAGTTTGCAAGGTCCACTATCCGCCTCCCGTGATGTGGGCCTCACCACAGCATCCGACGCCATTCCGGGACCCCCCGAACCCGCCGCGAAATACCATGGGCGCACCGGGGATCCGCACGCCGCGGGCACCCCGGCCGACCGCCACCGGGAGGCGCATATGCAGGTGTTCGCATCGTTCGACGAGTTCGCCGCACGCAAAGGCGACCACCTCGGCTACAGCGACTGGCACGTCGTCGACCAGGCCCGCATCGACCTCTTCGCCGACGCCACGGGCGACCACCAGTGGATCCACGTCGACCCCGAGAAGGCCAAAAACGGCCCCTTCGGCGCCACCATCGCCCACGGCTACCTGACGCTGTCGATGATCCCCGCCCTCGGCAAGGACATCTTCCGACTCGACGGCCCGAAGATGCTGGTCAACTACGGGACGGAGAAGGTGCGGTTCCCCAGTCCGGTGACGGTGGGTTCGCGGGTCCGGGTCGGCGCCGAGCTGGCGGACGTCCGGGATGTCGCCGCGGGCAAGCAGGTCGTCGTGAAGTACACGGTCGAGATCGAGGGGCAGCCGAAGCCGGCGTGTGTGGTGGAGAGCATCGTGCTCGTGGTGCTGTGACATCTCCGCGACATCTCCGCGAGAGTGGTTGACCGAATCGACCCGCCACGCCAGACAGTGTTCATCCTGCGTGAAGACCGCGCGAACAGCTCGGCGACGTATGCCTGTTCGTGACTCCGTGTGAGTCCGATCGGCCCAGGGTGCCGGCATTTCGGGGCGTGCACCTGGCCCGAACTGCTAACCCGGTTGCAGACCCGGGCGGACGCAGATGGGCTGATCACGTGGGAGGTCAATATCGACTCCACGATCTGCCGGGCCCATCAGCACGCCGCAGGCGCCCGCCGCAACGGCCAGGCCCAGAAGGAGCCGCCGGACGGCGCCCGCACCGAGCCCGATGATCACGGCCTGGGCCGGTCACGGGGAGGCTTCACCACCAAGATCGATCTTGCCTGCGAGCAAGGCCAGCGACCGCTGTCTGTGCTGGTCACCGCGGGCCAGGGCGGTGACAGTCCTCAGTTCACCTTGGTTCTGGAAGGCATCCGGGTAACCCGCACCGGACCGGGCCGTCCCCGCGTTCGTCCGCTGCGAGTGCGGGGCGATAAGGCGTACTCGTCCCGCGCCAACCGGGCCTACCTTCGAAAGCGCGGAATCCGCTGCACGATCCCGGAGCCCGCTGACCAGGCGGCCCACCGCAGGCGACGGGGAAGGCCGGCGGGCGGCCTCCGGGCTTCGATCGCGAGGACTACAAGGCCCGGCATGCGGTCCAGTGCGGGATCAACCGGCTCAAGCGCAACCGCGCGGTGTCGCCACCCGGTTCGACAAACTCGCGGTCCGCTTCGAAACCACTGTCTTGATCGCAGCGATCGGCGAATGGCTGTGACCGGGCCCGAGATACTGGTTCCTCATGCCATGCTGACCGCGTCAGGGCCGGAGGGCGAGGTGGAGGAAGCGGTGGGGGCTCAGTACTACGGCGCCGACAGCGAGACCGGCGACCGCATCGACGACCCCTCCGAGGACGCGCTGTTCATGATGTTCAGCGACCTCAACGACTCCGGGAACACCTTCGTCGTCGTCCAGCCCGACGAGGACGACCCCGTCTGGTTCGCCTCCGTGGCCGTCCTGGACGAGGGCGGCTACGAGATCGTCCGCCGTGACACTGCCCGCAACGAGCACGAGGTCGCTACGGCGACCAGCATCAACGACATCGCCCGCGACCTCACCATCTGGTTGAGCGCCCGCGACTTCCCCGGACGGCCAACCAGGCAGGTCGGCGAGTTCTAGACCACGGGCCAGCCGAGGACGCGGGCGAGCAGCCGCGTGAGCTGCTCGCGCTCGGCGGCGGACAGGCCGTCCAGCAGGTTGTCCTGGACCCTGGACAGCTCCGTGTCAAGCTCGTCCAGGCGGCCCCGCCCCACGGCGGTCACGGTGATCAAGTTGCGGCGCCGGTCCTTGGGGTCCGGCGCCCGCGCGACATGGCCCTGCTCGATCAGCTCCTTGAGCATGGCGTGCATGTCACTCTGGTCGATGCCGCACCGCTGACCGATTCGCACTTGGCTGTCCGGGCCGAACTCCTCCAGCGCGGCGAGGATCGCGAAGTGGTAGGCGCGCCCCCCCGCCCCGGCCATCGCCTCGCCGATGAGACGGTGCGCCCGCGCGGACGCCTTGCTGATGAGCCAGCTCGGCTTGCGGCGCAGGCGAGTTGGCGACTCTTCCATCTCCATGCGCGAAGTCTAGCCAATCCCTTGGATGGACCCACGAATATGAGATACGTTGGTTGAGCCAAGGTTGGTTCACCCAAGAGATTTGGAAGGTGCGACGATGTCGCTCACACTCAGCGAGGCCCAGACCCTCAGCACCTGTGCCCGGGACCGTGCCGCCGGACTCCGCGTGCGGGTCACGGTCGCGATCGTCGACGCCGGCGGGCACCTGCGCGTCCTCGACCGCATGGACGGCGCGCCCCCGCTGTCCGCTCGGATCGCCCCGGCGAAGGCGACCGCCGTCGCCCTGTTCCACCGCGACGGCGGCGAGTTGATGCGCCTGCAGCAGGCATGGCCCTCGCTGTTCGCACAGCTGGACGAGGTGGCGGGAACGCCCGTCGTCGCGGGCGCGGGCTCCCGGCTGATCCGTCACGGCGACACTGTCGCCGGGGCGATCGCGGTCAGCGGCGGCATGCCGGAACAGGACGACCAGTGCGCCGAAGCCGCGCTCGCCCACCTTGAGAAGCCCGCTCCCGCATCCCCCGCAAGGGCTTCCTGACCGCGGTGAAGCCGCACTCTGGAGGGCGCAGGGCCTCAGCACCGTGACCGGCAACAGCGGCTCCAGCACAGCCCAGTGCCCGTCAGAAGGATCCCCTCGCCCCACACCGAGATCATCGCGGTGTGGGGCGAGGAACAGAGCCGACTTTTAATACACGGCCTAGCCCAGCGCGCGGTGCCGGTACGCCAGGGCGGCTACCCAGACCATGGCAATGAACGCGCGGCACAGGAACGCGGTGGGCAAAGGCAGCCAGCCGAACGCACGGAGTCACCAGCACCCTGTCCGGGCCCGCTGTGCCGACCCCGCAGACAGAGCCGGGCAATCGCCGCCTGCCCTGTTCAGCGATTGCGGGTGGCTCCGTCGGATCGGTTCGCCTCGGCGGCACCGAAGACTTCGTCGTGGGTTTCCAGATCGCCTTCGCCACGATATGCAGGGGGGACGCCGAATCCGAGCCTGGACAGGAGCAGGCCGACCGTGCTGCCGACTGCGATCAGACCTACACCGGTCCAGAACAGCCAGGGCTCCGCGAGTGGCAGTCCGCACGCTGCCGTGACCGCGCCGACGAGTACGACGACGGCTCCTGTCCATGCCGCGACGCTGTGCCCGTGCCTGCCAGGTTTTGGAACATTGCTGCCTCCTCTGTCGTCCTGGGCGCCGCGCTCCCACGGCGCGTACTGCGTCAACTATCCGGACGGCCAGGGGAGAAACCGGCCGCAGGCCAGAGCGCGCTTCAGCGTCGGCATGGTTGCGGCCCGCGCGCCTGTTCCCAGTTCGCAAACGGGCTCCGTGTGAGCCGGGGCGCCGTCCTGGCAGCTCGGACAATCTGAGAGGACACGTGTATTCGGCGCAGCCGCACCGGCGCGCGCCGAGTCGCGTCGACGCGGCCGGACGCGTGCCGTAGGGCGGGAAGCCCTTGCCGCGTCCCGTCGTTGTCCCCGGACTCTTGCCGCACTGGGGTCGGGCGGGCTCCTCCGGACGTGCGGCTCCCTCCGCGGTGCTCCTGTGGCTGGGCGCATGCACGCGCCGGTCCGCCGTCGTATGGGTTTGTGGCCGGCCACGGGCGGCTTCGGAAGTTGCGCTGTTCCGTGGCTATGCCGGATCAGCGAGCGCGGCCAGCCGCACCACTCACCGGGAGGCGGAATGCCGCGGTGACCGTGGTCCCGCGCCTTCTGCCTCTCGTAGGGCGATGCGTGCGTGTGCGTGGTCGAGCGTGTGGGGGAGTGGGCGGGACGAGTCCAAGGCGGGGCGCAGCAGACGGAGCCTTCCGGTGCCGCGCAGGACCTCGGCGGTCACCGAGACGATCGTGTAGAGAACGAGGTCGCGGCCAGGGCAGGCGGTCGGGCCGGCGCTGAAGGGGACGATGCCGCGGGCCTCGTCCGCGCGGCCGTCGAGCCAGGCGTCCGGCGCGAACCGGTCGGCGAATTCCAGGGTTTCGGCGTCGCGGTGGAAGAAGGAGCTGACGATCGCCACCGTGTCGGCGTGCGCCGCCCACGGGCTGCCGGGCACCGGATCGCGCAGGAGGACGAGGGTCGTGGGCCACAGCCGCAGCGCCTCCAGCACGGACGCGCGCAGCCATGGCATCCGGGCGGGAGCGTGCGCCTCGTCCGGTGCGGTGTCCTGGACTTCCGCGAAGACGCTGTGGGCTCGGTCCGGGTGGGCGGCGAGCAGGATCAAGGTGGCGAACGCGGCGATGCCCGCGGCGTCGTAGGCGAACAGCCAGTGGGGGACCTGGCCGCCGATGCCCGCCTCGTCCCCGCCGGTCGAGCGCGTTGCGCCGGCGAGGCTGTCGGGGTGGGGGGCGGCCGTGTACCGGGCGAGGCGACGGGCCAACGCTTCCTCGGTCCTACGCCGGCGAGGCCACGCGTATCCCCAGTTGGCTTCCGCACGAAGGGTGTCGAGAAGTGCGGTGAGCTGCGTGTCGTCGGCCGCGTCGGGACCGAGGACGATGCGGCGGACCAAGCGCCCGAATGCCTTATGGAAGGCGTCCCAGGAGAGCACCCCCGGAGCGCCGGTCGCACGCAGCGGTTTGGGTTGTCGGTGATCTGTGCGGTGAATGGGCGCTCTCCCTACACTCGCGGCGTGAACGAATCGATTGGCTACGTCAGTTGCCGGCTCGACGAACACGACCTCACGGGGCGCTACCGTGGCGGCGAGTTCGTCATCGCCGATCTTGCGGAGCTGTTGTCCGTGAGCCGGGCGGCGGGGTACCGCATGCTGGAACGCACCCGAGACACGCATACAGGGGTGCGATGAACTCCCCAGTCTGGCCGGAGCCGCTGCGACAGGGCGATCCGCACGCGGTGGGGGATTTCCGGCTGGAGGGGCGGCTGGGCGGCGGCGGTATGGGGCAAGTGTTCCTGGGACGCTCTCTTGGCGGCCGCCCCGTTGCGGTCAAGCTGGTGCGGCCCGAACTGGCCGGCGATCCCGGCTTTCGACGACGGTTCGCCAAAGAGGTCGAGGCAGCGCGCCGGGTCGGCGGGTTCTACACCGCCCAAGTGGTCGATGCCGACCCCGACGCCGACCCGCCGTGGCTGGTCACCGCATACATCCCCGGCCCGTCCCTGCACCAGGCCGTCGAGACGCACGGCCCGCTGTCCCGGGAAGGTATCGCCGTGCTGGGTGCGGGACTGGCCGAGGGGCTGCGTGCGATCCACGACTGCAACCTGGTGCATCGCGACCTCAAGCCCTCCAACGTGATCCTCGCCGCCGACGGCCCCCGGGTCATCGACTTCGGTATCACCCGTGCGCTGGACACCACATCGGTCACCCTCTCGCGGACCGTGGTCGGCACCCCTTCGTTCATGTCTCCGGAACAGGCGCGCGGCCACGAGATCGGCCCAGCCGGCGACGTATTTTCCCTCGGACTCGTCCTGGCGTTCGCTGCCACCGGCCGCAGCCCTTTCGGTACGGGACAGGCCGAAGCGATCATCTACCGCATCGTCCACGACGAACCCGACCTGAACGGCGTGCCCGCCGACCTGGCGGACCTGGTGCAGCGCTGCCTGGCCAAGAACCCCGCCGACCGCCCCGACGTGGCCGACATTCTCAAGGGACTCGCCAGTCCGGCGCGGACAACCGGCCTTTGGGTGTCGGCGCCGGTCGCGACGATGATCGCCGAACGCCATGTGACGACCCTGCCGGCCACGGTGCCTTCGCCGCCTTCGGATTCCGATACCCGCACGGACAGCACGCAGGGCGGTCCAGACGACGAGCGTTTCGATGAATCGTCCTCATGGCGGGGGCGATTCGGCCCCGTGCTTACGTGGATCGGCGTCGCGTGTGCTGTCCTCGGCCTGATCGTCGTCGTTGCCCTGAACTCCCACCATGGGCCCGACGCCGCGACGTCAAGCAGTCCTCCGACCACATCTCCCGCGACCGCATCTCCCACGACCAGCCCTCCCACGACGACACCTCCCAGCACCGCCGCTCCCAGTACGACCCCTCCCACCACCCCCAGTCCCAGTGAGGACACCGTCGGCCCGGCTCTTGCGGCGATGCGGGCGGGGGACTGCTTCCACATCGGAGACGGGCCGCCGAATGCCTTCCCGTTTGAGGGGCCAAGCGACCTTTCCGAGATACCGGACAAAGTGCCCTGCGATGCGTGGAACGCGTACTACCGGGTCACCCGGGCGGGGCCCAGCGGCTCCGAGTGCCCGGGCCCTCCCGATGGCGGAACCAAAGAATGGACCCACCACGGCACCACAGACATCACCCTGTGCGTCGACCGCCAATACCGCGTCGGCGACTGCATCACAGGCCGCAAGGACGGTGAGTCGGATACTGCCTTCCTCGGGGAAGGCTGGGACTGCGGCGATACCCCCAACGGATCCGACTACCGTCTGAAGATCACCAAGATCCTCGGTCCCAAGCAGGGCAATCAGTGCGACGGAAAGTCCATCCAGGCCGTCCACGGAACGATGACGTTGTGCCTCAAAGTGCTCTGAGCCTCTGTCGATCTTCACGATCGGGAGGTCTGCGACATGAGGTTCTCGCCTTGGGCTGCTTCGAGGGCGTCGCGCAGTGCCCGGACTTCGTCGCAGTGGCGTTGTTTGAGCGCGGCGAGTTGGGCGGTGGGGGTGCGCTCCCCCTAGTCAGCGAACGACGCGGCGGTTTCCAGGAGAACGTCGTCGAGTGGGGTCGGGATCAGGCCGAAGGTCTTGGCGGTCAGTGAGGCGTCCATGACGAAGGGGCGCTGGTACTGGTATTGCATCTCCCAGGTCTGAGCGATGATCGGGTCGGCGAGGCCGGCGTTGTGCAGGTCCAGGGGCGACATGCTGGTCAGTTGCGGTGTGGGAGCTCCGGCCAGTTCGGCGAACCTTGTCGTCACCTCGCGTAGGGAGGCGTCGGAGATGGGGGGCACGTGCCAGGCCCGGCCCCATGCCTGCTCGTCGCGGCTGAGGGTGACCAACGCGTTTGCGGCGTCGCCAGGGTGGCTCCAGCTGTGCGGTGCATCCAAGTCTGCTGGTACGGCCGCGGGCTTGCCGGCCAGCACCGGCGGCGCGATCAGCAGATTGAACATCGATGGTTGGCCGGGTCCGATGAAGTCGCCGGGTCGCACTTCGGTGAATCGGATCCGTCCTTCGTTGTGGGCGGGGATGGCGTCTTCCCACATCTGCGCTCGGACTCGTCCCTTGATGGTGGTCGGCGACATGGGGAGATCTTCGGTCACGGGCTCGCCTGGGGCCGGGGGGCCGTATCCGTAGGTGTTGCTCAGGTTGACGTACCCGGCGCCGCTGCGTTCGGCCGCGGTCAGCAGTGCGGCTGCCAACGCAGGGGTCTCCACGGGCAGCATGTCGTATGCCGGCGTGGCGCAGTTGAACAGGGTCCTGGCGCCGCTGGTCAGTTCGGTGAGCCGGGCGGCGTCGCGGGCGTCGGCGGCGATCGGTTCGATCAGCGGATGTACGGGCCCGCCGCCACGCCGGCTGAGGATGCGGACGCGCTCACCGGATTCGGCGAGCAGGCGCGCGGTGGCGACTCCGGCGGTGCTGGTTCCGACGACGACGTGGAATGACATCGGGGCTCCTTCGTGCGGATGCGGGGGGTTCAGCCGAGGTGGGACAGGTCGATGGCGTCGGCCATGGCGCGGTATCCGGCGTCGTTGAGGTGCAGGTGGTCGCCGGAGTCGAAATCGGGGTCGAGCCGGGACGCGTCCTGGGGCGAGCCCACCGCGCGGTCGAAATCGATGACCGCGTCGTACTCGCCCGAGGTACGGATCCAGGTGTTGACAGCGGCGCGCTTGCTTGGCCGCTTGTCCTCTTCATCGTCTCCATCCATCTCCGGCACCCGGGCTCACCTCCGGGATGGCGACTCTCCTTCGCCGCGTCTCGCTCGCCGCCGCCCCTTGCATTCGGTCTCGCGCGCGCACAAAATCAAGCGCGCCTGGATATTTCGAAAAGGTCTTCGAAATATCGAAAAATCACGAGTCCTCGCCTCCGGGCCATCCTGGCGCGGGCTCGGCCGACCTCGATTCCCCTGCGCGGAGGAACCTCCGCGCACGAACCCCGGCAGGTGGCAGTGGTCCGCATCCTCGGACGCCCCGAAGAAGGCTCCCGCAATCCCTTCTCCCTCGACGGCGATGTGGCCGTCGTGACCGGCGCCGCGTCGGGCATCGGCCGTGAGGCCGCCCGCGTCTTCGCGGAGGCCGGCGCCCGGCTGTTGCTGATCGACCGCGACGCGGCGGGACTCGGCGAGACGGCGGCCCGGTTGTCGGAGACCGCCGCCGACGTCGAGACGGTCGTCGCCGACGTGAGCCGGCAGGCCGAGGTGGCCGCGGCTGCCGCTCGCGCCGTCGCCCTTTTCGGGCGGATCGACGTCTGGGCCAACGCGGCAGGTGTCCTCGGCATCGGAACGGTGGTCGACGTCACGGAAGCCGAACTCGACCGCATCCTCGCGGTCAACCTCAAAGGCACGTACTTCGGTTGCGCGGAAGCCGCCAAGGCCATGCGGGCACAGGGCCGAGGCGCCATCGTCAACATCGCGTCCGCGGGAGGGGAGATGCCCGCACCGGGCCTTTCCGCCTATGCGATGTCCAAAGCGGCGGTGCTGATGCTGACCAAGACCCTGGCCGTCGAACTCGGCCCCGCCGGGGTGCGCGTGAACGCCGTGGCACCCGGCTTCATCGACACCCCGATGGTGGCCCGGCGCTTCACCCGCGAGGACGGAACGGTGGACGACGCGGTGAAGCAGGCGGTCTTCGCCGACCGGGCCGGCGGAAGCCCGTTGAACGCCACGGGTGCACCTTGGGACATCGCGATGGCGATGCTCTACCTCGCCGCCGACGCCTCGCGCTTCGTCACCGGTCAGACCCTGCGGCCCAACGGTGGGGTCCATATGGTCTGACGCTGCCAGGCGCGCGATGCCCGCGCGGCGGCCCACCGGCCTGCTCAGGCCCGGCCCGGACGCCATGCCCGTCGGGCCCGAGCACCCGGCTCCGCGCCGCCTGGGGCCCACCGGCCTGGTCCTGCGCCGCAGTCACACTGCCCGGCCCTGCTCGCGCATGCCTCAAGGGGCCAGATCCCCCCGAGGCGGTCGCAACGCTCCAACCCACCACCCCCGAGTGCCTCACATCCCAGCCTCCAGCCTCGACGCCGAAACCTCCCCCAAACATCCCCGAGGAGACCCCGTGTCCCGTACCGACGACACCGAAGTTCCCGATTTCCCGGGCCGCTTGCGGCTGGATGGCAAGGGCGTGATTGTTTTGGGCGCCGGGCAGGGCATCGGCCGTCAGGCCTGCCATGCCCTCGCGCAGGCCGGAGCGCGCGTCCTCGCCGTGGACCTGGACGCCGACCTCGCCCACGACGTCGCCGCCGAGGTGGACGGCATCGCCTGGGCGGGCGACGCGAGTTCGCGCCCCGACATGACCGCGCTGTGGGCCGAAGCGCAATCGCGCCTTGGACGCGTCCACTCGGTGGTCGACATCATCGGCATGAGCAAGTACCAGTCGCTGATGGACTGCACCGACGACGACTGGGAGTGGCACCAGAAGATCGTGCTCCGCCACGCCGTGCTCGCCTTGCAGCTGGGCGGGGAGCACATGGCGCGGCACGGCGGCGGCACCTTCACCTTCGTTGCGTCCGTCTCCGGACAAACCGGCGCTCCGATGCACGCCGCCTACGGTGCCGCGAAGGCCGCGCTCGTCTCCCTGGTCCGCTCGGCCGCCGTCGAGCTGGGTCCTTCCGGCATCCGGGTCAACGCCGTCGCGCCGGGCGTCGTCTGGACGCCGCGGGTGTCCGCCTACCTCGGCGAGGCCGGCCGCGCATCCAACGCCGCCAACGCGCCGGTGCGGGACGTCGCCGTGCCCGCGGACATCGCCGGACCGCTGCTCTTCCTCTCCTCCGACCTCGCGCGGTATGTCTCCGGCCAGGTCCTGACCGTGGACGGCGGAGTCTCGGTGAAGTTCCCGTATCCGCTCCCGGACATGGAACTCGCCCCGCACTGACCGCCCCCGCCGCCACGCGCCGCACACCCACCCGCAACACCCACCCGAACGGCGCGCCCGACCCCCCCACGCAAAGGAAGAGACCGATGCAACCCTCCGTCGACCGCGCGTTCATCCGCCGGGCCGTCGAACTCGGCGACCTCGACGCGGTGCGCGTCGCGCTGTACCAGCACACGCACGACCCGGAACTGGCGGCGCTGCCCGTCGCCGCACGACTGTCCGCGGAGGAACGCGAACTCCTCATCGCCAAAGCGGTCGACTGGCTGGCCGCACACGCGGCCCCCGGAATGCCGGAGGAGCCGCCGGAGGCGGAACTGCGCACCCTCATGGCCATGGCGACCGGCGCGGAGATGACCGACCTCGAATTCGAGGCCCGCCGCGACATCGCCGCTTTCAAGCCGTTCCCGTGGTACGCCGGTTGGACGGGGGAACGGCCCGCGCTGCCCGACGGGTTCACCGCGGTCGTTGTCGGCAGCGGCTTCAACGGGCTGGCGATGGGCATCCAGTTCGAGCTGCTCGGGATTCCGTACATCGTGCTCGACCGCCAACCCGAGCCCGGCGGCACGTGGACCATCAACCGCTACCCCGGCATCCGCGTCGACACCCCGTCCATCACCTACGAGTTCAGCTTCGAGAAGAACCACCCCTGGACCGAGTACTACGCGCAGGGGCCCGAGGTACGCGCGTACCTGGAGCACATCGCCACCAAGTACGGCGTCCGGGCGAAGACGCGCTTCAACACGACCCTGGAACGTGCGCGGTTCGACGAGACCCGCGCTGTCTGGGTACTCGACGTGACGACGCCCGACGGCGCGGAATCCCTGGAAGCGAACATCCTGGTCAACGCCCTCGGGACGTTCACCAACCCGAAGCTCCCGCAGTTCGAAGGCCGCGAGGACTTCCGCGGCACCATCGTCCACCCCTCGCGCTGGCCCCACGACCTCGACATCACCGGAAAGCGCGTCGCGGTGATCGGAAACGGCTCCACCGGCGTCCAGTTGCTTGCACCGATCGCCGAAAAGGCCGCACAGGTCCACGTGTTCCAGCGCACGCCGCAGTGGATCAGCCCGCGCGACAAGTACGGTGCCGCCATCGAACCCGAAACCCGTTGGCTGCTCGACAACTTCCCCGGCTACTGGAACTGGGCCCGCTACACATCCGTGGCGGCGCTGTTCGCCACCCACGGCTTCCTCATCCCCGACGAGGAATGGCAGGCCGGCGGCGGCACGTTCAACCCCATGAACGACAAACTCCGCGACGACCTCACCGCCTACATCACCGCCCAAACCGGCGGCCGGCCGGACCTGCTCGACCGGCTCATACCCGACTACGCGCCCTTCTCCCGCCGCCCCGTCGTCGACAACGGCTGGTACCGCGCACTGACCCGGGACAACGTCGAACTCGTCACCGAAACCGTCGCCCGCCTCACCGGCACCGGCATCGAGACCGCCGACGGCACCACCCGCGACGTCGACGTCATCGTCGCCGCCACCGGCTTCGACGTCGTCAAATACCTGTGGCCCGCCCGCTACACCGGCAAGGACGGCATCGACGTCCACGACTTCTGGGCGGCCGACGGACCCCGTGCCTACCTCGGGATGATGATCCCGAACTTCCCTAACATGTTCGTCCTCTACGGGCCGAACTCCCAGCCGCTGTCCGGCGGTACAAGCCTGCCCATGTGGTACGCCATCTGGGCGTCCTACGTGGGGCAACTGGTCGTGCGGATGCTCGAAGACGGCGCCTCGCGCGTGGAAGTAACCCCCGACGCCTACGAGCGCTACAACAAGGCCCTGGACGCCGAAGCGAGCAAGCTCCTGCTCCTCCAGGACTACGGAGCACCCGAAAAGAACTACTACGTCAACGAGTCCGGCCGACTCCAGGTCAACGCCCCGTGGTACGGCCCCGACTTCCACCGCATGTGCACGCGAGTCGAATGGGAGGACCTCGACCTCGCCTGATCCGGCCCACGGCGACGGCGACTCCGGAGGGGGAGCGGCCGCCGCGGTCGCTGGAAGACATGGGTATGCGGGCGGGCCCCTGGGTTCTCGGCGGTCGGGTCCTGGCGCCTCGCTGGACGAGGTCGAGTTCGATGTGATCGCTACCGAGCTGGTCGAACAGTCGCCGACCGTCCCCGAGGAGGACCGGAATCAGGTGGATCTCCATCTCGTCCGGCTGCCCGGCTCGGAGGATTGCCGGGGCCGCCCCCCGCCCCGTGGACCATGATCGGCCGGTCCCCCGCGGCCGCGCGGGCCTGACGGGCGCAGTCGTCGACATTCGGTGACTGGTGGGTGAGGACGAAGATCGGCGCGCCGTCGTGGTGATCACCATGCCGGCACCCGGCGAGGGGGCGGCCGCGCACGCCGGCCGGGCCCCGCGCCCGAGACTGACGTTCGTCGTAGGCTCGGCCCCCACGACAACGGTCAGGAGGCAGAGTGGCTGACACGAGTCTGTCCGAGGTGATGGCCGAGCTTCGCGAGCTCGAAGACCCGCAGACACTCGCGGTGAACGAGAAGCGCGGTGACGATCACGCCGTGAATCTCGGCAACGTGCGCGCGCTGGCCAAGCGGTTGGGTGTCCAGCAGGCGCTCGCGCGCGAACTCTGGGACACGGACGACAGCGCAGCGAGACTGCTCGCAATCCTGATCTGCCGCCCGAAGTCCTTTGAACGCGACCAACTGGACGCCATGTTGCGTCAGGCCCGCACACCCAAGGTGCACGACTGGCTCGTGAACTACGTGGTGAAGAAGAGCCCGCACTGCGAAGCTCTGCGCGTGGCCTGGTTCGCCGATCCCGACCCCGTGGTCGCGAGTGCCGGCTGGGCACTGACCACCGCACGCGTGGTGAAGAGGCCTGAGGGTCTCGACCTCGTGGCCCTGCTCGCCCGCATCGAAGCGGAGATGCAACGCGCACCGGAGCGCCTGCAATGGGCGATGAACGAATGCCTGGGGAACATCGGGATCGAACACGCCGAGCACCGCGCGCGGGCCATCGACATCGGACAGCGCCTGGAAGTCCTCAAGGACTACCAGACACCCCCGAACTGCACGTCCCCGTTCGCCCCCATCTGGATCACCGAGATGGTCAGACGGCGGCAGAGCAAATAGCTCGAAGCCCACTGCCGACCGCACTGTTCTGGTCGAACGTCAACCCGTACGGCACCTTCCGCATGGACATGGACAAGCGCCTCGACCTGGCATCCACGGTGCCCCGCCCCTGCATCTCGCCGGTGCCCTCGGCCCCATCGGCCCCCCTCGCCGACCGCGCCCCCTGCGGGCGGTCAGGAACCTGGCCGGGATGGAGGAAGACCGGGCCGAGGGGACCGAACGATGGAGATGTCCGTTAGGGATCGTCAACCCGCTCGGGTGCCCAGACTCCGCGTCAGGGTCGGGATCATCACCGCTGCGGGGAGGAGGTGTAGCCCAAGGAGGGCGGGTGCGGTCGGCGCCCGGGTCGGTTACGACGGCGGTTTCCGTCATGCTGTTCATGTCGTTCCTCTCGTCATCGGTGAGGGCCTGGTTTCCGGGCGGAGTGATGATGCGCACCGTGGCGGTGCGACGGTAGGGGTTGTGCAGGGCGCGGATGCCGGTGCCGCGGAGCCAGAACGCGGCGTCGTGTCCGAGGACCGGCCCCGGCTCGCCGTCACGCAGCTCCAGCTGCACCCGGCCACGGGTGACGACGCAGAAAGCGTTGTGCCATTCCTCCGCGATCACGGCGATGCGTGTGCCGGCGCGCAGCGCGAGCGTTTGCACCGGGTTACTCGGTGCCGTCGGCCGGCAGGCGGTCCGGCAGTCCGAGCCGCGGGAACTGGTCGTCGTGGAACGTGGTGATCTCGGTGATCGTCCCGCCGGTAACGCGCAGGACGTCGATCGTCAGCGGCAGGTACGCGCCCTCGGACTGCTGCCAGTGGTAGAAGGCCAGCGCGGGCTGCCGGTTCACCGACGTGGGAACGGCACGCAGGCCGGTCATGCCCTCGAAGCCGCTCTCGGTCAAGAAGTTCACCACTGCGTCGCGGCCGACGTACAGGCCGGGTGTGGGCGGCATCGAGAAGCGGACGTCGTCCCGCAGCATCGAGGCGAGCGCCTTGACGTCCGTGGCCACGCTGGCCTCGGTGTAGCGGTGCACCAGCTCACGCACGGGGCGCACGCGCCGGGTGGGCCAGCCGCCTGACGGCGTTGTGGGCACCCGAGCATGACTGCCACGGGCAGAAGCTGCCCAGCTACAAGTGCTGCGGCGTATCGGGCATGGCGCGGTCGAGTCCGCCCAGGCCCGCCGGCGCGCGATCACCTGCTCACCGCGACCCTGCGGCCACCAGCTTCGCGGTGAGGGGTTCCAGCTCGGTCACCAGCTCGTCGAGTTCGGCGGGGAACAGGGCGTCGTACGGCGCGGCGGCGAGCTCGTCGGTGACGGCTTCGATGCGCTGCTGGGTCTCGCGGCCCGCGTCGGTGAACCAGCCGTCGGCGTCGACCAGCCCGCGCTCGCGCAGACCGGCCATGACCGCGGCCAGCCGCTGCTTCGGCAGGTGATGGATGCGCCCGAACGACTCCGGCGGGTGGATGCCCTGCGCCAGCGCGCTGAGCACGTGCGCCTCGGTGCCGCCGATGCCTGCGCCGACGAGAGCGGCGATGTGCCCATCACCGCGGTGCTCGCGCAGCATGGTCGCGGAATGCCACAGCCGCGCGACCGGGTCGCTCGGCACTGGAAGGGTGCGCATCCCGGCGTACATGACCCGACCTTCCGTGGGCGCGCTCGTCGCGGCTTTGCCGGTCAGGTCGGCGGCGCGTACCAGGCCCGGTGCCGCGGCCAGTTCGGCGCCGAGGATCCGCCGCAGGGACGCCGCGCTGCCCCGCTCCCGTGCGGCGACGGACGCCTCGGGCGCGATCGTCTCCCACGCACTCGGGATGTGCCGCGCGGCCTCGCCTTCGGCGAAGTTGTAGAAGGCCGCGTGCACGACCTCCGCCGGCACCCGCCCCAGCGGCGCGGCGCGGCTGGCGAAGTAGCCATCCCAGTAGGTGCGGTGGCCGAGCGCGGCCAACTCCGCGTTGCACTCGGGGGAGAAGAAGGTGACCAGGCAGATCGGCTCCAAGAGCTCGAACATGCGGCGAGCGGTGTGAGTCATGACCTGAATCATGCCCGCGGTCCGGCCCTGCGGAGTTGTACGCGCCGCCAGGCCAACTCCGGTCGGACGCCGTGACCAGGGGCAGG
Source organism: Uniformispora flossi (assembly GCF_049534875.1). NCBI lineage: Bacteria > Bacillati > Actinomycetota > Actinomycetes > Kitasatosporales > Streptomycetaceae > Uniformispora > Uniformispora flossi. Next base: position 37,997 of record NZ_JBMULZ010000007.1, read on the forward strand.
CGGAGCTCGACGCGGGCGCCGCCGAGAGGCGCGGTGCCGATGGTGACGTCGTCGCCGTGGCCGCGGGCGATGCGGCGCACCGAAGATGACACGCAAAGCCCGCGCCCCGGCCCAACCCCCTCGGCGACATGCAGGACGCACGACCCGCGGGCCGGGTTGTCGGCATCCGACACCACAGGATCAGCGTCGGCCAGGGCGCCACACTCGGTCAGGCGGCTGCGGAGCACGAATCCCATCGAGTCGATGTTCTCCACGGTCAATCTGAGGACGAATGTCACCCGCGGGGCTAGGCGGTGTCTTCAAATGATCTTGGTTAGTGGATCGTGGTCGGGTGATACGTCGTCGTGAACTCTCCGATGCCGAGTGGGACTTCGTGCGTCCGCTGCTGCCGATATCGCATCGGGGCCGGAAGCGGTCGGGCCTGGCCGGGCGCGGACCCGGCCGGTTCGGGTCGTCGGCGACAAGGGCTACAGCTCGAACGCGATCCGCACCTGGCTGCGGCGCCACGGCATCGCCGCGACGATCCCCGAACCCGCCGACCAGGTCCGCAACCGCCTTCGCTGCGGTTCTCGGGGCGGACGTAAGGTGCCCGGGCGTCTCGGCCCGGGCGCCCTCCGGCGCGCGCGCAGGCGTCGGACGTCAGGACTGTGTCGACCCGGCCGCGGTCGGACTCGACTTCCGCACCGGGGTCGCGTCCGGGACCTCGGTGGGACTCGATTCTCGGACCGGCGCCGCGTCCGGGGCCTCGGGCGCGGTCGCGGTCGGGGGCTCGGTGGGCTCGGTGGGTTCGGCGGGTGGGGTGAGTGATGTCGTGCGGGCCACCTCGGCGCGGAGCATGGCGTTCAGTGCGGCGAACGGGTCGATGGGCATGGCGGATTACCTCGCGTTGCGGAAAGGGGATCGGTACGGACGCGCACAGCTCCGTACTGGTCAGCAGCGCAGGACCAGGCACCCCTCAAGGCCGTCGGCGAACGGGTCGATCGCGGGCCGCACCGGCCGCGCCGGCTCGGGCGCTGCCCGGGGGACGGGACGGCCGGGCCTGACGACACGCGTCCTCGGCCCGCGTACCACCCCCGACGCGTCGAGTTCGGCCGTCCGGGCCTCGGGCCCCGCCTCGTCGCAACACGACTCCGCCGACGAGGACGCCACGGTGCGCTCGGCCCCGACCCAGGAGCCCGCCCCGCCGCCGAACGCGGCCACGAGAACGAGCAGGAGTACGCACAGCAGGCGGCGCGCAGCACGGACCGGGGCCTCGGTGACATGCGGCGACGGGCACATGCGGCGGCAGACCTCCTGACGGCGTCTGCCAACTGCAACGGTGGTGCTACACCTGTGGGCACCGGGAGGTCACCCGGATGAGGGAACGACAGCACCCGAATGCCGCCGCGCCCCGCGCGGATGGAACCGCCGAGTGCCGTCAGGGGAGTTGAACGTCCGGCTCCGCCGCCCCGCGGAAGGTGATCGAGTGTCGGCTCTCCCGTGCGGACCGCGGCCTCCGCCGAACCGGCCGGCGTCGCCGGATCAGACGCGCGGTCCGAGGAACAGGCCTCCGCTCGCGTCGATGGTCTGACCGGTGATCCAGCGAGCGGAGTCGGAGGCCAGGAAGGCGACCACGTCGGCGACGTCGTCAGCCTCGCCCAGCCGGTCGAGGGCGGTCATCCCGATGATCTGTTCGGTCAGCCCGGGGACTTCGAAGACGGCTCCGTTGGTCGGCGTCCTCGTGGCTCCGGGGGAGACCGCGTTCACGGTGATGCCCCGGGGGCCGAGTTGGTTGGCCAAGGTCCTGGTCATCGTCTCGATCGCCGCCTTCGTCATCGCGAAGGACGTCTGGGACGCGTTGGCCATCCGGGTCGCGACCGACGAGATCGAGATGATGCGTCCGCCGTCGCGCAGCAGGGGCAGCGCGCGCTCGGTCACGAAGTACGGAGCACGTACGTTCACCGCGAAAAGACGGTCGAACTCCGCTTGGGTCGTCACGCCGAGCGGGCCCGCCGGCGCGGCCGCGGCGTTGTTGACGAGGATGTCGAGCGGTCGACCTGCCAGGACGGCCTCGACACCGTCGAAGAGCGTTTCGACATCGCCCTCCACGCCCAGTTCGGCCCGGACGGCGAAGGCCGCTCCGCCGCCGCGCTCGATGCCCTCGACCGTCGTCGCCGCTCCCGCTCGGTCCGTGCCGAAGTGCACGATCACCGTGGTCTCCAGGGCTGCGAGCCGCGTCGCTATCGCCTGCCCGATGCCGCGTGAGGCGCCTGTCACCAAGGCGATTCTGCCGGTTTGATCAGTCATGACGACCTCCGAATGTTAGTTACTAACATTGAGGTAGTGTCTACCACATGAGCAAGCGGGAACCGACCCTGCGGGAGCGGCGGTATGCGGAGACGCGGCGCGCGATCCAAGCGCACGCCGTACGGCTGTTCACCGAGCGCGGGTACGACGCGGTGACGGTGGCCGACGTCGCGGAGGCCGCCGGTGTCTCGGCCATGACCGTGTACCGGCACTTCGCCACGAAGGAAGACCTCGTCCTCCTCGAGCAGCCGGCCGAGCTCATCGCCGCGCGGGTCGCCGCGTCGCCTCCGACGCAACCCGTGGTGCGCCGGGTCGCGGGCGCTCTCGTCGACGCGGCCGCGGAATTCACCGGCGGCGGAGACGGGCCGGCGGCGAACGAGCGGTTCCTGCTGGACTGCCTGCGGCTCATGGTCGCGACTCCCGCACTGCGGGCCAGGCATCTGGACGGCCAGTACGTGCTGCAACAGGCCGTCGTCGACGCCCTCGGCGCCGACGCGGCAACCCCCGACGCCGAGTTCCGTGCCCGGGCGGCGACCAGCGCCTGCCTGGCCGTCATGCACACGGCACTCACGCGCTGGGTCGAGGAAGACGGCCGGACGTCGCTACCCGAACTGATCGCGCACGCTCTCGCGGCTTCCTTCGGCGACGACGCCGTCGGGCGGCGGGGCTGAGGCGGACACGGCTGCCGTTGCGCGGGCGAGGGGCGCCGGTTCGGTTCTGACCCCTTGCCCGTCACCGGCCTCCGGCTCTATCTCCCGGGCGGGTTCGGGTTCGGGTGCGGCGCCGTCGCCAAGACCGGCCGGGACATCTGCGGGCGTCGTGTAGGCCGGTCAGAAGTCACAGCATCCGGTCGACCAGTCCGTCGACGTATTCGGGGGTGAGAGGGCCCATGCCGAACAGGATGCGGATGTACATCGGGGCCAGGATGTGGTCCAGCACATCCAGTGCGTCGGGTGCGTCTTCGCCGCGTTCGCGGGCGCGGTCGAGTACGGACTGCAGCTGCCGGGTGCGTTCGTCGCGGAGATCGTCGCGGGCCTGTAGGCCCTGCGGGCCGTTGCTCGACAGGGCGACGGCCAGGCGCACCAGCGCGAGACCTTCGGGGCCGGTGATCTCGCGGGCCACGGCGGCCGCGTACGTGCGCAGGTCGCCGGCCAGGCTCCCGGTGTCGGGCATCGGCGACCGGGCATTGAGCCGGGTGAGCGCCACGTCGGTGAGCAGGGTCTCCAAGTTGCCCCAGCGGCGGTAGATGCTGCTGTCGGCTACGCCCGCGCGGGCCGCGACGTCGCCGACGGTGAACTTGCCGTAGCCGTGCTCGCTGATCAGGTCGGTGACGGCCTGGTGCACCTCCGCGGCGACGCGGGCGCTGCGCCCGCCGGGACGCCGGGCTTGCTGTCGCTCGTTCATGCCCCCACCTCGCTCGTTCATGCCCCCACCTTAACGCAGCTCCCACTTGCGTTTGTGGAGCGCACCTCCCTACAGTCTGCTAACGCAGTCATTGGCTGCTTTAGGGCGTTCGGGTGGAGCGCGGCCTGCGTCGACCGCGGTCGGGCGCACTCACCGACGGAGGGAAATTCGTGGCTGCATCGCAAGCGACGGTCGGGAGCCGGTCAAACCGAGGCGTGCTGCTCGCGGTGACCTGTCTGGGCCAATTCATGGTGCTGCTCGACAACACGATCGTCGGAGCGGCACTGCCCGATATGCAGCAGCGGCTGCACACTCAACTGTCCGGTCTGCAGTGGATCGTCGACGCCTACGTGCTGCTGGTCGCCATGCTGCTGCTGTCCGGCGGCATCTTCGCCGACCGGTTCGGCCGCAAGCGGGTGTACCTGACGGGAGTGGCGGTGTTCACCGCGGCCTCGTTGCTGTGCAGCCTCGCACCCTCGCTCGGCTGGCTGGTCGCCGGCCGGGTGCTGCAGGGTATCGGCGCCGCGGCGCTGAGCCCGGCCTCGCTGGCCCTGCTCGTCGCCGCCTGTCCCGCACCGCAAGAACGCGTCAAGGCGATCGGCCTGTGGGCCGGATTCAGCGGGATCGGTCTGGCCGCCGGCCCCGTGGCGGGCGGAGTGCTGACGGATGCCTTCGGCTGGCCGGCCATCTTCCTGGTCAACCTGCCCATCGGCATGGTGCTTCTGCTGGTCGGAATCCGCGGCCTTGAGGAGAGCCGTAACGCGAACGCGCCCGCGATCGACATCCCGGGCACGGTGCTGTCCGTTGCGGGGGTGGGGGTGCTGACCTTCGTACTGATCGAGGGTGGTGCCCGCGGGTGGACGTCGCCGGTGATCCTGGGCGGCTTCGCCGCCGCGCTGATCCTGCTGGCCGCCTTCGTCGCCGTCGAAACGCGCCGTCCCGCCCCGATGCTGCCGCTTCGGCTGTTCCGGCAGCGGCTGTTCACCGTCGCCAACACCGCCATGGTCGTGGTGGGGTTCGCGCTGATGGGCGCGTCGTTCTTCTTCTCCCAGTTCTTCGTGTACGTCCAGGGCAGTTCGATCCTGCGCGCCGGACTCCAGACCCTGCCGGTGTCCCTGGCCATGGTGGTCGTCAGCCCGTACGCCGGCCGCCTCGCCGCCCGGTACGGCTTCCGCATCGTGGCCACCACCGGTCTGGCCCTGGCAGGCCTGGGACTGCTGGCGCTCGGCATGGTGCACGCCGACACCGGCTACGGGAACGTGTGGTGGCGGCTGGGACTCGTCGGCACCGGCTTCGCCCTCGCCATGTCGCCCTTGACGGGCGCCGCCATCCAGGCCGTCAGCCCGCAGGAAGGCGGCCTGGCGTCAGGCATCAGCAGCACCACCCGGCAGATCGGCGCGGTGCTCGGCGTGGCACTGCTCGGAGCCGTCGTCCGCTCCCGGCAATCCGGCGGCGCATCCCTTGAGGCCGGTCTCGACAGCGCCTTCCTCGCCGCCGGCGCCGTCACCTTGGTCACGGCCGTGTTCACCGGCTTGTGGCTGGCGAACTCCAAGCCCGCCGAAGGCTCCGCGGACGGCCCGGCCGCGGCGCGAGGTCTGACCGGTCCGGGTGCGATCACCACCTCGAACGAGACATCCGTGAACAGCCGTTGACCGCGGGCGGGAGCGGAGTCGGACCCGGCGTCGCCGAAGACGGCGGGCCGCGCGATACGCATGCCCGGAGCCGCCGGATCGGTGCCCCAGGGCGCGGGCCAGCGCCAAACGGTTCGGCGAGAGCGCTGACGCCCGGCGGGAGTCCCGCGACATCTGCCAGCGCCTCGCGTCCACGGACCCCGCGCGGTTCCCGGGCCCGGTGACGGTGGGGTCGCGGGTGAGGGTGGCGCCGTTGACGGACGTGCAGGATGTCCCCCAGGGCAAGCTGATACATGCCCATCGAAGGATCCAGGGGACACACGTGAGCATCCTTACGGCGCATCGGGCTCTGCTGAGTCGCCTGCTGCCCGACGACAAACCGCACGACTTGGCAGTACGCCAGGGGCAATTCCACACCGTGGTCATTGGCTCGGACCGTGTCGTGTGCCTGCCTCGTACCCGGTCAGCGGCCGCCCGGTTGCCCCGGCGGGCGGCCGCACTACACGCACTCGCCGGCCTCGACCTCGGCTTCCGCACACCTGAGCCGCTGCTCCTGGGTGGTGCCCACAGCACCGACGAGGCGCCGTTCCTGGTCCTCGGCCGCATTCCCGGGGAACCGTTGGAGACCGACGCTCTCGACGATGCCCGAGTGGTCGACACGGCGGCGGCCCAGTACGCCACGCTGCTGTCCGGACTGGCCCGTGCCGGCGCAGACGAGACGATACGAGCAGTTCTCCCTCAGGCGGCACAAGGCCAGTGGCAGCGGTTCGCGGAGAACGTGCGCGCGGACCTGTTCCCGCTTATGTCCCACGACGGACGCCTGCGGGCCGAACAGGAACTCAAAGCACTCGACAGCCTTCCCCACGTCACCCGAGCAGTCGTGCACGGAGACCTCGGTGCCGAAAACGTCCTGTGGGAGTGGACGAACGGCCTGCCGCACCTCTCCGGAGTGCTCGACTGGGACGATGTCGCACTCGGCGACCCGGCCGAGGATCTCGCAGCGATCGGCGCCGGCTATGGCCGTGAGTTCCTGGCGCGGGTGCTCGACCTGGGCAACTGGTCAAACCACGAACTCCTCACCCGTGTCGGCGCGATCCGCGGCACATTCGCCCTGCAGCAGGCCCTTTACGCAATCCGCGACGGCGACGAAGAAGAACTCGCGGACGGCTTGGGCGACTATCGCTGACGCGCATCGCTACATCCGCTTCATCAAGCACCTCATAGCTACAGCAACCCGTCGACCGCTGCGGTCACAGGAACGCCCCGACGGCGAGCGCTCGCGTCCCGGTGATCCCCGACCGACTTGTGCGGTGCCTTTTTCGGGACCACAACGGCGTTGCGGGCGGCCATGCGACGGTGTCACAGCACACCACGGCCACGTGAAGTCGGCCGCGGAGAGGTCGGAGTCGCCGTAGCCGCGCAGGTCGGGCACGGCCACCTCGTACCCGGCCTCCGCGAGCGGCCGGATATTGCGCCACCAGATGCGCTTGGTCTCCGGGTAGCCGTGAACGGGCAGGAGCGGGTACCCGCCCACGCCTTCGCGGATGTACGCGATTTCGAGGCCGTCCCGACCGGGCGTCGCCGCCACCGCGGCCCGATGCACGGCGAAAGCGTCCGGCGCGGGCGGAAGCGACGGTGCTCGAAGACCGCGGTATCCAGTAGCCGTTGGACCGCCAGATCGGTGACTTGGGCCGCGCTGCGCGGTGCCAGGACGGCGAATACGCCGACGGTGGCCCCGCCGCCGCCCGACTTCTCCACGGGGTGAACCCCTTGACTGCTTTACATGGTTAAGTAAATGTCTCGCGGTGAAACGCCCATCACCGAGGGAGGGTTCATGGGAGACCTGCTGGTACGCGGAGGGACTGTCGTCGACGGCACCAGCGCGCCCGGTTACCGGGCGGATGTGCGGATACGCGAGGGCCGCATCGTCGAAATCGGTCCGGAACTGCCCCGCGCCGGCGGTGGCGAGCAGGTGATCGACGCAGATGGCGCGGTCGTGGCCCCGGGCTTCATCGAGGCGCACACGCACGTCGACGGGCACATGTGGTGGAACCCCGATCTCGACCCGCTGCCGGCGTACGGCGTGACCACGGTCGTCATGGGCAACTGCGGCATGTCGGTGGCACCGCTCAGCGCCGAAGCCCGCGGCCCCGTCCTGGACCTGTTCTGCTTCCTGGAGGATCTGCCGCTGAGCGCGTTCCACCAGGACGTGCCGTGGAACTGGGAGCGCTGGCCGGAGTACCGCACCGCCGTCCAGGGCCAGGCGACGTCCGTCAACGTGGCCGGGTTCGTGGGCCATCTGACCCTCCGCACGACCGTGATGGGCGGTGACGCCGCCTGGTCGCGCGAGGCCACCGCGGCGGAGATCGCCCGGATGGCCGAACTGTTGGACGAGGCCCTCGGCCACGGCGCCATCGGCCTGTCCACCAACCTGTTCGACAAGGACCGGTACCTGCGGCTCGTCCCCACCCGACTGGCCGCCGACGAGGAGTTCGCGGAACTCGTCGCGGTGCTCGCCCGGCACACCGGCGCGACCCTCCAGATGATCACCCGGTTCAACGACCCCGAGAACGTCGCCGCCGACGTGGAGCGGCTTGCCGCGATCTGCCGTCCGCGCGGGGTACGCGCCCAGTGGACCTCCATCCCGTCGACCCGAAGCCAATCCGACCTGCGCGACCGCAACCGCGCGCTCCACCGGCGGCTGCGTGCCACTGGCGCGGACATGTGGCCGAACGTGCAGCATGTGCCGCTCGAACCGTTCTTCAACTTCGAGCGCGCCCTTACCTTCCAGCGTGTGCCGGCCTGGAACGAGTGGATGAACTCCCCGATGGAGACGAAGCTCGCCACCCTCGCCGACCCCGAGTGGCGGGACCGGGCCCGCGACGACTGGGACAAGCGCGAACGGGCCGCCACCTCCCGCCTGGACCGCCCGGAAAGCCTCATCCTCGAACTGTCCGAGACGGGACAGGGCCCGCTCGGCATCTCCTTGCAGGACTATGCCGACCGCGAAGGGCTCCATATCTCCGACGCCCTGGCGACGTGGCTGATCGCCAACGGCCTGCGCTCGTGCCTGCGCGGAACTCCGGAGGCGTTCGACGAGCCCGCGGTGGCCGAACTGTTCAAGGACCCGCACGTCCTGACCAACATCAACGACTCCGGCGCGCACCTGCAGCTTTTCTGCGGCGCGGGCCACAACCTGTACCTGCTCACCCACTACGTCCGCGACGCCGGGCTGCTCACCCTCGAAGAAGGCGTCCACAACCTGACCGGCAAGCTCGCGGGCTACTTCGGGATGGGCGACCGCGGCACCATCGCGGTCGGCCAGGCGGGCGACCTCGTCGTTTTCGCACTCGACGAGATCGAGGTACGCCCGGTACGCAAGTCCTACGACAACCCCGACGGCTCCTGGCGGTTCACCCGGGACCCTTCGGGCATCCGTGCCACCGTCGTGAGCGGTGTGCCCACCGTCCTCGACACCGCCCCGACCGCGACCCGGCCCGGAACGATGGTGGGACGGGCAGCGCGCTGACAAGCGCTGGACAAGCCGCCGGGGAGCGCTGCCACGCGTACCGCTCCCCGGCGCCGCCCGTCTGCTCGTACGCCCCCGCGGGGAGACCCTCGATCGTGCGGCGGCCCGCAGCACACGGCACCTGACGCGCCGACCGCACGGGATCCGGCATGGCCGGCTGCCCACCGTCAACGGGCGCTGCCCCACCGCTCCCCGCGTGCGCGGCCGAGGCGAACCGGCGTCCGCCACAGCGTGGCCATCCTGAAGACGCGTGTCCGCTCGGCGCGGTCTCTGGGCCAGATCGCGAACCGGCCGATCTACCTGACAGTTTGTCAATTTTGTGGCCGCTACATTGACCACTTGTCCGGGCGGCGCCGTTGTTCCATGCGGTGGTGCGGCCCGTGGACCCCTGTCGGACCGAGAGCGGAACAGAAGTGGCCCCAGGAACCTTTCGCGCAAACGCACACCAGCGCAGTGGCGCAGTGCGTGCGGCGTCGAAGGGTGCGGCGGCCCCGTACCGCGAACACGGTGGTTGGTGGTAGCCGGCTCCCCAGTGAGCCGGGCCGTGCCATGCCCTCGGTGACTCCACCGGGCTGAGCACGCCCCACCGCCCCGCCGCCTTGTCCGCGAAGCCGAGCACCGTGTCGTGCGCGGCGAACCCCTCGGCCAGGCGTCCGGCGTCTTCCCGAAGTCCTCGCAACACGGCCGGCGACCCCACGACCACGGGTCGCGGCGGTGCCGTGGCCGAGGCGCCCCTCCCGCCCTGCCTCAGGAGCCCGAACTCTCATGAGCGCCACGACGAAACGCCGTGGGCCGACGTCTTCCCCCGGTGCCCTCGGGGCGTTGGTGTCGGCCGTGGGACGGGTGTGCGGCCGACGCCGTCCCGCTGTGGACCGCGCGGCACGCCGCCTCGGCGACGCCCGCCGGACCGACCGGGCGGTGAATCCCTGGCTCGTCCGCACCGGAACGCCGACCGCGCCCCCGCCCGAACCGCTGATCGGGCCGCTGATCGGTCGGACGGTGCACGGACAGCGCGATATCCGCGCCGGATGGGACCAGATGCACCTGGACATCTGGGGGCCGCGCACCGGCAAGACCGCCGGCCGGGCCATCCCCGGCATCCTGTCCGCACCGGGCAACGTGGTGGTGACGTCCAACAAGCGCGACGTGGTCGACGCGACGCGCGGGCCACGGGCCGAACGCGGCCCGGTGTGGATCTTCGACCCGCAGCAGCAGATGCACGCGGCCGCGTCGTGGTGGTGGAACCCGCTCGGCTTCGTCGGCGGGAACCCCACCCGGGCGGACTTGCTCGCGGGTCTGTTCATGAGCGTCCAACGGCGCGACCATCAGCGCAGCGACGGATATTTCGAGCCCGCGGCACGTTCCCTGCTGGGCGCCCTGCTGCTCGCCGCGGACGCCGAAAGCCTGCCGGTCACCCGGATCTTCCCCTGGCTCATGCGCCCCACCGACGACACGCCCGTACGGATCCTGCGGAACGCGGGCCACGACATGTCCGCGGCATCCGCCGAGGGCCTGCAGAACCTCCCCGCGGACCAACGCTCCGGCATCTACGGCACCGCCGCGCAACTGGCCTCGTTCCTCACCGCCTCGAGTGTCACCGCATGGATCACACCCGGCGGGGACCGCCCCGAACTGAAGCCCGAGGAGTTCGCGGCCCGATCGGACCAGACGGCCTACCTTCTCTCCGACGAGACCCACTGGGCCGCGGCACCGCTGACCCTGGCCCTCACCTCGGCACTCGCGTACGCGCACGAGGGCGTGGCAATCGACAGTCCGCTGGGGAAGCTGGCCCGGCCTGCGCTGTTCGTCCTCGACGAAGCGGCCAACGTCTGCCCGTGGCCGGAACTTCCTTCGCTCTACAGCCACTTGGGCGCACGTGGCATAGCGATGATGATCACGTTGCAATCGTGGCACCAAGGAGCCGCGGCCTGGGGCGAGCAGGGCATGGCGCAGCTTTGGGGCTCGGCCAGCGTGCGCGTGTACGGCGGAGGTGTCGCCGACATCCCGTTCCTCGAGGGCCTGTCGCACGTTTCCGGAGTGTTCGAGCCGGAGACGACCAGCGTCTCCGCCCCTCTGCTCACGGCTTGGTGGAACCGCACGATGACGCGCGCGAGCCGCCCGGAACCGGTGCTCGACGCGGCCGACCTCGTCGCTTTGCCACGCGGACGTGCGTTCGTTCAGGTCAGTGGGGCCCCGCCGGTCCTCGTGCGCACCGTCCCGTGGTGGGAAGGCCCCTACGCCGAACAAGTGCGCGACTCGATCGCCCGCTATGGACCACGCCCCAGCAACTCCGGGAGGAATCTTGCACGGTGACAACGCCAGTGTCGACTGGAATGCGTTCGACCCCGAGGCGTACTCGGCGCACAACTACGCGACGCTGCGCGCGGACGACAAGTACGTCATGACCCGGGCCGCAGAGTTCTTCGGGTCGGCCGGAATGGCCGGGGGCGCGCACGCGGTGGACGTCGGCCCCGGAGCGAACCTGTACCCCGCGCTGACCCTGCTTCCGTTCAGCCGCAGCATCACGCTGTGGGAGTACTCGACCAGCAATGTCGCCTGGCTACGCAACCAGGTCGGGTCGTACGCCCCCATGTGGGACGTCTACTGGGACACGCTCGCCGAGCATCCGACGCACGGCGGCGTCGGAGACCCGCGCGCCGCGCTCGCCGAACGCGGCGCGGTGGTCCAGGGCAGCCTGTTCGACCTGCCGCACGGGCTTTGGGACCTCGGCACCATGTTCTTCGTCGCGGAATCCATGACCACGCAGAACGCCGAATTCGAAAAGGCCGTACACCGCTTCGTCGGCGCGCTGCGCCCCGGCGCGCCCTTCGCCGCGGCGTTCGTGGAGAACTCCGAAGGCTATTCCGTGGCGGCCCGCCCCTTCCCCGCGGTCCGGGTCGGCAGCGAGGAAGTCCGGTCCGCGCTGGCCGGCTGCGCCGAGGACGTCGCCGTCGAACGCATCGGATTCCTCGATGTGCGCTGGCGCGACGGATACACCGGAATGGTGTTCGCGACCGGCCGCGCTTCACGGGTGCCGGCGCCGACCGGAGTGCCGTGTCGCGAGACCGGGAGCGGGAGTTCCGGCACGTGACGAATCTTCCCAGAAGGCGGCTGCTGGACATTTGGAAGGTGCTGGCCGCCCGCTCCGCGCGACCCGGGGACGAGGGTCCGGCCGACGCGCAGGACGCGCTCTACGACACCGAGCGGCTCGTGTGCCTGCTCTACCCCGCGATGCGCATGCCCGCGCTCGGCTTCGCGAACCCGGACACCACCGGCCAGGACGTCCTCGCCGCGCTCGCGCCCTTCGGCGACCACCAAGCCGTCCCCCGCGTGGTGACCGACATCTGCACGGCGTACTTCGAAGCGCATACCGCCGCGGACGGCCGACCGCTGTTCACCGGCGGCCCCCTGCGCACCCTCGACCCCGCAACTGCCCCGTCGTCCGCGCAAATGGGGCTGGAGACCGTGGAGTCGTTCTCCCAGGCGGTCACCCTGTGCCTGTCGGTGATGACCTTCGTCCGGGAGTTCGAGCGCCACGTCCGCTCCGCGCGGACCCGCGAACGCCTCGACAACCTCCGCCGGGCGGCCTCACGCCGGCTGACGTACGCCATGACGGCGCTGCGCGACTCTTTCGTCGCCGCGACCTTCCCCCTCGGCTCGGACGCGGCCCGGGCTGTCTTCGCCACCGTCTTTCCGGGAGGGGAACCCGACCGGCGGCAGGTCCGCGCGCTGATGGACCGGCTCCGGCCGATCCGCTCGGGCCTGCACGGGCTCGGCGCCCGCGCGTGCGGACCGCCCGGACTCGACGACGAAGACCTGCTGTTCTCCTGCGGTTGGACGTGGGGGCGCGCACGACCGGCCGACGCCCCGGAACCGGGGCGTTTCGCCGACCCCGTCCCGTCCTTGTACTTCACGGTCGCCGCGATGGACGGCATCGTCGACCTGTTCTCCTCGCGCCGGACCCTGTTGTTCGGCGTGCTGGACGACGACCAGCACGCCCTCGTGCAGCAGTTGCTGGCGCGCTGGGAACTGGCGCAGAGGTTCTGGAGCGCGCTGGCACGCTTCGGCGGCACGTGGCCGCTCCAGGACATCCCGTGGCCCGGCGGCGACGATCGGTCCGACTATCCGAGCCTGCATGTCGCGTCCATCGTCATCCACAACCTCATGCGCCAGGGCGGCGCCGACGAGGTCCCTCCCGACTTCGAACTCGGCACGCTCGTCACGGTGCTGTCCGAGCTCGCGGCCCGCGGGAAGATCACCCGGCGGGCCGGACCGGACGATCCGGCGGTCGCGCTGCACACTCCGGGCGTGACGACGCCGCTGCCCGGCGCCGAACTCCTCGGACCGCCGCTGGGCTGGGCCGTCACCGAGTTCGCACCGTCCCTGCTCAAGCGCACGCTTCAACTCGCCGCGCTGACACGTGTCATGGAGGAGCGTGACACTCTGCTGGCGCTGGCCGACCGGCTCACCGAGCACGTGTGGAACCGCCGGCTCGACACCGGACCGGCTGCCGGGCTTTGGGACGCCCCCGGTCGCGTGTACGCCACGTCTCCGCCGTCACCGGCCGGATTGTCGTGGCACATGACCGAACGGGTGGTCGAGGTCCTCGTGGTCGCCGGCTCCGGCATCGCCGCGGACCTGGCTCCCAGCCCGCGGCTCGCCGCGGTCGCGGCCGACATGCTGCGCGAGGCCGACCACCTGCTGGCGCAAGAGATGCTGACCCGCTCCGCGCACGCCCCGGCGGTCGACGTCGAACTCCAACTGGTCGGCGCTGTATTGCGCCGGGCCCGCAACCAGGCCGACCGGCGGCCGGCCGTCGCGATCGCCTTGGCGTCGGAGGCGCTGCGGCGGCTCGACGCGTTGTGCGCGGCACGCGAGGAAGCATCGAGGGGAAGGGTCTGAGTGCTGGTCTTCGCAACCTCGGACAAGGGCGGCACAGGACGGTCGGTCACCTGCGCCAACCTCGCCTACCGGCGGGCGCTGCTGGGCGGCGACGTGAGCTACGTCGACTTCGACTTCGGCTCGCCGACGGCACGGGCGGTCTTCGAGCTGGACGGCGACGGCCGCGCCGCCGGACCCGGCGTGCACACGTATCTGCAACACCGTGCGAGCGAGGCCAGGCAGATCGACGTCTGGGCGCACTCGCGCCGCCGGGAACTGCGCCTGCGGCCCGCGACCAGCGGGCGGTTGGAGCTGTTCCCCGGCGATCCGGGCGGCGGCGAGTTCCCCACGGACGACACCACCGCCGCACGCTGCGCGGAGTTGTTCCTGCGGCTGGAGGAGGAGTTCGACATCACGTTCGTCGACCTGAGCGCGGGGCGCTCCTACGCGGTCGACCTCGCCCTGCGTACGACGGCCCGACCGGAACTGGCGGAAACCCCGGTGCGCTGGCTGGTGTTCCACCGCTGGACCCGTCAGCACATCATCGCCACCGCCGACCTGGTGCACGGCGACCGGGGCATCCTTGCCGCGGGCGCCCTGATGGGCCACGACCAGCGCCGACTGGGCGAGCGCATCCGCTATGTCAGGGCCGCCGTGCCCCGCCTCGACACCGCGGCCGGCGGGGAACCGCGTCCCGCGCAGGCCGAATGGCTGGTGGCGTGCGACCGCGAGCTGAGCGACCTGGCGGCCGGCCACCGACTGGGACGCACCTCGGTGCTCGGCACCGTGCCCCTCGACCCGGTGCTGCAGTGGCGTGAGCAACTGATCACCGACGCCGACGCGTTGATCAGCCGCGTCGCCAACCGCGAGACGGTCGACGCGTTGCGTGACCTGGCGCATGCACTGACCGATCCGGCCTGCTGGGAGTCGTTGTGAGCACCGTGCACGGCCCCCGGCCGGATCCCGCCGCGGTGTTCCGCGAAGTCTCCGCGGAGGACCGTGTGCAGTCGCTGCCGCTGTCCCATATGTCGATCGAGCTGGGCCACCTCTACATGGAGGACTTCGCCGCCGGACCGCACCGCCTGCGCGAGCACTTCGCGGCGGTGGCACCGTGGGCGCAGGCGGCCCGGACCGCCGCGCCGACCGGCACCCGGCCCCGGGTCAGCACCTGCTTCCTCGTCGACGACTACTTCACACGGTTCTCGTCGCCGGCCGAAGTCGTGCCCCGCCTCGTCGCCGCCGCGGCCGAGTCCGGCCTGACCATCGACTACGTCGCGCGCGAGTCGGCCTGCGCCGTCAGCGGCGCGGTCTCGCCCGCGTCGCTGCTCGCGGCCCGGCTCGTCCCCGCACCCGCCGAGGGCAGCAACGGCGCCCGGCCGCCCACCGAGGCATCCGGCTGGCTGTGCAACGGCGCGCGCTCGACATCCTCGCTCGGCGTCGAAGCGATGGCGCCGCGCGGAGAATGGCGGCCACCGCGCGAGTTCGGCGCGCGCCGGCACTCGGTCTTCCTGGATGTCGAACTGTGGGACGACGACGGGCCGCGCACCTGGTCCTGCCCCTTCCTCGCCGCGGTCTGGCAGCTGCTGCGCCTCGGACTGCTGCGCGACCGCGGTGAGGCCGTGATCGAACCCGTGGACTGGCCCGACCCGCTGTTCCCGGACGACTGGGACGACCTGCCGGGGCTGACCCGCCTCAATCCCCGTGCGACGCCCTTCGCCGCGTACCGGACGTTCTCCCTCCTGGAGACGCGGTTCCTGCCGGTCGAGCACGCCGTACGGCTGATCCTGGAGCACACCGCCGTCGACACCGCGGTGCGCGAGCAGATCGCCGCGCGCGCCCGGGCCGAGAACCTGCCGGAACCCCGCACGCTCACCGAATCCCTTGCCTACGCCTTCGTGCCGGACCCGACCGACGGCAGCCGTCCATGACCACCACGCTCCTCGCGCTCGGTGAGGTACGCACCGCGCTGCTCATGAACTCCGCTCCACTGGCGCCCACGGGAACCGAAGCGCTGCTGGACATCGCCCCCGGCACGCGTGTGCGGTCCGCGGAACGCCCCCTCGTCCGCGCGGTTTCCGCCGACCTTGTGCACGCTGTGGACTGCCGGCTGCGCTGCGCGTCCGGCGCCAAAGTGCGAGGCGTCGGCACTCTGCTGGCCCGGACGCGCGTGACCGGCGGCCGGGTGGTGCAGGCCTCGGCGCGTGCCTTGGTCACCGCGGGTGGCACACGCCGCCTCGGCTGGGCGCACTACCTGGAACGCTTGGGGACCATCGAGGCGATCGGGCGTCCGGTCCCGGAGGACCTGGCCCGCGGCTTCCCGGGCGGCAGCGCCCCCGGCGCCACCCTCGACCCCGGTGCGGCATGCGAGCAACTCCTCGCCGCCGTCCAGGGTTCACCGCTGCTCGACCACCGTCCGGCGTTCCGCGCCGGACGCACCAGGCTCGGCTGGTCGGCAGTGGTCGCACCCGGCCGTCCGAGCGGGGTGTTCACGGTACGCGGCACGACCGATCGCACCTTGGAACTACGGCTACCAGCCGACGACTTCCCCGAGGATGTTGCCCGGCTCGCGGCGCTGTGCGAAGACCTGGCCCGGCACGACTGGCTGCTCGGCGTCGTCGGCGGCATTGCGGAACGCGCCTGCCGCGGCCGTGCGGACGCCGCATCGCTGGCGCGACTGCGGCCCGCCGTCGACCACCTGCTCCACCTTTGGATGCCCGGGATCGATGTACCGAGCGAACTGATGCCGGTGTGGGAAGGCCTGGAGACCGCACCAGGCTTCTCCCGGCAGTGGCAATCGTGCGTCGACCGCATCCGGGACCACATGGCGCTCAGCACCCTCGAACTCCTCGCCCGCGAGCCTGGCGCTCGCCGAGAACGTCTCGCGCCCGGGACCGGCTGATCACACTCCGTGATGCGTGCATGCGAAGCGTGATGTACGGTGGACGGAGTCGGCCGGATGGCCTGAGCGGAGGCCCATCCGACTGCCTGCGCCGGTGGTGCAACCGCAAGCACACCCGTCTTCCGGGCGGGAGGTCCTGGTTCAAATCCAGGCTGGCGCTCCGCTGGCGAAGTCCCCGACAGCCGCCCGGTTGCCGGGGACTTCGCCTTTCCCGGGTTCGCTGCCTGCGCGCATGTCCATCACGCGCCCTTGTGGGCCGCGATCGGAATGCCGCGGCGGGGCGGGCGTCGTCCCCGCGGGGTCCGCGTGCGGCAGAGCCGAACGAGGGGGCCTCGGCGGATGGCCGCGCGTCGCCGGATCCGGAGTGCGGGTGGCTGCTAGCTTCGGACGCGTTTTCCGGCGAATGTCCGGTTGGAGGCAATCGGGTGGATCGCCGGGTGAGCGCGATTTCGCCGGAACTTCGCGGCTCCGGCGGGCGAAGGAGATGCAGCGCATGCAAAACGGTGTGTCACGACGGGGACTCCTGAGTGCCGCGGGAGCCGTCGTCGGCGGGGTGACGCTTGGCGCGTCGGGCGCCGGGCCGGCGGTCGCGGACCCCGTCCGGGTCCCCTCGGCCCGTCCCGTCGACGACAGCGGCCTGCACGTGCTGCCCGGGGACGGGCGCTACGAGACCCTCAGCCAGGGGTTCAACCAGCGGTGGACCAGCGAGCCGCGCTACATCCAGCTCGTCACCGACGACGACAACGCCGTTGCCGCCGTACGCGAGGCGCTGGAGCGCGGCCTGCGGCCGACGGTGCGGAGCGGCGGCCACTGCTACGAGGACTTCGTCGAGAACACCGGTGGCGCCATCCTCGACGTGAGCAGCATGAAGGGTGTCTACCGCACCAAGGACAAGTACGGCCGATCCGCCTACTGCGTCGAATCGGGTGCCACGAACTGGGACGTGTACACCGCGCTGTTCCGCAAGTTCGGGGTGACGATCCCGGCCGGGTCGTGCTACTCGGTCGGCGCCGGCGGCCACATCTGCGGCGGCGGATACGGAATCATGTCCCGCCGCGACGGGCTCACCGTCGACTATCTGGTCCAGGTCGACGTCGTCACGGTCAAGGACGGCCGCGTCGAGGTGACCGCGGCGCACCGCTCGGACCCCGAACACTCGGACACCGCCAACCTGTTCTGGGCGCACACCGGCGGCGGGGGCGGCAACTTCGGCGTCGTCATGCGCTACTACTTCAGCGAGGAGCTGCCGAAGCCCCCGCCGCGCATGTGGCTGAGCAGCATCGCCTGGCCGTGGGCCGACCTGGTGAACCGCAGGGACGATTTCGAGCGGCTCCTGCGGAACTTCGGCGAGTTCTTCGCCGCCCACAGCGGGCCCGACGAGCAGGTCTACAACCAGCTCTTCAGCATCCTCAAGCTCCCGCACAAGACGAACGGCAACGTCGTCGTCTCCAGCCAGTGGGTCGCCGAGGACGTCGCGCCCCTGGACGCCTACCTCCGGGCACTCGAATCGGGTCTGACCACCGGCTCGATGATGCAGGTGTCCGAAGTCGGCGGCACGTTCCTGCCGCTGCCGGAGAAGCGCCGCCAGATGCCGTGGCTCCAGGCCACCCAGACCCTCAACGGCTCCGGGCCGAACCAACGCGGGAAGTACAAGTCCGCATACCACCGGAAGCCCTTCACCGACGACCAGATCGCCGCGATGTGGACCTGGCTCACCCGGGACGACCCGGGCGTGGACCTGACCCAGACGCTGGTCCAGATCGACTCGTACGGCTGCCGCGTCAACGCGGTCGCACCGAAGGCCACCGCCGTGCCGCAGCGGGACTCGTGCATGAAGCTGCAGTACCAGTCGTATTGGACCGACCCGGCGCAGGACTCGGCGCACGTGGACTTCCTCCGGGGCTTCTACACCGACGTCTACGCGGACACCGACGGTGTCCCGGAGATCAGCGACGCGGAGCACGACCGCACCACGGACGGCGCGTACGTCAACTACCCCGACGTCGACCTCGGCATCGCCACGGACCCGGCCCCGCGCTACCCGCACCTGTACTACAAGGACAACTATCCGCGCCTGCAGCGCACCAAGACCATCTGGGACCCGCAGAACCGCTTCCACCACAAGCAGTCGATCGTGCCGATCCGGCGGTCGTAGCCGGAGGCCGTGTGCCGTGCCCCCGTCGTCTGGAGGACGACCGTTCGTTGCGGAGCCTCCGGGCGGCGGGGGAGCTCGTCCGGGGTGCCGCAGTGCTGCGGCACTGTGGCACTGCGGGACCCCGGCGCCGGACGCGCGCCAAGGCGCCTCCGGGATGTCGGTGGTGACTGCGAGCATCCCGGGCATGGGCGAGCGTTACCAGCGTGACAACTGGACTGGTTTCCTTCGGCGTTGGAGCGAGGAGTGGGCGGATGCCCAGGCATCCGACGGCGTCCGGTACCTCGGCGCGGACGGGCTGACAGCCCTGCGGCAGCGCTGGCTGGGGTTCCCCGGCGCCGACGAGGAGCGCCTGGCCGCCGCCGAAGCGCGGATCGGGCACCGGCTGCCGCCGTCCCTGCGGTCGTTCCTGAAGGTCACCGACGGCTGGCTGAACGCGGGCAACTTCGTGATGCGCTTGGCCGGCACGGCCGAACTGGCGCCCTTGGACGAGGTCGAGGCCGAGCGGTACACCGGCTTCGACGACTGGATGCTGGAAGGCGGGGAGCCCTCCGAGGAGGTGCTTCACCGGCACGGGATGTGGCATCGGGCGGTGCGCCTCGGCCTGGAGGTGGACGCCGGGATCCTGGTCCTCGACCCGGGTGACGTCGGACCGGACGGCGAATGGGCGGTCTACATCTGTCACAGCTGGTCGGGCGTAGGCGCGGAACGCTTCGCGTCCTTCCGGGCATTCATGCGTGACAGGTACCGGGAGTTCCATGCGCTGGCCGCGGACCATGGGATGGTCAACGAGACCACCGAGGCGCTGGACGCGGCGTTGGAGTTCGGCCGCGAGGAGGCGTACGCGGGACGCTGGGAACGGGCGGCGAACATCTTTGCCGAGGCAGCGGCCTACGGCCGACCCGGAGCACGCGAACTGCTGGCTCGGCTGGATGCGTTCCTGACCGGTGACCGCAGGATGGGGCTGTACCACCCGCCCCTGGCCCCGGCCGATCGCGGCGAGGCCCTCCCCGTCTACCTGGCCGCCCAGTTCGAGCGCGGCTGGCCACCCCCACACGAGGTGGTGCAGCGGCAGCCGGCCGAGGTCCGCGACCTGGCCACGAGCATCGCCGATGGCACCTACGTCTACGAACCCGACGGCGCTTTCGGCGCCTTCGTCGCCCGCGCCCGCGAACTCGCCCGGTGGGGCGACACCGACGGGGCGTGGCGGCTCATCCGCGACGGTCTCCCGCACTGGGAACCGCCCGCCGAAGGGCTCCTCGCGCCCCTCGGCCTGCTCGCCGACCCGCTGCTCGCCCCCGTGGTCACACGCGAACGCGGCCAGGAGCTGCTGGCCACGCCGCGCGCCGGCCGCACCGGCCCGATGCCGGAGCCGGTGCCCGACCTGGACCCGCCGGGCCTGGACTGGCTCGCCGCGCGGGAAGGGTGGTGGAGGGAGGGCTACCGGCTCGTCCTGGTGGAAGGCGTAGACCCGGAACGGCTCGTGGAATTGATCGGGCACGAGGAACAGGACGGACTCGCGGCCCCCGCCACCGCGCACGAACTCCGTTACCGCCGAACCGATTCGGGAAACCGGCGGGCCGGAAACCCGTGGGACGACCGCGCCTTGATGACGGTAGGGCGCGCCGGCCCCGGATGGAGCTTCGCGTTCGCCCACGAGTACGCGCCCCCGGACGCCGACCGCCTCCGCAGCCCTGCGGTCCCCGCGTCTCTCGCGACGCCGGACGGGCGCGCCGTCGCGGTCTGGTGCACGACAGGGCGTCAACCGCCGGCGCAGGGACCGGCCGAGCAGTTCTCGTTCCACATCTCGGTGGCCCGAGGGGGAGAACTCGAAGGCGCGCTGACAGTCGAATCACCGCATCACGGGACCGAACCGCAACGTCCTCCTCTCGTACACCGCGTCGGCACGTTGCCCGAGGCATTCGACCCGAACAGGCTGCAGGTTGCGTCCGTCGAATCAGCCCGGTCCATGGACGCATGCGAGGCCACCCACCGGCGCGTACTCCGCGCGGTTGCCAACGAGTTCGGCGTGACCCTGCCCCGCTTCGCCCTGCTCCAAGGACGCATGCACGCGTTCGAAACGATCAGCTGGTCCCGCGGACCCCGAGCGGGGGACCGCTGGGTCAGCATCACGGTGCAATAGCGCGCGAGCCGAGGTGAGTGCCGCTGCCGGTTTTGTGTGGTGGCGGTGCAGCCCGTGCGAGGGCCGCACCGCCACCGATCACTCGATGGGGCTCAGTCGGCGAGGAACGCCAGCAAGTCGGTGTTGAAGGCCTGTTCGAAGGGGCCGTTCAGGCCGTGTGGGGCGCCCTCGTAGACGCGCAGGGTGGCCTTCGGCAGCAGTTCGGCGCTGCGCAGGCCGGAGGTTTTGATGGGGACCATCTGGTCGTCGTCTCCGTGGGCGACGAGGACCGGGATGTCGATCTTGGGGAGGTCGTCGGTGAAGTCGGTCTCGGAGAAGGCCTTGACGCAGTCGTAGGCCGCTTTGAAGCCGACCTGCATGCCGCCGAGCCAGAACTCGTCGCGCTTGCCCTGGGAGACGGCGGCCCCCGGGCGGTTGAAGCCGTAGAAGGCTTCGGAGAGGTCCTTGTAGAACTGCGAGCGGTCGCCTGCGATGGCGGCGCGGATACCGTCGAGGGCGTCCATCGGGACGCCGCCGGGGTTGGCGTCGGTCTGCAGCATCAGCGGCGGGACGGCGCCGAGGAGGACGGCTTTGGCGACGCGTCCGGTGCCGTGCCGGGCCAGGTAGCGGACGACCTCGCCGCCGCCGGTGGAGTGGCCGACCAGGACCGCGTCGCGCAGGTCGAGGTGCTCGATCAGTTCGGCGAGATCGTCGGCGTACTGGTCCATGAAGTTGCCGTCCCACGGCTGCGACGACCGGCCGTGCCCGCGCCGGTCGTGCGCGATCGCCCGATAGCCGTGCGAGGCCACCAGGTGCGCCTGCGGATCCCAGGCGTCCGCGTTCAGCGGCCAGCCGTGCGAGAACACGACCGGCCGGCCGGTACCCCAGTCCTTGTAGAAGATCTCGGTGCCGTCCTTCGTCGTGATCACCGGCATAGCTGTTCCTCCAAATGGGGTGGCGTTTCGCCCACGCTAAGCCCATGCATCGGATCCGTCACGGGGGTTGCTCCGGGCGCTCGGGCCGCGTGTCGGGCGGTCGCCGCCGAGGGGCACGCCTCCTCGGCGGCCGCGTGCATGTTCGGTTCCGGGAAATCCGGGCAACCTGGACGCGTCCTTCCGCGTGGGGGCCGGGCTTCGGCCGGGCTCCGACCCGGGGGCGTGGTGGATTGCCGATGTGCGGAAAGGGCCCGGTCATGGATCTCGGAATCACCGGCAAGACGGCCGTCGTCACGGGTGCCGGGCGCGGCATCGGCCTGGCCGTGACCCGCGCGCTCGTCGCGGAGGGCGCCCGGGTGGTCGCCGGATCCCGCTCGGTCACCGACGAGTTGGCGGACCTCGCCGCCGACGGCGGGGTGGTGCCTCTCGCCGTGGACCTGGCCGAACCGGGCGGCCCGGCCCGGCTGGTCGCCGTGGCCGCCGAGGCGGGCGGCGGCGTGGACATCCTGGTCAACAACGTCGGCGCGGTCCGCCCGCGCACCGCCGGGTTCCTCGCGGTGACCGACGACGATTGGGCCGCGACCCTGACCGTCAACTTCCTGGCCGCCGTCCGCACGACCCGGGCCGCGCTGCCGTTCCTGCTGCAGCAGGGCAGCGGGAGCATCGTGACGGTCTGCTCGGTCAACGCCTTCCTGCCCGACCCGCTGGTCGTCGACTATTCGGCGGCCAAGGCGGCGCTCCTCAACTTCTCCAAGTCGCTGTCGAAGGAAGTCGGTCCGCAGGGCATCCGGGTGAACACCGTCAGCCCCGGCCCGGTCGCCACGGCCTTGTGGCTGGGTGATTCCGGGGTGGCGGCGTCGGTCGCCGAGGCGTCGGGCCACACCCCCGACGACATCGCGGCACAGGCCGCCTCCGGTGCCGTCACCGGCCGGTTCACCCGGCCGGAGGAAGTCGCCGACCTGGTCGTCTACCTGGCGGGGGAGCGGGCCGGGAACATCACGGGTTCGGACTTCGTCGTCGACGGCGGCCTGGTCACCACCCTGTGACGGCGCCGCTTCACCCGCGGGTTCGCGGCCGCGTACGGCGCCGCTCGGCCGGTGCGGCGCCGACTGTGCTCGGCCCCGTCAGGTCGTCGAGCGCAGGGTGAGCAGGGTGATCTCGCTCGGGGCGAAGACGCGGAAGGGCGGGCCCCAGAAGCCGGTGCCGCGGCTCGTGTAGAGCCGGGTGCGCTCGCCGTGGTGGCTCAGGCCCTGGACCACCGGCTGGTCGAGGCGGACGAGGAGGCCGAACGGCCAGATCTGGCCGCCGTGGGTGTGTCCGGAGATCTGCAGGTCGATGCCCGCGGCGGCGGCCTGGGGGATGTACTTGGGCTGGTGGGCGACGAGCAGGACCGGGAGGTCCGGATCCGCGCCTGCCAGGGCGCCGTCCAGGTCGGTGCGGTGTCCGGCCAGTCCGGAGTGGTGGGCGGTGACGTCGTCCACGCCGGCGAGGACGAGGCGGTCACCGCCGCGTTCGACGACGACGTGGCGGTTGTGCAGGGCCTCCCAGCCGAGGTCGGTCATGCGGTCCAGCCAGCCCTGGGCCTCGCCGAGGTACTCGTGGTTGCCGGTGACGTACACCCGTGCCAGTCGCGCCCGGACCGCGCCGAGGGGTGCGGACTGCTCGCGGCGTTGGGTGGGCGTGCCGTCGGCGATGTCGCCGGCGTGGACCACGACGTCCGCGTCGAGCCGGTTGACGGCCTCGGTCACACGCGCCGACCAGGCGGCCCGGTCGATCGGGCCGTAGTGGGTGTCGGCCAGGACGACGACACGGGTTCCGTCGAGGCCCGCGCCGAGCCGGGGAAGGGGAACGTCCAGCTGCCGCACGCGGGGTACGCGCATCGCTTCGTAGTGGCCCCACGCCAGCAGCCCGGCCGAGACCGCGGCGACAGCGCAGGCGATCACCCGGGCGCGGTCGGCGCCGCCGGTGCCGAGACCGATGAGCAGGAGGTGCGTGAGGCCGCCGAGCACCGACCAGGTGAACAGGACCCAGGCCACCCCGAGCGTGGTGTCGGCAATGCGGGCCGCACCGTCCGCGCGCCGGGCATGGCCGGTGAACATCAGGAACGGGAAGGCGACCATGGCGCCGACGAAGACGACCGTACCGGTCACGAAGACGGGGAACGGCCAGTCGGTGCCGGAGCCGAACAGCGTCCACCACGGCAGCAGGAAGAGCAGGGCAAGGACCAGGAGGAAGACCCCGACGCCGCCCAGCCGCCGCAGCACGCGCGGCGGCTTCGCCGCGCGGGGGCGGGGCGGGGTGTCGGTGGGCGTCCGGCCGGACGCCTGGACGCTCCTGGCGTCGGACTCGGTCGGCATGCGCCAAGTCTCGCAGACGCGGCGGAGTGCGGTGCGGAGGAGAGACCGACGCTGACGAGGCCCTTGCGGACGCGTCGACTACTCCGTGGCGCGCGGCGTCGCGGTGACGGTCACGCTCTGCGGGATTGCCGCGAAGGCGGTGCGGAGTTGGGCGGTGAAGGTGTCGCGGTCGGGTTCGCCGGGGATTTCGACCCAGCGTTCCAAGGCCCAGTGGTTGGCGGCGGCGAGGAGGTCCAGGGCGAGCCGGGCGCGGGGGTCGTTCGGGTCTTCGAGGGTGAGCCTGCGCTGCAGTGTCGTGAGGGACGTGCGGATGGTGTGGTCGCAGAACTGCAGGCCGTGGGCGTCCATCGACGGGTTCTTCGCGGCGAGCCGGCGGCTGAGTCGGACGCGTCGCGGCCATGCCTCGTCGGTCATGCGGTCGACGGCGGCGAGCAGCGAATCCTGGAGGAAGGCCAGCAGGGTGCCGCCGCCGGTGACGGGGCGGGTCTCCAGTTCGTCGGTGAAGGCCGTCCACATGTCCTGGGTAGGCGCCATGACGACGTCTTCCTTGCTCGCGAACGTGCGGAAGAACGTGCGCTTGGAGACCTCGACCGCGTTGCACAGGTCGTCCAACGTCGCGCCTTCGAAACCGCGTTCGGTGAACAAGTCGAGCGCGGTGCCGATCAGTGCTTCGCGGGTGCGGAGCTTCTTGCGTTCGCGCAGGGACGGTTGCGGGGCGGCGCGGTCGGCTTCGGTGGCAGTCATGGTGCCGCCAGTGTAGCCAAAGGAGCGAATGCCGCTGATAGGCTTTTGCCACTGAGTGGCACAATCGGTGCCCACGAAAGGCGGCCTTGCCATGCGCGCACTCCTCGTCGACCGCTCCCACCCCCGGAACCTGCGTCTGGGAGATGTCCCGGACCCCGAACCGGCTCCGCACCAGGCCCTCGTCCGCGTCCGCGCGATGTCCCTCAACTTCGGCGAAGCCAAGTACGTCCTCGCCGAAGCCCCGGACGGGTCGGTGCCGGGCTGGGACGCCGCCGGGGTCGTCGAACGCGCCGCGGCGGACGGCTCCGGCCCGCCGGCCGGCACACCCGTCGTCACCCTCGGGTGGGACGGCGCGTGGGCCGAACTCCGCGCCGTCGACACCTCCTGGCTCGGTACCGTGCCGCCCGACGCCGACTTGGGCGTCATCGCCACCGTCCCGGTCGCCGGCGCCAGCGCCCTGCGGGCCCTCCGCCGCCTCGGTCCGCTGCTCGGCCGCCGCGTCCTCGTCACCGGCGCCACCGGGGGCGTTGGCCGCTACGCCGTCCAACTCGCCCGCCGCGCGGGCGCCCACGTGATCGCCTCGACCGGCGACCCGGCAACCCATGCCCCCGGCCTCCAGGCCCTCGGCGCCCACGAAGTCGTGCGCGCGCCGGAGGAGTTGACCGGACTCGTCGACGGTGTCGTGGACATGGTCGGCGGTCCCCAGCTCGTCGACGCGTACGCCCGCCTCGCGGAACACGGCACCCTCGTCTCCGTCGGCCGCGCCACCGACGCCCCCGAGCACTTCCCCGCGCACGCCTTCTCCGGCGCACCCGAAGCCCACGACCGCGCCATCGTCAGCTTCTTCCTCCTGCGCTGCACCGACCTCGCCCCCGACCTCGCCTTCCTGGCCTCGTTGGTGGCCGCGGGCGAACTCGACCCCCATGTCACTTGGCGGGCCTCGTGGGAGAAGGCCGCGGACGGCGTCGACGCTCTTCTCGACCGCGCGGTGCATGGGAAGGCGGTTCTGGACGTCGTCTGAGCCGCGGCGGGTGTCTCCGTCGGCGGCGCCGGGGCGGATCGGGTCGGATAACGACTCGGTGATCGACAACCGTTCGGTGATGACGATCTTCGTCGGAAGCGGAATGATGCGGTGCACACTTTCCGGCCGCGGGGGATGCTGCGTGCCGCTGATTTCCGGTGGGGGCTTTGGTTGATCTGTTCGGAATGTGAGGCGCGTTCCACGCGCGAGGACCGCTGCACGAACTGCGGTGCCGAGTTGTGGGCGATGCCGGACGACGGCGAGGCGCCGCGCGACAGACCCGGCGGGCCTGCCCCGGGGTGGCAGGCGGACGCCACGGTCACCAAGTGGGCGGTGCCGCCTCCGACTCCGCCGGCCATGGGCTGGCAGTTGTACGGGGTGCGGGCGAACCGGGGGCTCGGCATCGCGGTGGGGGTCCTGCTCGGCGTTGACGTGCTGCTGAACGTCCTGAACGCGATTGCCCGGTGGCGGACCGCGGAGGCGGCGGACGACCTCCTCCGCGGCAGCGGAGACGGGGGATTTCCGGGGATCACCGAGCAGGACTTGGAGACGGTGAACTCCGCGATCACGTTCTCGAACAACGTGTACGGACCTGCCGTGCTCGGGTTCATGATCACCGTCGTGGTCGCGATGGTGTGGTTCTACCGGGCGCGCGCCAACGTCGCGCTGTTCGGTCTGCACCAGCCGGGCCTGGCCGCCGGCTGGTCGATCGCCGGCTGGTTCTGCCCCTTCGTGAACTGGTGGTTCCCGGCGCGCATCGCCAACGACATCTGGAAGGGCAGCGATTCACGGGGCCGCCGGGAGCGTGTCCCGCTGATCCTGGCTTGGTGGCTGGTTTTCCAACTGGGCATCGTCCTGGAATTCGTGGGTGCCGGCGAGGAAGCCGGCGAGTTCGCGCGGCCCGACAGCCTCACGACGCTCCGGGACAACAGCTACGTGTCCGTGGCCGCGTCCCTCGTCAGCGCGGTGGCGGCCCTGCTGTTCGTGCTCGTCGTGCAGCGCATCACCATCATGCAACTGGACCGCGAACGCGAACTGTGGGCATGGACCGGGCACGGCGGGCTGCCCCCGCTGGGACATTGGCCGGTGCCGGTGCCCGCGCCGCTCCCTGGGGCGGGGGCGGACAAGGCGCCGCCGCCTCCGCTCAACCCCGCGAACGCGGCGGGCGGCGGAGAGAGCAGCGGGGCGGAAAGCGGTAGTTGACGCGGAGGCGGGACGCGGGACACGAGTGGGTGTTGCGGCGCGCAACAGGTCGAGTTGCCCGTGCCGCTCGTCCGCGGCGTGGGAGCGGAAACGACCGGACCCCGGCCCGCAGGCGCGACCTCGCGGCTCCCCCTCGGTGCGCGAAGTCGCCCGCCCACGGGCCGGGGTCCGGCTCACCCGGTCAGCGCACCCACAGCTCGTAGTTCTCCACGGGGCTGCCGCCGGTGCACTGGTAGGCGTTCCAACGGTGGGTCGCGATGCCCTGGTTGCCGGTGTCGGCGCAGGCGCTCGCCCAGAAGTAGTCGGTGATGTACGTCCATCCCGGCCCGGGCGAGTGGCACGGATGCTCGCAGGCGGCCGTCGCCGGGGCGGCCTGCGCCGGGGCGGCGGCAAGCACGCCGCCGAAGGCGAGGGCGGCACTGGCGGTCACGGTCATCACCAGGTTGCGCAGTCGCATGATCGTCTTCCTTTCGCGTGGTGACGGACATGGGGTACACGTCCGAACCCCGCCCCGATGACGACGCCGTCCATGTGGCGTGCGTCACACACGAATGGGCTAACTGCGGTCACTCGTTCGCGTGCAATGGTGACGGTGCGTGCCTCTTCGCTCACTTTGCGTTCTAGGGTGAGGCCCATTGCACACGCAGGCGCCCAGGCGCACGCAGGCGCGCTCGTACACGTGCCGGCGCGGACGCCGCACCGCATGCGCAGCACACTCGGGGAGCGGGGGGCGGCCACCATGGACACGGCCGATGAACTGGCCACGGTGCCGGGCGGGCCGGGCCCGGCGGGCACGTCCGTCGGCACGCGGCCGCAGGGGCGGCGGGAAGTCTTCGACTCGGTCTTCGCCGGCATACTGCCGCGGCTGTACCGTGCCGCGATGCTGCTGACCGGTGGCAGTGCGCACGCACAGGACCTGGTGCACGACGCGTACCTGAAGATCGGCCGCCGTCCGGAACGGTTCCTGGCCCACCCGGAGCCGTACGCGTACGCGTTCACCGCCGTGGCCAACCTGGCCCGCGACCAGTGGCGGCGCAACCGCCGCCAGCTCCCGGCCGGTGAGCCGACCGACGACTGGCACCGCGACGGCATGTGGCCCGGCGACGGCCGGCTGCCGAACGCCGCCGCGGGCGAGGATGCCCTGCTGCGGGAACACCAGGACGGTGTCGAGGTGGTGCGGCTGCTGCGTCGCCTGACGTTCAAGCAGGCGCGCTCGGTGCTGCTGGTCGACGTGGAGGGCTACACGATCGACGAGGCCGCACAACTGATCCGCACCCACCGCAGCACCGTGGCCATCACGCGCCGCCGCGGACTGGAACGGCTGCGGTCGCTGATCGAGCAGGAACGTGCCGCCGAGGTGCGGGGCGCGGGCGGCCAGGTGCACGGCGTGTCCGCCGCCGCGCTGCCCGCGCAGCCGCACCCCCATCCGCTTCCGCAGCCGGAAGGGTGGCACGTCCGGCCAGGGAACTCCGAGGGACAAGGAGACGATTGAGCCATGGCATCCCGGCAGCACGGTCCTACGGCGCCGCCCGGCCATCCGCGTGAGCGGATAAGCGACGAGCAGATCGGCGCTCTGCTGCGCCGCGGCGCCGAGACCATCACGGTGCCTCCGGCCTTGATGGCGCGGCTGCAAGCGGCGGCGCGGGAAGACGAGGCGGCGCGCTCCCACCCGACGGGGGGAGCGCGCCGCCTCGCGCTGGGCGGACGCATGCGGGTTGCGTTCGCGGTCGCCGCGGTTGCCGCCGCGCTCGTGCCGGCGGCACTCGCCGCCGACGCGCTGCAGCACGGCGGGAACGACCACGGTCGCAAGGCCGCGGTCCAAGCGCCACCGCCGCCGTCCGGGATCGCCCTCACCGTCTACAACGTGGAAGAGGCCTGCCAGCCGCTGCGCACTCTGGAGTGTGCTCTGGGGCTGGCCCGTTCGCCGTACACCCGGTACACCGCGGCGAACGTGGTGGCCCACGTGTGGCACGGCGACGTCCTGAACGCCGACTGCGTGGTGCGCGACGGTCAACTGGTCACCGACGAGCACGGCATGTCGTCCGGTCGCTGGTATCACGTGGCGTCGCCGCAGGGCTGGCTGCCGGGGGTCCGCACGCGCAACGAACTTCCGCTGCCGGACTGCCCGATGCTGGTACCGGCCGAGACGCCCGCGCCCTGACGGTGTCAGCAGTCGAACACCGACCAGCGGATCTCGTCGCGCAACCGCTGATCGTCCAGCACCGGGTCGCGGTTCATGGCATGGCCGCGCTCCTGTGCCTGTCGCGACGAACCCGTCCGGGCGTGGCGGATCACAGGTGCTTCGTCCGGTTGAGGTTGGGCGCGAGGGCCGGGACTTGGCGCTCCACGCTCGCGGTGCGGTCGGCGATGCGCTGGTCGAGGGCGACGTTCGCGTGTGATTCCCCGGTCTTGGGCAGGGCGAGGTCCACGACCGGGCCGAGGCCCTGGGTGGCGGCCGCGGGCGCCGGGCGCCGGTTGTGCTCGTTGAGCCGTGCCGCGGCTGCCGCCGCACGGTCGGGTGTGGCTTGCGCCGGGGAGATCGCCGGCGCGCGGTTGGGGACCACGGCGATCTCGGGGTGGCGGGGTGGCGGGCCGGTGTTGACGGGGATCGCGGCGGCCTCGGTCCGGCCCGCGAGGTACCCGAGGACGGTGGACAGGACGGCTTGTTCGTTCCCGCCGGGGAAGTGTCCGCTGCCCTGCTGCTCGATGAGCCAGGTGCCGCCTCCGGGTTTGGCCTTGTCGCCGTAGTACGCGGAGCGGGCTTCGTCGAAAGCCGCTGCGGTCACGCGTACCGAGTAGTCCGGAATCCGCGGATCGGCACTGCCGAGGATGAAGACCAGGTGACGCGGGGGATGCCGGACCTCTTCGGCGATGCCGCCGGAGTGGGCGTAGCCCGCCCGGCGGTCGACGGGGTCCGACTCGTCCATGTGGACGAGTCGCTGGCTGTTGTCCGCGGACAGCGTGGTCAGGATCGGGCGGTTGAACACCATGCTGTCGAACCGGTCGGCCATGTGCCGGAGCACGTCCAGCCCGGTCATGCCGCCGGCCGACTGGAAGAAGCCGATGCGCCCTTCCTTGCCCGCGTGTTCGGGGGCGTGATTGCGAACGACGGAGAGGAGCCGTGGGCTCAGTCCGCCACGTGCGGGGCGTCCGCCATGAAGTGCTCCCAGACGCTTGCGCCGTTGGCCCAGATCGACAGCCAGCGGCGCAGCGGCATCGCGTAGTGGACGGCGTCGTGCGGGCCTTGGCCTCGTTCGGGTGCCCACCAGTCGCAGTCGTAGACCAGTACCGGGCTGTCGATGGCGATCAGCGACAGGTGGGTCTCGACGGTGCAGCCGCAGTATGTAAGGAAGAGCCACGACCGTGGCGGCTCCCGGTCCCCTGCGTGGCCGGTGCGTTCGCGGACGGCACACGGCCAGTCGTGGGTCTGGCCTGGCGCGCGGTTGGTGCGGCGCAAGGACGCGATACCCGAGTCGGGGCCGAAGCCGCCGTCGCCGACTTCGGTGTAGACGCGGCGGAGCAGTTCGGGCAGCGGCCGCCCCAGCTTGCGCTCGGCCTGCTCGACGTCGGACGCGGTGGCCGGGGTGAACAACGGCCCGCGTGGGGCGTCGGCGAAATAGGCGGCGACTTCGAGCGACCGGGACGGGAGTTCCAGGTCTGTGCCGTCGGCTGCCTGCGAGACGGCGCGGTGGGCGAGCTGCGCTGGGCTGTCGGGGCCGTAGCGCTCGACCAGCCATGCGGCTGGATACGCAAATCGCCGACCTTCGACCTGGCGTTGGAGGTCGGCTACACGGTGGTTCTGGTCCATGGCCTCGGGCCTGAGCAGTTGCGCGGTGTTCTGCGGGCGGAACCGTGCGGCATGGCTGTGGGGATCGACCCGATCGTCGAGGCGGCGTACGACGGCGTGGATGTCGTCGGTGTGGTCCCGGTGTCGGGTGACGGCGGGTCCTGGTCGCTGCTCGTGTCTGTCACCGACGCGATGGCGATGCGGCCGCGGCTCCTGGAAACCCTGTCGGAGGGGCGGCGCGTCGTGGCGCATTCCGGCAACGGCGGCAAGCCCATGGACTTCTTCTTCTGGTACCAGGACGGCGAGTTGCGCATGGGGTTCGAGAGTCCTTGCGACCGTGACGGAACCACCCCCGATGAGCTGGTGCCGCTGATGCGGGCACTCGGCTGCGACGTCGATGGGGAGCAGGATCTGGACGTGTACGACGAGAAAGCGGCCGTCCTCGCCCTCGCGGAGAGACTGACCGGGGTGCGGATCGCCGAGGGGTTCCTGCGCGAGGCCGAGTTCCGGATGATGCGGGTACCGGGCGTGCCCGACGAGGAGTAGCGCGGATTTGGGGTGTGGCGGCCGCCGCCCGGGAACGGGCGGCGGCCGTTGTGCGGGTCAGTGGTCGACTGTGGCGACGATCTTGCCTATCTGGGTGCCGGATTCGAGGTGGCGGTGGGCGTCGGCGATGGCCGTGAGGGGGAAGGTGCGGTCGACGACGGCCTGGAAGTCCCCGGCGCGGAGGCCTTCGGTGACGAAGGCGTGGGCGCGGCGGAGGAGTTCGGGGTCGCGGGTGATTTCGTGGACGGTGAAGGTGCGCAGGGTGAGCGCGGGTAGGCCGAGGTCGATGCCGGGGAACGGCGTGGGCCGGCCGCTGAGCGCCCCGTAGACGATGACGCTGCCGCCGGGGGCGGTGGCGCGGGCGAGGTCCGTGACGCCCGGACCGGCGACCGCGTCGAACGTGTGGTCGGTGCCGCGGCCGTGGGTGAGGTCGAGGATCGCCGCGGCGACGTCCTGCGTGTCGGTGGTGATGACGTGCGCGGCACCGTGAGCCAGCAGGGTCGCCTTCTTGGCGTCGGTGCGGGTGACGGCGATGGGGGTCGCGCCGAGGCGGCGGGCGACGCGCAGCGCGGCGAGGCCGACGCTGCTGGACGCCGCGGTGACGACCAGGGTGTCGCCCGGAGCCAGCGTGCCGGCGAGCGCGCCGTAGGCGGTGAGGTACGGCATCCACACGGCGGCACCGTCGACGGCACCGACGGTGTCGGGTCGGGGGATCACGGCGGACGCCGGGACAAGGGCGTGGTCGGCGTAGACCGCGTAGTCGTTCTGGGAGAACGCCGGGATGACGCTGACGGCTTGCCCGGGTGCGAAACCGGTGACCCCGTCGCCGACGGCGTCGACCGTGCCGGCGGCTTCGGTGCCCAGGCGGGCGGGGAACCGTGCCACCGTTTCGATGTAGTTGCCGTCGCGCCACAGGACTTCGGCGCGGTTGAGGCCGATCGCGTCGATCCGCAGCCGTAGTTCGCCGGGGCCGGGCGTGCCTACCGGGAGATCGGCGAGGGTGAGGACGTCGGGTCCGCCGTGCTGGTGGAAGAGGACGGTGGTGGCCATGGCGCAGCTCCTTGGTGAGGGCGAGAACGGCAGCCCCCGCGTGCGTGGGACGGCTGTCCCGATCGCCATCAACCCCTCCGTACCGACTTCGATTCCGGACGCCGATCCTCAGAACGGCTGATTCGCGAACAGCTCCGGATGGCCGCACGCCGGGCACCGGAACACCTCGATGACGAACTTGCGGCTCTGTCCGTATCCCTTGGCGCCGCCGAATGCGTGGCGCCGCAGCAGGCCGCTGACCCACAGGGCAAGGTGGCCGCCGGACGAGGGCCGGGCAGCGGCCGCGCGGGCGAATCTCGGCGGAGAACCACCGATGATTCGGGCGCCTCCCCTCGGTCTATAGGAAACCGGACAGGAAAACGGACCGGAAACCGACCAGGAAGGACCCTCATGCCCGCCCACCCCACGACCGAGCTGGACGCCCGCTACAGCTCCGCGGTCAACCCGCGCCCGGGTGCCGAGAAAGCCACCGCGGCCGCTTGGGACGACGCGCGGCGCCAGACGCAGGACGCCGAGATCCTCCAGGTCGTCACGGTCCGCCCGGACGGCCGACCGCACATCACCCCGGTGATCGCCGTCTGGCACGACGGGACGCTGTACTTCTCCACCGGCCCTGAAGAACAGAAGGCGAAGAACCTCGCCCACAACCGGCACTGCGCGCTGCTCACCGCCGGCAACGCCCTCACCGAGGGCCGCGACGTCGTCGTCGAAGGCGCCGCGGCGCAGGTCGACGACCCCGCGCTGCTGGAAGCGGTGATCCGCGCGTTCGAGGCCAAGTACGGCCCGCACATCACCTCTCCCGAAGGTACGTTCCACGGCATCGGGGACGCCTTCCGCACGGGCCAAGCCGTCGTGTTCGGGGTCGCCCCCGCCACGGCCTACGGCTTCGGCCGCGAGAACGGCGTCTACACCCACACCCGCTGGACGTTCTGACCCCGCGACCCCCGCGACCCCCGCGACCCCCGCGACCCGACCCCGCGACCCCCGAGCCCACGGCACGGCGAGCGGGCGCCACCCGCCCCGGGTGACGCCCGCTCGCGTCGCCGTCGCGCCCGGACACCCGCGAGGGGCCGGGCGCGGCGGATCGTGAGGCCGACCGCGGTTCACACTCCGGCAGGAGCGAGGCCGGCGTGGTCCAGCGTCGGGTAGTCCGTGTAGCCCTCCGCCCCTCCGGTGTACATCAGCCCGTGGTCGCGCACCTGGTTGACCGGGGCTCCGCTGCGCAGCCGGTCCACGAGGTCCGGGTTGGCGAGGAACGGCCGGCCCAGCGCGATCAGGTCGGCGCCCGCGGCGAGCAGGCGTTCGGCGGCGGCCTTGCCGCCGTCCTCGGGCAGCGGGCCGCCCCAGCCCAGCACGGGGTTGGCGATCAGTACGCCGGTCCAGGCCGCGCGGAGTTCCCGGAACAGCGGCTGGTCGGGGTCGGCGAACACGACGTGCAAGTACGCCGGGCCGATCTCGGCGAGCGCGGCGACGAGTTCCGGGTAGATCGCCTCGGTGTCGCCTTCCGCCATCGCGTTCGCGGTGACGCCGGGGGCGATGCGGACGCCGACCCGCTCGGCGCCGATCGCGTCGACGACGGCGCGGACCACCTCGACGGGGAACCGGATGCGGTGGGCGACCGGGCCGCCGTACGCGTCGGTGCGCCGGTTGGTGCCCTGGCCGAGGAACTGGTGGAGCAGGTACCCGTTCGCGGCGTGCACCTCGACACCGGCGAAGCCCGCGGCCACCGCGTTGCGGGCGGCGTTCGCGAAGTCCTGCACCGTGGACCGGATTTCCTCGACGGTCATTTCGCGCGGCACAACCGGCGGGCGCGACCCGGACGGCGTGTGCATCGCGTCGGGGAACGGCACCGGCGACGGCGCGACGGGGTGTAGTCCGCTCGTCTCCGGGTGTCCGATCCGGCCGCCGTGCTGCAGTTGCAGGAACATCCGCCCGCCCGCGGCGTGCACGGTATCCGTCACCGCCCGCCAGCCCTCGACGTGCGTATCGCGGTAGATGGCGGGGATGTTCGGGTACGTCGCGCCGACCGCGTTGGGCGTCGTGGCCTCGGCGATGATCAGCCCGGCGCCGGCCCGCTGCGCGTAGTACTCGGCCATGACCGGCAGCGGCGTTCCGTCGTCCGCGGCCCGGTTGCGGGTCATCGGGGCCATCACCAGGCGGTTCGGCAGGTCGAGCGGGCCCAGGCGGGCGGGGCCGAACAGGTCGCGGGCGGCGGAGGCGGCGGGGACGGGGTTGATGGTCATGACGGAGGTCCTTTCGGGCATGGTGAATTGGGCGTTAGGGGTGCCGGGTGCCTGGTGCCTGGCGCTTCGGGAAATGAGGGGAGGACGGACGTTCAGGACGCCGTGCCGCGATCGCCCGGGAATCCGTGCCGCCGGGCAGCCGCCACCACGGCGAGCACCGGTACGAGCAGCAGGAGCGCGCTCCATGCGAACGCGTCCGCCCCGATCAGGTTGTAGAGGAGCCCGCCGAGCAGGCCCCCGGCGGCCATCGCCGCGTTCCACAGCGTGACCAGGGCGGCCTGTGCCGCGTCGGCGGCGTCCCCGGCCGCGTCGCCCGCGGCGGTCTGCAGCAGGGTCGGTACGCCGCCCCAGCCGAGGCCCCACAGGGCGGCCGCGGCGTAGACGACGGGGGTGCTGTCGGCCCACAGCGCGAGGCCGGTCGCGGCGACCGCGACGAGCAGCGTGCTCGCCACCATCAGCGCCCGGAGCCGGCGGTGGATGAGCGCGCCCACCACCCAGATCGCGAGCAGTGACGCCGCGCCGAACACCAGGAGCACCGTGTCCGTCGACGAGCCGAGGCCGAGGTCGTCGAGGAGCGTGGCGATGTAGGTGTAGAGGATCGTGTGGGCGAGGACGAACACGAGCGTGACGGCCAGCACCGGCAGCACACCGGGCACCCGCAGCACGGCCCGCAGGGGTGTTCCCGCGGCGCGCTCGCTGCCCGGCTGGTCGGGCACGAGGACGGCGATCCAGGCGAGCAGCAGCAGGGTCAGGCCGGTCATGATCAGGAACGCGGTCTGCCAATTCACGGCGTGTCCGAGGAACGTCCCGGCCGGGACGCCGAGCGACAGCGCGAGGGGGATGCCGGCCATCGCCACGGCGACGGCCCGGCCTTCGAGGTGCGGCGGGGCCAAGCGCCGGGCGTATCCGGCGAGCAGCGCCCACGCGAGACCGGCGGCGACGCCCGCGACGAAGCGGGCCGCCATGGTCAGCGCGTACGCCGACGACAGCGCGGTGACCGTGTTGGCGGCCGCGAACCCGGCCATCGCGGTGAGCAGCAGCCGCTTGCGCGACCAGCGGGCGGTGGCGGCGGTGAGCGGGATCGCGGTGAGGGCGGTGCCGACGGCGTAGACGGTCACGGTCTGTCCGGCCGCGGACTCGCCGACGCCGAGGTCGGCGCTCATCGCGGGGAGGAGCCCGGCGGGCAGCGTCTCGGTGAGGCTGGTGACGAAAACGGCGGTGGCCAAAGCCAGCAGGGCGGGGAGCGGAAGCCGGTCGGTGCTCGCCGGCGGAGGAGCTGCTTGCCGGGGTATCCCGGATGCGGTGGCAGACATGGCGAAGCGTCCTGTTCGTGAGAAAAGAGAGGTGTGCTAGGGCCGGAGGCCCGGGCGGCTGTCGGATCCGAGGCCGCCGTCGACGGCGAGCACCGTGCCGGTGGTGAACGTCGCGTCCGCGGCGAGGAAGAGCGCGGCGCGGGCGACGTCGTCTACGGATCCGCGCCGGCCGAGCGGTGCGGTGCCGGACCGGAGGTTCCGGGCCAGGGGCATGTCGATGGCGCCGGGTGCGACGGCGTTGACGCGGACGCCGCGGTCCGCGAGTTCGACCGCGAGCACCCGGGCGAAGGCGTGGACGGCCGACGCCGTCATGGCGTGCACGCCCGCATCGGGCATGCCGGGGCGGCAGGCGTCCGCCGCGATCGTGGTGAAGACGACGGCGCCGTCGTCGGCGAGCAGCGGCGCCAGCGCCTGGGCGGCCAGGTAGGCGCCCTTCGCGGTGGAGGCACACCCGTCGAGCGCGCCCTGCGCGGCGGGGGGCTCGGCGCCGACGAACAGCATGTCGACCGTGCCGAAGACGCGCTGCGCTTCGGCGGCCAGCGCCGCGGCGGCGTCCGAGGCGTTCGCGGCGTCGGCGGCGGACAGGTCGCAGGCCACCAGCGACGCCGCGCTGCCCAGCCGGCCTGCGGCATCCGCGAACCCGTGCGCCCCGTCGGCGGTCACCAGGACCTGGGCACCGCCCTCGACCAGGCGCTTGGCGATCGCAAGGCCGACGCCCGTGGTACCGCCGACGACGACCGCGTTCCGGCCCGTGTACTTCGGCACGGTGTGCTCCCTTCGACCGCTTCGTTCCGGTGTGCCGTGCTTCCGACGGGAACGACTCTGGCCGAGGGCGCTTCGGGTCGGCTGATGATCCGCTGACGGTGCGCCGTAAGGCGCTGTGTAGCGTTCAGCCATGCGTTTCGGGGTGCTCGGGCCACTGGCGGTGTGGGACGCCGCCGGGGAGCCGGTGAAGGTCCCCGAGGCGAAGGTCCGCGCGCTGCTCGCCGCCCTGCTCGTCCGGGAAGGCCGGGTGGTCTCCGCGGACCGGCTGGTCGACGACCTGTGGGGCGACGAACCGCCCGGCAACCCGGCCAACGCGCTCCAGGCCAAGGTGTCGCAGCTGCGCCGCGCGATCGGCCGGGACCGGGTGCCGCGGCAGGGCCCCGGCTACCGGCTCGACCTCGCCGACGGCGCGGAGGCGGCCGAGGTGGACGCCGTGCGGTTCCTGGCCCTGGTCGCCGAGGCCCGCGCCGTCGGCGACCCCGCGGAACGCGCCGCCCGGCTCGCCGACGCACTGGACCTGTGGCGCGGACCGGCCTACGCGGACTTCGCCGACGAGACGTTCGCGCGCACCGCGGCCGACCGCCTCGACGAACAGCGCCTCGCCGTCCTCGAAGAACACGCCGAAGCCCGCCTCGCCGCGGGCGACGACCCGCTCCTCACCGGCGAACTCGCCGACCTGGTGGCCCGGCACCCGCTGCGCGAACGCCTGCGCGCCGTGCACCTGCGGGCGCTCTACCGGGCCGGGCGGCAGAGCGAGGCGTTGGCGTCCTACGCCGACCTGCGCAGCCGACTGGCCGACGACCTGGGCCTCGACCCGAGCCCCGCGCTGGCGGCGCTGCACGAGGCGATCCTGCGGCAGGATCCGGCGTTGGACGTGCGGGCGGAGCGGACGGACGCCGGCACCGCGGCTGCGCCCGTGGTTACCCTGGACCCCGCCCCGGACCCCGCCCCGATCAGCTCCAACCTCCCGGCCGACCTCACCCCGCTGATCGGCCGCGACGCGGTGCTCGCGCACGTCGCCCGGTGCATGGACGAGGCACGCCTGGTGACGCTGACCGGCCCCGGCGGTGTCGGGAAGACGCGGCTGGCGATCGCCGCGGCCCGGCGCCGGATCGACCCGGCCGCCGCGGCTTCGCCGCTTCCGGACAGCGTCCGGTTCGTCGAACTCGCCGGCCGGTACGGCGATGCCGCCGACCTGGCCGCCGAAGTCGCCGCCGTCCTCGGCATCCGCGACGACACCCCCGCGGGCGCCCCACGCGTCGGCATGCCGTCGGCGCCCGCCGAACGACTGGTGCAGGCATTGCGCGACCGGTCCGTGCTGCTCGTGCTGGACAACTGCGAGCACGTGGTCGACGCCGCCGCGGAGTTGGCCGCGCTGCTGCTGCGGGGCGCGCCGGGCGTCCGGATCCTGGCCACCAGCCAGGAGCCGCTCGCGGTCCACGGCGAGGCCGTCGTGCTCGTCGAACCCCTCGAATCGGTGGAAGCCCAAGCCCTGTTCCTGGCCCGGGCGGCAGCCGCCGCGCCCGGGTTCGGACCGTCCGGCGGCGACCCGGCCGCGATCGCGGAGATCTGCGCCCGCCTGGACGGCATCCCGCTCGCCCTCGAACTCGCCGCGACCCGGGTGCGGGCGCTCGGCGTCCGCGGGCTGGCCGACCGGCTCGGCGACCGGTTCGGGCTGCTCACGTCCGGCCGCCGCGACGCACCCGCCCGGCAGCGCACCCTGCGCGCCGTCATCGACTGGAGCTGGGAACTCCTCGGCGCACCCGAACGCATCGTGCTGCGGCGCCTGGCCGTCCACCGCGACGGCTGCACCCTCGACGCGGCCGAGGCGGTGTGCGCGGGCGACGGGGTGGCGTCGGCGGACGTCCTGGACGTGCTGACCCGGCTCGTCGAACGGTCGCTCGTCGTGGTCGTCGCCACCCCCGCCGGGACGCGCTACCGGCTGCTCGAAACGGTCGCCGCCTACGCCCACGACCGGCTGCACGAAATGGCGGACGCCGCCGACACGCAGACCCGGCACCTGCACTACTACCGGGCCCTCGCCTCGGCCGCCGAACCGCACCTCCGCGGCGCGGACCAGCAGATCTGGCTTGCCCGACTCGATGCCGAAGCCGCCAACCTGCGCGCCGCGCTCGACACGGCACTCGAGGACCCGTCCGAGGCGGCCCGGCTCACCGCCGCGCTGTGCTGGTGGTGGCTGCTCCGCGGCCGCCTCACCGAGGCCCGGCGCCGCCTGGAAGCCGCCCGCAAGGCAGCCCCGGACGATGCCGAACTCGCCCTACTGCACTATGCGTTCGCCCGCATGACCGGGGGACCTGCTGCGCCTGTCGACGGCATGGCCGACGACATGGCCGACGGAGTGCCCGATCCGGTCCGCCGGGCCCGGGCGTTGTGGCTGTGCGCGTACGGCGAGTTCAGCGCGAACGACATGTCCGCGAGTGCGGAGCTGAACGACGCCGCGGTGGCGCTGTCCGAGGTGGCCGGCGACCGTTGGGGCGTCGCCGCCGGACTCGCCCTGCGTGCGATGCACGGGCTCTTCACCGGCGACCTGGCCGCTCTCGACCGCGACGGTCTGCGCGCCGCCGACGCGTTCCGCGAACTCGGCGACCGCTGGGGCGAGCTGCAGACCGTCTCGCCCCTGGCCGCGCACGCGCAGATCCTCGGCGACTACGCCACCGCCGAACGCCGCCAACAGCAAGGCCTGGCCCTGGCCGAGGAACTGAACCTGCACGCCGAGGTATCCGCGCGCCTCTCCGGCCTCGGCCGCCTCGCCCTGCTCGCCGAGGACTGGCCGCGCGCCGCCGAACTCCACGAACGGGCCCGAAAGTTGGCCGCCGAGCAGGGCTACCGCTTCGGTGAGGCCGCCGCCGAAACCGGTCTCGCCCTGGGCGCGCGCCGCTCCGGCGCGTTCGACGAGGCCGAAGCCCGGCTCCTCGGCATGCTGAACCGCTTCGTCTCCCCGGCCGGCGACCATCTCCGCTACGCCGAACTCGGCTTCACCGCCGAACTCCGCGGCGACCGCGAGGCCGCCTTGGCACACCACCACCACGGCCTCGACCGGGCCTTCACCCTGGCCGACCCCCGCGCTTTCGCCCTCTCCCTGGAGGGCCTCGCCGGCGCCGAATCCCTCACCCCGGCGGGCACCCTCCGCGCCGCCGTCCTCCTCGGCGCCGCCACCGCCGCCCGCGACAGCGTCGGCGCGCCCCTCCCCCCGCCCGAACGCACCGACGTCGACCGCATTACGTCCCGCACCAGGAAGGCCTTGGGCGACCGGGCATTCCGCGAAGCCTTCGACCGCGGCACGGCTATGACCCCCGAAGCCGCCGCGAACCTGGCACGGACATCGACGACCGACTGATGCCGGGGCCGGCTGAGAGGCGGAGGTCGGCCCGGGCCCGCGCGTCGGCGCCGTATCGGCGCGAGTGCGGGCCCGGGCGGGCGGTCAGGCGAACACGATCGTGTCGCCCTGGTCGATGCGGCAGTCGCCGTCGCACGAGACGGATTCCTGGCCGGCGGAGTTGATGTCCAGGGTGATGGACATGGCGCGGCCGTCGCTGCTCTCGTAATCGGCCGTGGAGCGCTCCGAGAAGGCGACGGTGCTGCGAAGCAGACCGAAGATGCTGCCGGGGAAGTTCGCGTCGCCGGTGTGCCGGGTGAGCGTGAGGGTGGCACGCGAATTGTTCTGGATCACGGCGGTGAAAGTCGGTGCCGGGGACGGGGTGCCTCCGACGCCGGTTCCCGGGCCGCCCGCGCCGATCGAGCCGATCGAGCCGACGGTGTTGTCACGGCCGGCGTTGAAGACGTTCTGCCCGGCGAGCTGGTTGTTGTTGCCGACGACGACCACGGTCGAGGGCGGCGGAGCGGGGGCGTCGGCCACGGCGATGCCCGGAAGGCAGGCAATGCCGACGGCCGTCAGCAGGACTGCGGCTCGCTGGAACGTTCGGTGCACGTCGTACCCTTTCGTGACGGAAAGTCGGGGCCGACACTAGGACCGAATTCTCGCCGCGTCGCGGATCGTCCCTCGGTTGGCGCATGTCGAAGGCGCGCCCCCGCGTCCGCTCCTCCTCACCTCACTTCAGTCCGATGCGGTCCATGAACACCACCCCCGCGTTGTAGACCTCCACTCCCGTCACCTTGTCGTTGTAGATCGGGCCCACGACGGCCTCCGAGTACACCCACAGCGGCATGTCCTCGATCAGGGCGCGTTGCAGGTCGGAGTAGGCCTGTTTGCGGACCGCGGCGTCGGAGCTGCCGCGGCCGGTGAGGAGGGCCTTGTCCACCGCGGGGTTCTTCCACGATCCGTAGTTGAGGGGGCTTTGTGAGAAGAACGCCATGAAAAGCTGCGGCTCCGGGTCGACCACCCAACGTTGGGTGAGCAGGCCTTGGAAGTCGTGCTGGATCGCGGACTTCTGGATGTACGCGCCGATCTCCAGCGCCTCGATCTTCATCGACACGTTGGAGTAGGTCAGCAGACGGCTCTGCATGTACTCCGCCGTCTTCTGCGACGACGGGTTCTGCGGAATCAGGTACGAGAAGTCGACCTTCTTCCCCTCCGCCGCCAACTGGTCGAACAGCTTCTGCGCCTCCGCCCGGTTCGGCGGCGGCTGGACGAACGCCGGGTCGAAGAAAGCGGATTGGGACGAGAACAGGCCCTTGGCCGGGATGTAGCCGTTGTTCAGCGTCTTCGGAATGTCCGCGGGATCGAGGGCCAGCGAGATCGCCCGCCGGGCCCGCGGGTCGTCGAAGGGCGGGCGCGAGAGGTTGAACATGAAGTACTGGCCGCCGTCGACACGCAGCACCGACGCGTGCGCGTCCTTCGCCGCCTTCTCCAGCAGCGCCGGGTCGGAACTGGTGAACACGTCGGCCTGGCCGTTCTTCACCGACGCCAACTGCTGCTGGATGTCGGGCACATTGCGCACCGTGAACCCGTCCAGCTTCGGCAGGCCCTTGTCCTTCTGCCAGTACGTGGGGTTCCGCGCGAACACCTGCTCGCTGCCGCGCGTCCAGCTCTTCAGCACGAACGGGCCCGCGCCGACGGGCTGCGTGCCGTACACAGCCGGGCCCTTCGCTAGCTGCAACGGCGACTCGATGTACGTGAGTTCCTGGGCGAGCGTGCGGTCGAAGTTGGCGTTCGGCGTCTGCGGGGCGATCGTCAGCGTCAGCGGATCGGCCACCGTCAGCTTCAGCCCGGTCGCCGCCGCCCGGTGCAGCGAACCCGTCGCCGGATCCGCGTGCATCTCCCAGTTCGTCTTCACCGCCGCCGCGTCGAACGGCGCGCCGTCGCTGAACTGCACCCCCGAACGAAGCTTCAGCACCCACGACTTGCCGCCGTCCGGCGACGTGATGCTCTCACCGAGATGCGCGAGGAGCTTCCCGGTGCCCGGCTGGATCGCGAACAGCGGGTCGTACAGCGCGGACAACCGCGGCTCGTCGGTCACCGCCACATAGGCCGTGCGGAACGGGTCGAGCTGCGCGGAGTCCTGCACGGCGAGCATCGTGATGGTCCCGCCGGTCTTCGCGGGCGGCTGCGCACTGGCCGCACCGGTCGCGGCCGGGGGAGCGGCGCTGGGCTTCGGGGACGCCTTGTCGCCGGAACTGCTGCACGCCGACGCGGTGAGCGCCAGCGTCAGGGCGGCGGCCACACCTGGGCCACGGAATCTTCGTGTGGGCATGGGGGATCGGGGCAACGTGCACACCTCCGGGGCGGGAAGCGACGTGCCGGATAAGGAGCAGCCACAGTAGGGCCGCGCGGCGGCCAAATACATGCCCTCGAAACGGTTTCTTCCGATCACTTCACGGACATGTCCGCATGAAGCGCCATCCCGACCGTTGTTTGGCCGCCCCTCTGCTCCCCGGCTGCTCGGACTACGCGACCCGCTCGTGCGCCCCCGTGAACGCCGCCCACAGACCCGCGTATACCCCGCCCGCGTCGACCAGTTCGGCGTGCGTGCCGGTCTCCACGATGCGGCCCCGGTCGACCACCGCGATCCGGTCCGCCTTCGCCGCCGTCGTCAGCCGGTGCGCGACCACCAGCGTGGTGCGCCGCTGGGCGAGTTCGTCCGCCGCACGGGTCACCGCCGCCTCGGTCGCCAAATCCAACGCCGCTGTCGCCTCGTCCAGCAGCAGGATGTCCGGGTCCACCAACTGCGCCCGGGCCAGCGCGATCAACTGCCGCTGCCCGGCCGACAGGGTGCGGCCGCGTTCGCCGACCGGATGCAGATAGCCGCCCGGCAGCATCGCGATCGCGTCGTGCGCGCCGACCGCCCGCGCCGCGGCCTCGACCTCGGCGTCCGACGCGTCGGGGCGGCCGTATGCGATCGCGTCGCGCACCGTGCCCGCCGCCAGATAGGCCTCCTGCGGCACAACGCCCAGCCGGTGCCGGTACTCGGCCAGATCCCAGTCCCGCACGTCCACACCGTCGACCAGGACCGCACCGGAGCCCACGTCGTAGAAGCGCGCGACGAGCTTCACCAAGGTCGACTTGCCGGCGCCGGTCTGCCCGACGAGCGCGACCGTCTCACCTGGGGCGATCCGCAGGGAAATACCGGTCAACGCCTCCGGAGCCTTGCGCGGTCTGCCGCCCGCGACCGGCTCGCCGGCCAACGTGTCCGGCGCTTCCGTCGCATACGCGAAGTGCACGTCGTCGAACACGATCTCGCCCTTGAGGCCGGCCTCCGGCACCGGCACCGGACGCGCCGGCGCCGGCGTCGACGTCGGCGTCCGCAGCAGGTCCCGGATCCGGCGCAGCCCCACCGC
The DNA here is from genome assembly GCF_049534875.1 of Uniformispora flossi. Classification (NCBI taxonomy): domain Bacteria; kingdom Bacillati; phylum Actinomycetota; class Actinomycetes; order Kitasatosporales; family Streptomycetaceae; genus Uniformispora; species Uniformispora flossi. Next base: position 81,621 of record NZ_JBMULZ010000007.1, read on the forward strand.
GGCCTGCTGATACCCGTCGAACACCTGCGACAACTGCTGGATCGGCGCAAAGAACATGTCGATGTACAGCAGGTACGCGATCAGCGCACCCGCCGTCATCGTCCCCGCACCCACCCGGTGCGCCCCCACGATCAGCGCCAGCGCCGCCGCCACGTTCGACAGGAACTGCCCGAACGGGAAGTACATCGCGATGTACCGCTGCGCCGTCAGCCGCGAGTCGTAGTAGTCCCGGCTCCGCGCCGCGAACCGCGCCGAATTGCGCTCCTCGCGGCGGAACGCCTGCGCGGTACGCATGCCCGCGACGTTCTCCTGCAGGTCGGCGTTGACCACGCTGACCTTCTCGCGCGCATCGTTGTACGCGGCCGACGACCGCTTCCGGAACACCACCGTCGCGGCGATCAGCACCGGCAGCACGCTCATCACGACCAGCGCCAGCTCCCAGTCCAGGACCAGCAGCGCCGCCATGATGCCGAAGAACGTCAGCACGCTCACCACCGCGCTGACCAGCCCGGTCTGCAGGAACGTCGACGCCGCGTCCACGTCGGTCGTCATCCGGGTCATGATCCGCCCGGACATCTCCCGCTCGTAGTAGTCCAAGCCCAGCCGCTGCAAGTGCGCGAACGTCTTCACCCGCAGCGTGTACAGCAGCCGCTCGCCGGTCCGCCCCGCGATCCGCACCTGCGCCACGCTCACCAGCCAATCCGCGGCCACCACACCGAGCGCGACCAGCGACACCGCCATGATCGTGCTCGTCGCCGCGTCCGCGACACCCCGGTCGACGCCGGTCCGGATCAGCGCCGGCAGCGCCAGCTGCGCCGCGGCGTCCAAGGCCACCAGCAGCAGGCCGATCAGCAGCGGCCACCGGTACGGCCGCAGGAGCGACTTCAGAGTGAACTGCGGGTCCTCGGCACGCGCCGCACGCTCGTCGATCCGCGGCGTATCGGTCGCGGGCGGCAGCGCCGCGACCTGCGCGAGGAGTTCCGGGGTGGCCGACAGCATCGACGCGAACCCGCCGCCGGGACCGCCACGCCCGCCGCCCCCGCCGCCGAGGGCGACGGACTGCGCGGCGGTGGGCTGGAGGTCCGAGGGGGCGTCGTCCGGGGCCTGGGAACGGTCCCAGAGCTCGGGGGTGACGCCGTCGACGCGGCCGGTCGAAGCGGCCGGGGCCGCCGGAACGGCGGGGACGGCGATCTGCTTGCCCGCGGTGTCCGCGACCGACTCCCGGCCTTCCACGTCCGCGTCACAGCCTTCGGCGTCCTCGCCCGGGCCGGACAGCAGCAGACGGAACAGCGGGCAGCGTTCGTCCAGCTCCTCGTACGTGCCGATGTCGACGAGACGGCCGCGGTCCAACACGGCGATCCGGTCCGCGAGCTGCAGCGTCGAGCGGCGGTGCGCGATGAGCACCGTCGTGCGGCCCGCCATCACCCGGCGCAGCGTCGCGTGGATCTCGGCCTCGACCTTCGGGTCGACCGCCGACGTCGCGTCGTCCAGGATCAGGATCCGCGGATCGGTGATCAGCGCCCGCGCGAGGGCGATGCGCTGGCGCTGGCCGCCGGAGAGGGTCAGGCCCTGCTCGCCGACGACCGTGTCGTAGCCGTCCGGCAGGTCGGAGATGAAGCCGTCCGCTTCGGCGGCCCGCGCCGCCGCGCGGACCTGCGCGTCGGTCGCGTCCGGACGCCCGTACGCGACGTTCGCGCGCACGCTGTCGGAGAACAGGAACGAGTCCTCCGCGACCAGGCCGATCGCCTCGCGAAGCGAACCGAGCGTCACGTCGCGGACGTCGTGGCCGTCGATGCGGATCGCACCGCCCTGCACGTCGTAGAACCGCGGCAGCAGCATCGACACCGTCGACTTGCCCGACCCCGACGTGCCGACCAGCGCGAGCGTCTCACCCGGCGCGACCGCGGCCGTGAACGAGTCCAGCACCGGGCGCGACGCGACGTAGCCGAAGCTGACGCCGTCGAACTCGATCCCCGACGCCCGGGCCGGCAGCGGCGGCGCGTCCGGTTTCTCGGTCACCAGCGGCTGCGAGTCGATCACCTCGTACACCCGCTCGACCGACGCCCGCGCCTGCTGCCCCATCGTCAGCAGCCCGGCCAGCAGCCGCACCGGGCCGACCAGCTGCCCCAGGTATGTCGAGAACGCCAGGAACGTACCCAGCGTGATCTCGCCTTGGATCGCCAGCCAGCCGCCCAGCGCCAGCACGCCGACCTGGCCGAGCGCGGGAATCGCCGACAGGGTCGGCGTGTAGCGGCTGTTGAGCCGCACCGCCCGCATCCGCGCCGCGAACAGCCGCCGCCCGGAGTCCTCCAGGCGGCCGACCTCCTGGGCCTCCTGCCCGAAGCCCTTGACGACCCGTACGCCGGTCACCGCGCCGTCCACGACACCCGCGAGCGAGGCAGCCTCCTGCTGCGCCGCCCACGTCGCCGGGAAGAGCCTGCGCCGCGACATCCGCGCGATCACGAACAGCCCGGGACCGACGGCGATCGCCACCAGGGTCAGCAGCGGCGACAGCGAGAACATGACGACCAGCGAGATCACGAACAGCAACGCGCTGCCGGTGAGCATCGGCAGCATGGCCAGCACGCCGGAGATCATCGTGATGTCCGAGCCGGCGCGGCTGACGATCTGTCCCGTCTGCAGTTCGTCCTGACGGGCGCCGTCGAGCCGGGAGAGCGCGCCGAAAACCTGGTTGCGCAGGTCGTACTGCACCTCGAGGGACAGGCGCCCGCCGATATAGCGGCGGATGAACGACGATCCGAAGTTGATCACCGCCGCCCCGAGCAGCAGGAAGGCGAGCGGGGCCAGGGGGCGGTTGTGCGCGAGGACGGCGTCGTCGATCACGGCGCGCTGGACGAGCGGCACGAACGCGGTGACGGTCATGCCGACGATGGACGCCCCGAAGGCCCACAGGACGCTGCTCTTGTGCCGCCAACAGGCAGCCAGCAAGCGCCGCAACCACCCGCGCCCGGCGGCGGCACGCGAAACCTCGGTAGCGGCCTGCGCCGCGGGGGTCGTCACAACCGCCAAGTATAGATGCTTAGCACGTCTAACGATTATGGGATTGTCCTGGGGTCGCTTTACGCCCAAGTGAAGGTGGCTTCGTTCATCGGCGGCAGGAGGGCTTGCGCGGCCTCGACGGGTGCGCGCGGATGGGCCAGTCCGGCGAGCGGGACGCGCGGGAAGAGGTGGAGGCCGCCGGTCTGCCGGTAATTGAGCCAAACGACATCGCCGGGGCCGGCTTCGTCGTCTTCGGTCGTCCGGAGGCCCGCGCGCAGGCCTGGGGCGAGGTGCACCCGGTAGACGAGATGCAGCTTGCGGGGCGGGGTGCCGCCGGGGCGGGACACCATCGCGTCGACGAGCCAGGTGAAGCCGGGAACGGGACCGACGGGGGCCAGGCGCAGGCCCAGCTCCTCGTCCAGTTCGCGGCGCAGGGCGTCGTCGAGGTCCTCGCCGGGCTCGACGTTCCCGCCGGGGAGGGAGTAGTGGCTCGCGCCGGTCGGCTTGACGCGGCGGACGAGTGCCACGTCGTCGCCGTCGAAGACGGCGGCGGCCACCCGGATTTTGATGTGGTGGAAGGGGGGTTCGTGGGTGGGTTGGGGGGTCGTCGGAGGCATGGCGGCGACCGTAGCGGCAGGGGATCGGCTCAGAGATAGTCCTCCAGGCGTGCAAGTGCGAACCCCTGGTCGGTCACTTCGCGGAGGACACGGCGGAGCATGTCGGCCATCGTGCCCTTCCACGTGTCCGTGCCGCGGAAGTGGGTGAGGATGATGTCGCCGGACTGGAGCTTGTGGTCGCCGTAGCGGTACTCGATGCGGTCCGGGAAGGCTTCCTCGTTCCAGAGGGGCACCGCGGTGACGCCGCACGAGCGGGCGATGGAGAGGGCTTCCGCGGTGTATTCGCCGTAGGGCGGGCGGAAGAGCTTGGGGCGGACGCCGATCTGCTTCTCCAAGCTGTCCTGCTGGCCGCAGACTTCGCGCTGCAGGGCGTCGCCGCCGAGCTTGCGCAGGTCCTTATGGTTGAGCGTGTGGTTGTTGATGGCGACGCCGTGCGCTTCGAGGTCGCGGAAGTAGCCGTAGTCCGTACGGGCGAGGTAGTCGGATACGAACGCGCTGACCGGGACGTTGAGTTCGCGCAGCATGCGGCTGAAGTCCGGGTCCTTCTCCGCACCGTCGTCGATCGTCAGGAAGACGACCTTGTCGGTGGTCGGCACGCGGCGCACCACGGGCGGCAGTCCGGGGCGGACGATCACGTGCTGCCCGTTGTCGACGAGCACCGGTTTGGTCACGGGCGGTGCGGGGGCGGCGAGCGGGGGAGTGGCGAGCCCCCACTTGCGGGCGGCGGCCTCGCGGGCGGTACGCGCGACGCGCTCGGCTTCGGCGCGCGCCGCCTCGGCTTCGACGGCGGCCCGCGCCTCCGCGGCGGCGCGCTCGGCGGGGTCCTGCTCGGGCTTGCCGGGAACAGCCTTGGCGTGCGCATCCTGCGACGGCGTTGCGGGCCGAGTCGATGTATCGGCTTGCCGCGGCCAACCGGACCCGCTGGACGAGGAGCAGCCCACGGCCGCCGAAACGGCGATCAGACAGGCGACGGCAAGGCGTCGACGGCGTCGGCGGGGATTCGTGGGGATCACCTCCGGGGCGCTGGGATATGCCCTAGATGATCCCTTATATGGTTATATTCCTGCGGCAGGTGGGGCGGATGGCGTGTCGGAGCGGTCGATTCGGCCCTCGTCGGCCGGGTGCGGGCACCCGGCGAACACGGCGGTCCAGCGGTTCAATGGTCGGGTGGACGACCTGCCCGACGGCTGCACGAACGACTGTCGCGGTTGAACGCCGACCTGTTCCTGGACCTTCTGAAGTCGCGGGAGGTCGTTCGCGCGGCCGACGCGCGGACGGCCGCGGGAGCGTAGTCCGTCGCGTGATCGGCTGTGCTTTGGACACCGCAAACGGCGTGGCAAACAGCCCCACGATGCTCACTCTTCGGGGTGAACTTGCGTGTCCCAGCCCGCTCACGGGCCCTTCGCTTCACCCGTGCGGCTCAACCTGGCGCATCGGAATCTCGACAAAACGCTAGCGTCATGCCGCCGCCACGCGGGTGGCGGGTCACGGCGCCAAGTCCGGGGTGGACGGCGTCGGTTCACGAGGAAGCGAGACAGGCATGAGGTTCGGTTTCCGGCGTGCGGCCGTGGTGGCCGTCGCGGTGCTGTTCGGGTCGATGGCGTCGTTGTACGTCCCCGCCGCGCGGGCGTCGCAACTGCCGCGGATGCCGCGCGTTCCGGACCGCCTCGTGCCGGCGTACTTCGCGTCGCCGTTCCCGGGGCCGCTGTGGGGCACGGCGGGCACCGCCGCGTTCGTCTGAGCGGGGCCGCGGGCGTTCCGCGGCGGTCCGTGCGGGTGTGGTCCCTCGCGCCCGAACGAATAGTCGCCTGACCGTCCGCCTACCCGTTGCTCCCGCCCCACGCGCCGCTCCGGGCGCACGGACAGGGCTCAGCGTGCCGGCTCCCCCCTTCGGCCGCACGCACGCTCCGTCCGATGCCCCCGCACGCGGCGCGGGCGACTCGGGAACGCGCCCGCGCCGCGGGGAGCTTGCCGTCCGGCGGCACGGGCATCAGCTGGTCGGCTCGACACCTCGACCTCCCGAACCGGTTGCGGCGCCGCTCCGATGCGGCGGCGTCTACCGCACACAACGCGTACCGCCCGGCGAAGACACGGCCGCGGCGCGGAAAGTCGGCGGCACACGTCCCCAATCCTCCGATCGGCGCATCGGCCGACGGCCCGGGGGCGGTGCGGACGGCACCGGTCTTCCGGTACCCCGACGGGGGTACCCGGGCCGGCCGTCCGGTGCGGAGCCGGCTTGCTCGGGAAAACCGCGCCGCGGCACCGCCCACGCCGGGCGGCCGCGCCACCGGCGGCGATCACCGCCGGGAAAGTCGCAAGCTGTCGCGACGACCGCCGGAAGGCTCAGGACGCCACGGCGTGATCCGCGTCCCCTGCCGCCAGCATGTCGTCCGCCAGCGTCGCGAGATCCAGGTCGAGGACGCGGGCCAGCTGCGCCACGGTGAAGAACGCGGGCATCGCGATCACACCGCGCTCGATCTTCCGCAGCGTGTCCAGCGGCACGCCGGACTCCGCGGCAATCTGCGCGGCACTCCGCGCCCCGCGCGCCTCGCGCAGCGTCTGCCCCAGCGCGCGGCCGCGATACCGCTGTTCCTCGGTCAGGGGAGTTCGCACCATGCGCCGAGTCTAAGCCTTGTCCCCTCGGGGCGAACCAGGCTTCCGTCACCAGCGCCAAGATTTTTCGGCTGGGATTTTTTGGTGTGTATTATTTGGCCACTGCTTGGCCGCTGCTCGGTCACCAGTGGCCCCACCCAGCCGCAGCCCAGCCGCAACCCGGCCGCGCCCTGGTCGTCCCCGACCCCACCGGCCGTCGTCCCCGCACCGGAAGGCCCCTGCCTTGGTCTCCCTCAAGAGCCACTCCGAGATCGAACTCATGCGCGCCGCAGGCCGCGTCGTCGCCCGGACGCTGCGCGTCACCGCCGCCGCCGCGGTCCCCGGCGTGTCCCTGATCGAGCTGGACCGCCTCGCCGCCGACACCATCCGTGCCGCGGGCGCCGAGCCGAATTTCCTCGGGCAGCGCCCGCACTGTTCCGTGCCGCCGTTCCCCGGCGTGCTGTGCCTGTCCGTCAACGACCGCATCGTGCACGGCGTCCCCGACGACACCGTGCTCCGGGAGGGCGACCTGCTGTCCATCGACGGCGGCGCCGCCGTCCGCGGCTACCACGCCGACGCCGCGATCACCGTGGAAGTCGGCAAGGTCGACGCCGCCGCCACCCGCCTGTCGCGGGCGACGAAGGAAGGGCTCGACGCCGGGATCGCCCAGATGATCCCGGGCGCCCGCCTCGGCGACATCTCGTACGCGATCCAGGAGGTTGCCAAAGCCCACGGCTACGGCATCCTGCACGGCCACGGCGGCCACGGCATCGGCACGTCGCTGCACGAAGACCCGCACGTCGCGAACGAAGGCCGCCCCGGCCGCGGCTACCGGCTGCGCGAAGGCCTCGTCCTCGCCATCGAACCGATGTACCTCGAAGGCGGCACCGGCGACTACCGGATCCTCCCCGACCAGTGGACGCTCGCCACCGCCGACGGCCGCCGCGCCGCCCACTTCGAACACACCGTCGCCATCACCGCCGACGGCCCGCAGATCCTCACCCGGGAATGACGGGCCCGGCGGTCACATCCCGCGGCCGCCCGTCACCTCCACGACCGACCCCGTGATGTAGCTGGACAGGTCCGACGCCAGGAACAGCACCGCATTCGCCACCTCGGAAGGCTCGCCCGCCCGCTGCAGCGGGACCTCGCGTTCCTTCGCCTCCCAGATGTCCGGCCGCATCGCCTCGGTCATCGGCGTGCGGATCAGGCCGGGCTGCACCGCGTTGACGCGGACGCCGAGGTGGCCCAGCTCCTTCGCCGCAGCCTTCGTCATGCCGACGATCCCGGCCTTCGCCGCGCTGTAGTTGGTCTGCCCGGGCAGGCCGATCTTGCCGGACAGCGACGAGATGTTGACGATCGCGCCGCGACCCTGCTCCCGCATCACCAGCGACGCGGCGCGCAGACCGAGCCAGGTCCCCTTCAGGTGCACGTCGACGACCGCTTCGAAGTCGTCGAGGCTCATCTTGCGGAGTGTCGCGTCCCGCGTGATGCCCGCGTTGTTGACGAAGACGTCCAAGGCCCCGAACGTGTCCACACAGGTCCGCACCAGCGCGTCCACATCCTCCGGCACGGTCACGTCGCAGCCCGCGGCCACCGCCGTGCCGCCCTCCGCGGTCAGCGTGTCGGCCGCCGCGCGGGCCGCGTCCGCGTCCCGGTCGCCGATCAGCACGCGGGCGCCCTGCGCGCAGAACACCCGGGCGATCGCCAGCCCGATGCCTTGGGCCGCGCCCGTCACCACCGCGCCGCGCCCCTGGAGCAGTCCTTCGACCATTGCCCGTCCTCCTCGCCGCACGCGGCCGGCCCGAGCGGCCGGCACCCCGCATACCTACCGCGACTTGCCCGAACGCGGCACCCCTACCGCGACCGCCAGTAGTCCCGCCGCCGGATCATGTCCCGCGTGAACCCGGCATCCGGCCCGTAGGCGGTCTGCGCCTCCGCCAGGATGAACTCGTACAACTGCGCCGCCCGCCGCGGGTCGCCGGCCGCGCCCGTCCAGTGCGCGTGCGACGACTTCGCGTCCAGCGTGATCGCGGCGATCTCGGACAGCGTCGCCCGGCAGTCCGCCACCACCGCGTGCAGCTGGTACGACGCCGCGCCCGGGTCACCGGCCAGCCCCGTCCACAGCGCGAGTTCCGTACGGACCGCGAGCGTGGCGGGCGCCGTCGGCCCGACCGTCGCCGAGTACTCGGTGACCAGCGACTGGAGCAGCTCCGCCGCGTGCCCCGGGTTGCCGCCGTGGCCGGTCCACAGCGCGTGTTCGCCGCGCATGAGGAAGGTGTGCGGATGCCCCGCGCCGAGGGCCTGCGTGAGGTGGTGCACCGCCTGCTGCGCCTGGTCGCGGGCCATCGCGTGCCAGCCGAGGCGGCCCAGCGCATGGATGTTGCCGAGCTGGGCGAAGACCGCCAGCGTGTGGTGGGCGCCGAACCGGGCCGACACTTCCTGGTACAGCTGGTGGAACGCTTTCGCGGCTTCGCGGTGCTGGTTGCGGGACGCGAGCTGCGCGGCCTGGTCGTGGGCCGCGGCGTAGGGACGTTCCTGCGGGGTCAGCGTGTGGACCGCGGAGTCGAGCGCCGCGTAGCGGGCCTGGCGCGGTTCCGGCGGGTTGACCCGGCCCGGCGGCGGGGCGACGACGGGCACGGCGGGCATGGTGCGGTCCGGGTCGCCGTCGCGCGGCTGGGGCGGCGCGGCTTTGAGGAGGCCGGTCGGCGACGTCGTCCCGGGCGTGGCCGCGCTGCGGAACGCCTGGAGGAACTCCCATGCGGCGGGGCTGAGCCAGCCTTCCGCGCCTTCGTAGGCCATGAGGTCCACGCTGCTGCCGAGTTCGGCGATGATGCCGGAGGTGCTCGGGCGGCGGCGCGGGTCCTGTTCCACACAGCGCGCGATCAGGTCGCGCAGCGTGGCGGGCAGGGTGGGGAGCTGCGGCACGGGCTGGCCGGGGCTGCATCCGGTGGCGGCGTACAGCATGGTGAGGCCGAGGGCGTAGACGTCACTGGCGGTGCTGAGCGCGTGCCAGCCGACGTGCGCCTGTTCGGGGGCCATGTAGCCGGGGGTGCCGATGGCCGTGGTGCCGCCGGTGGTGGTGGCGCGGCCGGGGGCGCCGGTGGCGATGACGCTGCCTACCGCGTAGACCAGGCCGAAGTCGATGACGCGCGGGCCTTGTTCGTCGACGAGGATGTTCGACGGCTTGAGGTCGCGGTGGATGATGCCGACGGTGTGGATCGACTGGAGGGCTTCCGCGGTGCCCGCGGCGAGCCACATGACCGCGCCGGGCGGCAGCGGGCCGCAGGTCTCCACGAGGGTCTGCAGCGAGGGCGCGCGCACGTAGTCGGTGGCTATCCAGGGCACCGGCGCGTGCGGGTCGCTGGCCACGACGGCCGCGGTGAACGCGCCGCTGACCCGGGCCGCGGCGGCCGCTTCGTGGGTGAAGCGGGCACGGAACTCCGGGGTCGCGGCGTGCTCGGGCCGGATGGTCTTGACCGCCACGCGGCGGCCCGCGGGGGAGCGGGCCAGGAACACCTGGCCCATGCCGCCCGCACCCAGTCGGCCGAGCAGCGTGTACGGGCCGACTTGCGCGGGGTCGCCGGGTTCCAGCGGCGTCCAGGCGCGCGGTGCCAACGGGTCCACGCCCCCCTCCCCTCCTGCCTGACGATCCGTCGTGCCATCGAGGGCGCATATATCCGGGTTTCCCCGTCGCGGCCGGGGCGGCCGCCCCGAAAGCGCTCCCGAACAGGGAATCTTTCCACACGCGGCGGCCCGCGGAGTGCGCTCGGCGCGCCGGATGGACGGAGCCGGACCGGAGCGGTCCGGGACGGGTGCTTTTGCCGGGTCCGGCGCACGGCGGACGAACCGGGCGGATGGGGTCCGCGCCGGGCTTGTGCCCGCGTCCGCCGTGCCGCATAGTGCATGATCGAGTCAAGCATTCTGTCGAGGAGCCGCCCCATGACCGCCTACGGAGCCGACACCACCACCGACGAGGTCATCGCCGGCATCGACCTCACCGGCACCACCGCGGTGGTCACCGGCGCCACCTCCGGGCTCGGCCTGGAGACCGCCCGGGTGCTGTCCGGCGCCGGCGCGCACGTCGTCCTGACCGCGCGCACCGCGGAGAAGGGCGCCGAAGCGGTCGCGGCGATCGCCGACGCCGCCGAGCCCGGGAAGCGCGCCGGATCCGTCGAGGCCGGCGTGCTCGACCTCACCTCCCTCGCCTCGGTCCGCGCGTTCGCCGCCCGGGTGACCGAGCGCCACCCGGAGATCGGGCTGCTGGTCAACAACGCGGGCGTGATGGCCACCCCGTTCGAGCGCACCGCCGACGGCTTCGAGCTGCAGTTCGGCACGAACCACCTCGGCCACTTCCTGCTCACGAACCTGCTCGCGCCCGCGCTGCTGCGCGCCGCACCCGCCCGTGTCGTCAACCTCAGCTCGGGCGGCCACGTGGCGAGCGACATCCTGTGGGACGACCCGAACTTCGCGGAGACCGAGTACCACCCGTGGAAGGCCTACGGGCAGTCCAAGACGGCCAACATCCTCTTCACCGTCGAACTCGACCGCCGCCTCGCCGACCGCGGCGTCCGCTCCTACGCCGTCCACCCCGGCATGATCCGCACCAACCTCGGCCGGTACATGACCCGCGAGCAGGGCGGCGACCTGCAGAGCAAGATCAGCCGCGCCGGCATGCCCGCGATGAAGACCGTTCCGCAGGGTGCCGCCACCCAGGTCTGGGCCGCCACCGCGCCCGAACTCGCCGCGCAGGGCGGGGTGTACGCGGAGGACTGCGCGGTCAGCAGCGGCCACGCGGCGTGGGCCCGCAACCCGGAGTCGGCGGCCCGGCTGTGGACGCTGTCCGAGGACCTCGTCGGCGAGAAGTTCCCCGCCCCCTGACCGGCGGACCACCGAAACCGCGCACCGGCGCGCACCGGCGCGCACCGGCGCGCGGCGGCGCGCGGCGGAAAAGCGCGCAAAGGGAAACGGGCCCGCAGACGGGGGGAATGTCTGCGGGCCCGTCCCATGCCGGCCGCGCGCTGGGGGGAGGTGCGCGCTCTGCCGGTCCTCCCGCGACCGGCTTGCGCCGTCGGCGGGGGTCGGACACCGGCCGTGCGGCCGGTATGTCGATCCTACGCACTCCACGATGCCCGACGCCCCACCCTGCCGCCGGGAGACCTGCGGATTCGGCGCCGGATGCGCGATCCGGACAGCCCGGCGCGCGGATTCCCGACGGGGGCGACCGGATCGGATCGCCTGCGATCGGGCTTGGCCGGAATCTGGCCGCATCCGTGACGTCAGGCCACCTCGCCGCCCGTGGCGCGCCCATCGCGGATTGGCCCAGTCCACTCGCGGCCGATTGGCCCTTGGATCATGATGGCGCCTTCCGCAGACTGGAGAAGACCGAGAACGGGACCCCGCGAAACCCACGCGGCTCTCGCCCGCTCCCGGTCGGTTTCCGGGGAGGTGCCAGTCGTGGAGTACGTTTTTGCCGCAATGGCGGCGCTTTTCTTCGTCGCGCTCGCGGTGCTCGGCCCGCTGTTCGGCGCGGACAGCCGCGACGGCCGCGACTGGCGGCCCACCGGTCCGACGAGGACTCCGGGGCCACGGCCGCCGGGGCGGATTCGGGCCTTCTGGCGGCGTCAAGTCCGGTTGTGGGAACGGGTCTTGACCGCGCATCAGCCGTGGCGCGGGCAAGGCGACCCACTGCGCTGGCGGCGCGACGGCGACCGGTGGATCCTCGACGGTTCCACCGCACCCGCGGACGACGCCGGGCCGGTATCCGATGCCGGTGCGCTATCCGGCAATGCATTCGACAACCGCGTCGACGACGGGGAAGACTTGCGGCGCATCGGGTCCTGACGCGACCCGGTCCACAATCCCTGTCCGGTGGCCGCCGTTCGACCAACCAACCCCTGTCGGTCGGTGGCTGCCGGGCAGGCTTTCTTCTGCCCCGGTGCGAACTCCCGGGCATCCCACGGGAATCTCACGGGAATCTCACGGCGATCTCCGCGCGCAGCCTCTCGCGGTGGCGCGCGCACGGCGCTACCATCCGCGCGTACGACCGACCGGACACCCGTGAGCTGCGACGACGTCCGGTTCCGGACGCAGCCCACGGGGGTCCCGCACAGCATGGTCGAACGTCTTCGTCACCGTTTCCCGTTCGGCGGCGCACGGCCGCGCCCACGCGCCGGAGCGCGCCCCGGCGCGGTGCTCCTGGCCGCCGCGCTCGTCGCCCTGAGCGGGCCCGCCGCCGCCGCCCCGGCCGCCCACCGCGCGGCCGGCCAACCCGCGCACCCGGCCCGCCTGACGGCCACCGTCACCACCCAGCACGAAGTCACCGTCACGCAGTCCGGCACAGTGCCGATCCCGGCGGACGCCACCTCGGTGTCGGTCACCCTCTACGGCGCGGCCACCGTCGCCGGCCCCGGCGCGACGGCCACCGGCACCGCCCGCATCGCCGCCGACACGCCGATCAAGCCCGGCGGCAGCGTGACCGCGATGCTCGACCAGATATCCACGTCCCTCGGCGGCACCGCCTTGACCCCCTGGCTGTCCGCGCCCGCGGGCGGCTCGCCGGGGTCCTTCCCGACCGACCGCAACGTCTTCCCCGACGGCAACGTCGTCATGGGCGGCGGCAACGGCGCCCCTCGTGCCGTCCTCGTGTTCAGCGTGCCCGCGGGCGACATCGGCGACCTGCCGACCGGCGTCGACTTCGGCAGCAGCCCGGTGCCGTCCACCGTCAACCGCAACGTGCCGGTGTCCAGCAGCGGCGCGGCACCGCTCACGCTGACCTCCATGACCGCGTCGCCGCCGTTCGCCGTCGAGAACACCCAGACCAGCTGCCCGCTCAACACCCCGCTCCAGCCCGGCACCAAGTGCAGCGTCAACGTCACGCTCACCGTCGGCCAGCGCGGCCCCGCCACCGGGACGCTCACCTTCGCAGGGAACTTCCCCGGCGGCACCCGCAGCGTGCCGCTCACCGCGGCCGGCGTCACCATCCCCGGCGCGCCGTCCGCACCGACCGCGACCGCGGGCGACGGCGAAGCCGTGCTGTCCTGGATGCCGCCCGCCGACAACGGCGGCTCCGACCTCACCGGCTTCCAGATCTACCGCACCGGCGGCACCGCGCAGCCGACCCCGATGCTCATCACCACGGTGACCCCCGCCACGCTCGTCTACACCGACACCGGGCTGACCCAGGGCACCTCGTACGCCTACGTGGTGCGCGCGGTCAACGCCGTCGGCACCTCGCCCGAATCGCCCGCCGTCACCGCCACGCCCAGCGCCGGGCTGAAGATCGCCTCCGGGGCACTGCCGCAAGGCACCGCCGGACAGCCGTACAGCATGAAGATCCAGGCGCTCGGCGGCACCGAGCCGTACCGGTTCGGCGCGGACGGGCTGCCGCCCGGGATCCTCCTCGACCCGCTCACCGGCGAAATGTCCGGCACCCCCACCGACGCCGGGTCGACGTCCGTCACCATCACGGTCAACGACAGCGCCCTCCCGGCCGCGGAGGCCAAGGTCCAGCTGACCCTGACCGTGCAGTCCGCCGCGCCCGCCGCCCCGGCCGGCGGCGGAACCGGGCCGCAGGCCGCGCGCGCCCCGTCGCCCGACGGCGGCTCGGGCGGCATCGGCGGCGCCGTATGGCTGTGGGCGCTCCTCGGCGCCGCCGGGCTGGCCGCGGCGATCGTCGCCGTGCGGCGGCTGCGGCGGAAACGGGCCTGAGGCACAGGCGGGCGGGGACGTTCCGGGCGGGATTCCCGCCAGGTGCCCGGCACGTACTAGCCTCGGGTCTTTGGGATCTTTGCCCGCCCTTCCCGCACGAGGAGCCACCCCGATGCCCCTGCCCTCACCCGGGCAGCAGCCTTCCGGCGCGCCCGCGCCGGATCCGGCGACCACGCCGACCGCGCCGCAGCCGGCTTCCGCCGCCCCCGCCGCGGATGCCGCCGCGCACGTCAAGCAGCGCGAGATCGACGCCGAGCAGCAGCACGTCGACCGCGCCTACGAGCGGCTCGACGCCATGCGCGGCGAAGCGCAGGCCCTCATGCGCGAGGGCTACAAGCAAGCCCAGGTCGGCACCATGGGCTCGCTCGTGGAACGCGACACCATGGTCTTCCGCGCCGAACTGTGGGCGCGCACCCTCGACGCCGCCGACGACGGCCTCGTCTTCGGGCGCCTCGACCTGCACACCGGCGACGTGTGGCACATCGGCCGCGTCGGCGTCCGCGACGAGGACAGCGAGATCCTCGTCGTCGACTGGCGCGCCCCCGCCGCCGAGTCCTTCTATCAGGCCACCCCGGAGGACCCGCGGCAGGTCGTGCGCCGCCGCGTCCTGCACTGCCGCGGCCACAAGGTCGTCGACGTCGAAGACGACCTCCTCGACCCCGAGAACGCCCCCGACGACCTGGTCGTGGTCGGCGACGGCGCGTTCCTCGCCGCGCTCAGCCGCACCCGCGACGGCAGCATGCGCGACATCGTCGCCACCATCCAGCAGGAGCAGGACGACGCGATCCGCGCCCCCGCCGACGGCTCGGTGATCGTCCGCGGCGGCCCCGGCACCGGCAAGACCGCCGTCGCCCTGCACCGCGTCGCCTACCTGCTGTTCCGGCACCGCCAGCGGTTCGGCTCACGCGGCGTCCTCGTGGTCGGCCCCAACCCGCGCTTCACCGCCTACATCGAACGCGTCCTCCCCTCGCTCGGCGAAGGCGGCGCCGTCCTGCACTCCCTCGGCGACCTCGTCGACGGCACCACCGCGAACTACCACGACCGTGCGGCCGTAGCCCGAATCAAGGGCTCCACCGCGATGGTGCCGCTGCTGCGCCGCGCCGTCGACGACACGCCTGCCGGTGCGCCGCGCGAACTGCGGATCCGGCACCGCGGCACCGAGGTCGTCCTGGACGCGCGCACCCTCCGCGGCATTCGCCGCGACCTGCTGCACCGCGCCCGGCGCGGCCCCAACACGCAGCGCGTCGCCGCGGCCAAGGCCGTGCTGGCCGCGCTGTGGGAACGCCTCGCGTCGCGCGGCGCGGGCCGCGGCGAGAAGGAGGCGTTCCTCGAAGACGTCGCCGCCCGCGACGAGTTCGCGGTGTTCCTGGACACCTGGTGGCCGCTGGTGAAGCCGCTGGACATCCTCCGCGGTCTCGCCGACCCGGCGCGCCTGGACCGGGCGGCCCGCGGCCGGCTCGGCCGCGAGCAGATCGAGCTGCTGTCCGGGTCGTGGCGGCACACCGCGGCCACCGGCGACGTGTCGTTCCTGGACGTCGCGCTGATGGACGAACTCGACGGCTTGGTCGGCCCGTTGCCGCGGCCCCGGCCGAAGATCGCGGGGGTGCCGGAGGAGGACAACCCGTACATCGTCGACGGCTACGACATCTTCACCGGCGAGGCGGTCCGTGCCGCGTCGCCGGCCGACGAGATCCGCGAAGTGACCACGTACGCGGACCGCATGGCCCGCGCGGGCAGGACCCGCGACGAGGCGGAAGAGCCCGCCGAGTACGCGCACATCGTCGTCGACGAAGCGCAGGACCTGGCCCCGATGCAGTGGCGCATGCTCAAGCGCCGCGGCCGGCACGCCACGTGGACCATCGTCGAGGACCCGGCGCAGAGCGCGTGGGAAGACCTCGGGGCGTCGGCGGCGGCGATGTCGGACGCGCTGGGGGAGCGGCGCCGCCACGAGTTCGTGCTCACCACGAACTACCGCAACCCGGCGGAGATCGCCCGGGTCGCGGCGCGGGTGCTGGAACGCGCGGTGCCGGGCGCCGAGCCGGCGCGCGCGGTGCGGACCGGCGGCGAACCGCCGCGGCTGGTCGCCACGGGCCCCGGCGGCATGCCGGACGCGGTCCGCGCGGCGGTGACCGGGCTTCTCGACGAGGTCGAGGGCACGGTCGGCGTGGTCGCGCCGGTCGGCGGAACGGCCCCGTACGCGGCGGCGCTTGCCGGGTTCCCGGCGCGCGTGCAGGTGATGGACGCGCTGGACGCCAAGGGCCTGGAGTTCGACGCCGCGGTCATCGCCGACCCGCGGGAAATCGCCGAACAGGCCCCGAGCGGCCTGCGCACGCTGTACGTCGCGTTGACGCGGGCCACCCGGAGCCTGGTGGTGGTGACGGAGGATCAGGACTGGGCGGCGGATCTGATGGGGGTCGAACCGGCGCGGGCCTGATCGTGCGGGGCCGTTCGCGGCCCTGCACTTACTTGAGCTTGGCGGTGAGCTTGCCCTGGTTGGCGTCGGCGACCATGCACTGCAGGGTGCGGTCGTTGTCCATCATCCAGGAGGACGACGACGGGTAGATGTAGCTGTAGCTGTACTTGTTCGGGTTCGTCTGGCGCTCGATGATGGGCGTCAGCAGGGTCTTGCACTTGTCGTCGATGTCGTCCTTGAACGTGAGCGACATCGGGCTCATCGAGTCGGGCAGCGTGTAGATCGCGCCGGCCTCTTCGTCGTGCGGGCTGCTGCACGACACCTTGGTCGTCTTCTCGCCCTCGTAGTTGACGCAGTCGCCGACCTTCAGGTCGATCCGCTTCACCGAGTCCGAGATGTCGGAGGAGCCGGTGGCGGTGGGGTTGCCCGTGGGCTTCTTCGTCGAGGTCGACTTGCCGGTCGGGCTCGCCGTGGACTTGCCGGTCGCATCGTCGGACGCCGAGGCCGAGGCCGAGGGGGAGCTGCTCGACGACGCGTTCGACTTCTTGTCGTCCTTGCCGAGGCAGCCGGTCAGGGCCGTCATGGCAATGATCCCGGAGGCCGCCGCGGCGGTCACGCGCAGAGCGGAAACACGGGTGGAACGGAAAGAACGCATGGGGGGACGAAAACCTCTCGTGGTCAGTGGGACGGGATGAGTCTGCACCATCGCCACTGCACGAGAATGAGGGAGTCCGCGCTTGACTTGCGCGCCCCCTGTGTGGGACAGGCTCCCCACCTGCCTCCGCATCACCAAGGGTTTTGTATCACAACCTTGGTGACGATGTATCAGTTCTGCACCGGAACTTTGCCCGGAGAACCAACCGCCCGCCAACCGGGTGTTCGGGTGGCGGGCGGTGCCGTCGCGGTCAGCCGTCCGAGGACGGCCGCAACGCGGCCAGCTGCTGCGCGAACGGGATCAGCTCCGGTTCGGCGCGCTGCGCCGGCAGCCGGTGCGCCAGCAGCGCCGTGAGGTCGTCGGCGGCGCGGGCGATCCGGGCGTCGAGCCCGTCGGTGCCGCCCCAGTCCTCCGAGGCGGCGTAGACGGACGTCGGCACCACGACCGCGTGCAGGTAGGTGAACAGCGGCCGTACTGCATGCTCCAACGCCAGCGAGTGGCGGGGAGTTCCGCCGGTGGCGCCGATCAGCACCGGCTTGCCGGTCAGCGTGTCCGGTTCGACCAGGTCGAAGAACGACTTGAAGAGGCCGGAGTAGGACGCGTTGAAGATCGGCGTGACGGCGATCAGCGCGTCCGCGGACGCCACCGCGTCCAGGGCCTCGCGCAGGTTCGCCGACGGGAAGCCGGTGACCAGGTGCTTGGCGATGTCCGTGGCGTACTCGCGCAGTTCGAGCACCCGGACCTCGGCGTCCGAGACGCCCGCCGCGACCGCCGCCGCGAGGCGGTCGGTCAGCAGGCGGGTCGACGACGGCACGCTCAGGCCGGCGGTCACCGCGACGATGCGGGTCATGCGGTCACCTCCACGGTCTCGGTCTCGGTCTCGGTTCCGGTCTCGGTCTGCGCGGCGGGGCCGGCGGCGACGCGCGCGGCGTGCGTCGGGGCGTCCGGCACGTCCGCCGGGCGGCCCTTCGCGAACTCCTCGCGCAGCACCGGTATGACCTCCTCGCCGAGCAGGTCGAGCTGTTCGAGCACGGTCTTGAGCGGCAGTCCCGCGTGGTCGACGAGGAACAGCTGGCGCTGGTAGTCGCCGAAGGTCTCGCGGAAGCCCAGGGTCTTCTCGATGACCTCCTGCGGGCTGCCGACGGTCAGCGGGGTCTCCTCGGTGAACTCTTCGAGCGACGGGCCGTGTCCGTACACCGGCGCGTTGTCGAAGTAGGGGCGGAACTCGCGCACCGCGTCCTGCGAGTTCTTGCGCAGGAACACCTGTCCGCCGAGCCCCACAATCGCCTGCTCGGGCGTGCCGTGCCCGTAGTGCGCATAGCGGGTGCGGTACAGCTCGATCAGCCGCTGGAAGTGCTCCTTCGGCCAGAAGATGTTGTTCGCGAAGAACCCGTCGCCGTAGTAGGCGGCCTGCTCGGCGATCTCCGGCGAGCGGATCGAGCCGTGCCACACGAACGGCGGGGTGTCGTCCAGCGGCCGCGGGGTCGAGGTGAACGCCTGGAGCGGGCTGCGGAAGCGGCCCTGCCAGTCGACGTTCTCCTCGCGCCACAGCTGGTGCAGCAGCGCGTAGTTCTCGATCGCCAGCGGGATGCCCATGCGGATGTCCTGGCCGAACCACGGGTAGACCGGGCCGGTGTTGCCGCGGCCGAGCATCAGGTCGACGCGGCCGTCCGCGAGGTGCTGGAGCATCGCGAAGTCCTCGGCGATCTTCACCGGGTCGTTCGTGGTGATCAGCGTCGTGGACGTGGACAGCAGCAGCTTCGACGTGCGCGCCGCGATCCAGCCGAGCATGGTCGTCGGCGACGACGGCACGAACGGCGGGTTGTGGTGCTCGCCGGTCGCGAACACGTCCAGCCCGACCTCTTCCGCCTTCAGCGCGATCGCGACCATCGCCTTGATGCGCTCGTGCTCGGTCGGCGTACGTCCGGTGGTCGGGTCCGGCGTGACGTCGCCGACGCTGAAGATCCCGAACTGCATGCCGCTCATGGCCGACTCCCTCTCCTGGCTAATGGTTGAATCGTAAACCATCGGCTATAAGGGAGTCGGCCACGGGGTTATTCCCCGCCTCGGAGCGGTGCCTTATATGGGCCTCCGACCTGCGGAAACAGGCTCAGTAGCGGGTGCCCTCCGGGGCCGGGAGCGCGTCCAGCTCCGCCAGATCCGCGTCACTCAGCGTGAGGTCTCCTGCCGCGGCGTTGTCGACCAGGTACTTCGGCGTCTTCGTGCCGGGGATCGGGATCACGTACGCGCCCTGCGCCCGCACCCACGCCAGCGCGACCTGCGCGGGCGTCGCGCCCGCCCGGTCGGCGATCGCCCGCACCGCCGCCACGATCGCCTGGTTCGCGGCGATCGTCTCGGCCTGGAACCGCGGCATCGTCCGCCGCCAGTCGCCCGCCGGGAGATCGTCCACGCTCGCCATCGTGCCGGTCAGGAACCCGCGGCCGAGCGGCGAGAACGGCAGGAACGCGATGCCGTGCGCCTCGCAGTACGGCACCACGTCCGCCAGCGCGTCCCGCGTCCACAGCGACAGCTCGGACTGCACCGACGCCACCGGATGCACCGCCCGCGCCCGTTCGATCTGCTCGACCGTCACCTCCGACAGGCCGATCGCCCGCGCCTTGCCCGCCTGCACGGCCTCCGCCAGCGCACCCCACGTCTCCTCGATCGGCACCTCCGTGTCGACCCGGTGCAGCTGGTACAGGTCGACGTGGTCGGTGCGCAGCCGCCGCAGGCTCTCGTCGATCGACCGCCGGACATGCTCCGGCCGCCCGTTCAGCTTCATCCCCGACATGCTCGACGTCAGGCCCTGCGGCCCCAGCTCCAGGCCGACCTTGGTGGCCAGCACCACGCGGTCCCGCAGGCCCTCCAAGCCGCGGCCGACGAGTTCCTCGTTCGTGTATGGCCCGTACACGTCCGCCGTGTCGATCAGTGTCACACCCAGCTCGACGGCCCGGTGCAGCACCGCCACCGACGTCGCATCGTCCCGCCCGTCCGGATCGTACGCGTGTGTCATCCCCATGCAGCCAAGCCCGATCACGCCGACCTCGGGACCCGCTGCACCCAGTGTGGTGGTCTTCATGACACCCCTGCCTACCGCATCGGGGCGCATTCCGCCCGCAATATCATCGGCGCGGGAACCGGCCGCGGGCGCGGCGCAGGCGGATAGGCGGCCATGAACGACGACACGGTGTACGTGGGCAACGCGGGGCACGACGCCCCCCTCGACCGCGGCTGGCTCTTGGGCCACTTCAAGGACCCCGGCGACCCGCGGCACAGCAGCGACGTCGAGATCAAATGGGGCACCCACCCGCCGGGCGACCGGCGTGCGCAATGGGCCACCGGCGAAGTCCGCACCGCGCTGCTCGTCCTGATCAGCGGCCGCTTCCGCGTCGAACTCCCGGACCGCACCGTGGTACTGAGCCGCCAGGGCGACTACGTGGTGTGGGGCAAGGGCGTCGACCACTCGTGGGTCGCCGAGGAAGAATCCGTCGTCCTCACCGTCCGCTGGCCGTCGATCTCCGGGTGGCGCGTCGACTGAGGCAGGCACGGGTGCGCCGCCGCCCCGGCCGGCGGCACACCCGCGCGTTCCTCACCCGGCCGACGCGGGCTCCGGCGCCGGTGCGGAGGGCTTGGGCCCGGGCTCGGCTGCGGCCCGGCACAGGTCCCGCAGCGGCGCCGCGACCGTCTCCGGACGCTCCGTCAGCACCATGTGCCCGCAGCCGGGTTCGATGTCCAGCTCGGCGTGCGCCAACTCCGCCGCGAGCCGCTTGCTGTGCCCGACCGGCGTCAGCTTGTCGCGGTCCCCGACCACGATCCGCACCGGGACCGACGCCAACGCACCGAGCCTGCCCGCCTTGTCGTGCGCCGCCAGCGCGGGGAAGAACCCGCACAGCGCCTCGACCGGCGTGTTGTAGACCATCCACGCACACGACTGCACCACCGCGTCGTCCGCGTTCTTCCCGAACAACCCGCGCCGCGTCGCCCGCACATGCGCCTTCGTCTGCGGCCCCGGCAGCAGTCTCCGGCCCCGCGCGAACACCTGCGGACGCTGCTCGCCCCACGCGAAGAACCGCAGCAGCGCCCGGCTGCGCAGCCGGGCGCCCCACCGGAAATGCGGCGCCACCGGGACGAGGTCGCCCGCCGAGGTGGCGCACAGCAGGACGCCGCGCACCCGGTCCCCGCCCTCGAACAGTTCGGGGCGGGCGGCCGCGAGCGCCATGATCGTCATGCCGCCCATGGAATGCCCACCGAGCACGATCGGCCCGGTCGGCACCGTCGCCTCGATCAACTCCGCGAGGTCCTCGCCGAGCCGGTCGATCGAGAACGGCCGCTCCAGCCCCGCGGTGGAGCGCCCGTGGCCGCGCTGGTCGTAGGTCACCACCCGTACGCCGGCATCGGCCAGCGCCTGCGCGGGCACCGCCCAGGAACCGTGCGTCAGCGTCCAGCCGTGCGCAAGCACCACGGTGAGGCCGGCGTCGGTGGGCCCGTACTCGACGACGTGCAGGGCGGCGCCGTCGCGGAGGAGGACGGTGTGGAGACGGCGCGCGGGGAGGATCCGGCGGGGGGAGGGGGAGGGGGAGGGGGAGGGGGCGGATCGGGCCGACGGGATGCTTTGCGCCGCGGCCGGTTCCACGGTGCCGCTCGCGGGTGCCGGGTCGCCGGAGTCGTCCGGCGCCACCGTCGCCGAGCCGCCGACGGCGCGCTTCGGGACGGGCCGGGCTTTGGGGGTGCGCGGCTTGCGGGCGGCCTTCGCGGGCCGGGGTCCGGCCGGGGCGGCCGTCTCCTTCACGACTACGTCCGGCTCGGTGCTCCTCGTGTCCGGCGGCGGTACCGCGTCCCGCGGTTCCTCCGCCGGTTCGGCCGTCGGGGATATCTCGCTCATGGGGCTCCTCGTGCGGGAGACGTCGGTCAGGTGGCGGACGGTGCGGCCGGGGGCTGCTTGGCCGCGGTCGGCGCGGCGGGGGCGACGGGGAGCGAGCGGCCCGCGAACAGGCGTACCAGCGGCTCAAGTCCGGCACCGAGGACGCGCTGGCCGAGGTCGATCGCGGTGGCGTCCGGGCCGACGAAGACCCGGGAGCGGTTGTGCCGGACCCCGCGCAGGATGATCCGCGCGGCGCGCTCCGGCGACGTGGTGGCGAGCTTCTTGTCGAAGTGGTCGGCGATCTCGCCCTGCGGCAGGCCCTTCGCGACGCGGGCGCTGCGGGCGATGTTCGTCTTGATGCCGCCCGGGTGCACGGTGGTGACGCGTACGCCGCTCTTCGACAGCGCCATTTCCTGGCGCAGCGACTCGGTGAAGCCGCGTACCGCGTACTTCGCCGCGCAATACGCGCTCTGCGTCGGGATGCCCATCAGCCCGAACACACTGGAAATGTTGACCAGATGGGCCTCACGGGCGCGCCGCAGGTGCGGCAGGAAGGCCTTCGTGCCGTAGGCCACGCCCCAGAAATTGATCCCCATCAGCCATTCGAAGTCCTCCCACTCCATCTCCTCGACGGAAGCGGTGAGGGCGACGCCCGCGTTGTTGAAGACGAGGTTGACGGTGCCGAAGTGGGCGGCGGTCTCGTCCGCCCACGCCTGCACCGCGTGCCGGTCGGCGACGTCGAGCCGGGTCGCCGTGGTCTCGCTCGCCCCGAGCTTCAGCGCGTGCGCGGCGGTCTCCGCGACCGCCGCCTCGTTGATGTCGGACAGTGCCAACCGGGCTCCGTAGCGGGAGAGTTCGTACGCGAGGGCGCGTCCGATGCCCGATCCCGCCCCGGTGATCGCGGCGACTCGTCCGGCGAAGTCCTGCACTTTCGGCTCCTAGGTTCGGCTGTTCCGGGTCAGCGTCGGGCAGCGGCCGGTTCGGGCAGCTGGTCCCAGGTCCGCGCCCGGTGTCCGGCGGGCGAGAACCTGCGGTTCATGCGCATGAACTTCCACACGAAGTCCGGCCACAGCGTGGTGTTCTTGCCGGTGCGCCGATCCAGGTACCAGCTGACGCAGCCGCCGGTCGTCCACACCGTGTCGGACATTTTGTCCTGCAGCCGCGCGTTGTACGCGTCCTGGGCGGCGCGCGTCACCTCGACGTCGGCGATGTCGTTGCGGTCCATCTGCACGATCGCGTCCACCGCGTAGCGGATCTGCGCCTCGATGACCAGCGTCATGGAGGTGTGCCCGAGCCCGGAATTGGGGCCGATGACGAAGAACAGGTTCGGGAAGCCGGCGACCATGGCGGCCTGGTGTGCGGCCATGCCGTCCTTCCACGCGTCCGCGAGCAGGACCCCGTCGCGGCCGGTGATGGCGTGCGACATCGGCATGTCGGTCGCCTCGAAGCCGGTGCCGAGGATGATCGCATCGCACGGCCGCTCGATGCCGTCGGTCGTGACGATCGAGTGCGCGCGCACTTCGGCGATGCCGTCCGTGACGACATCCACGTTCGGCTTGGCGAGCGCCGGATAGTAGTCGTTGGACAGCAGGATGCGCTTGCAGCCGATCGTGAAGTCGGGCGTGACCTTGGCCCGCAGCTCCGGGTCCGGCACGCCGCGCTTGAGGTGCAGGCGGGCGATGGCCTCGACGCGTTCGACCAGCTTGGGGTGCTTGCCGTTGAAGCTCAGCCAGAACGTCTCGCGGCCCCAGAACAGCCCCAGCCGCACGGCCTTCTGCACGGGCGGCGCGGCCCGGTAGACGCCGCGCTCCAGCGGCGTGAGCGGCCGGTCCGTCCGCGGCATGATCCATGGCGGCGTCCGCTGGTACAGGTCGAGCTGCCCGACCTCCGGCTGGATCTGCGGCACGAACTGGATCGCGGACGCCCCCGTGCCGATCACCGCGACGCGCTTGCCACGCAGGTCGAAGCCGTGGTTCCAGCGCGACGAGTGGAACAGCTCGCCGCGGAACTCGGTGGTGAGGCCCTTGATGTCCGGGTAGGCGGGGTCGGCGAGCGGTCCGCCGCCGGCGATCAGGGCGTTGGCCGTCAGCGGACCGTGGGAGGTCTCGATCTCCCAGTGCGCCGCGGCGTCGTTCCAGCGCGCGTGCCGCACCTCGTGCCGGAAGCGGAGATGCGGCATCAGCCCGAACTCGCGGGCGCAGCGGCGCAGGTACTCCCAGATCTCGGGCTGCGGGGAGAACGACCTGGTCCAGGTCGGGTTCGGCGCGAAGGAGAACGAGTAGAGGTTCGACGGGACGTCGCACGCCGCGCCCGGGTAGGTGTTGTCGCGCCACGTGCCGCCGACGTCGTCTCCGCGTTCGAGGATGACGAAGTCGTCGACGCCGTACTTCAGCAGCCGGGCGCCGGCGCCGAGGCCGGAGAAGCCGCTGCCGATGACGGCTACGCGGACGTGCGGGACGGGATCGTCCCGGCGTGCGTCGGTCGGGTCGTCCTGGGCCTGCGGCGTGGGGGGCTCTGATGTTCGGGGAGGGGGCACGGTCGTCTCCGGCGCGGTGTCGGCCCGCGGGGGCCTGCCTCGGGGTGGTGGGGTGGGGCTGGGACGACCCTAGAAACATTACTGAACAGTAGTCAATAGTTTCGGCGCCAAGTCCGTACACTGTCCGCCATGCCGTCTCCGCGCCGCACCCGCCTGACCCCCGATCAGCGCCGCGCCCAACTCCTCCTCCTCGGCCGCGACCTCCTCGGCACCCGCACGCTCGACGAACTCTCGATCGACGACCTGGCGGAGAAAGCGGGCATCTCGCGGGGCTTGATGTTCCACTACTTCAAGTCCAAGCAAGGCTTCCACCGGGCCGTGGTGGAAGCCGCATGCGAGGACTTCCTGGCGCGCACGGCCCCGGACCCGGCACTCGAACCACTGGCCCGGCTGCACGCGGTGCTGGGGGCGTTCGTCGACTACGTCCTCGACCACCGGGCCACCTACGTCTCCTTGGTCCGGGGCGCCGCCAGCGCCGACGAGACGGTGCGTGAACTGGTCGAGAACGCGCGGCGCACCCAGGCCGACCGCGTCACGGCCGGTTGCGTCGAACTCGGCCTGGCGGACACCCCCCTGCTGCGCACCGCGGCGCGCGCGTGGGTCGTCTTCGCGGAAGAGTCGGTGGTGGCCTGGCAAGAACCGGACAGCGACCGGACGGGCTTGGCGGAGTTCCTGGAACGGACGCTGGTGGCGGTGCTCGGGTGCGTGGACGAGGGGGCGTACGTGCTGGGGGCCGGCGGGTGAGGTGGCAGGTGCGGACTTTGTGACCGGTAGGGGCGCGGGCCGTCCACAGGCATCGCGTTTGCGGGTTTGGTGACGGCAGGCGGGCTGCTTTGCTTGCGTTGTTGGCTCCGTCGTCGTCGGGCGGTGTCGGCAACGGCGGTGGAGGCGGGGGAGGGGGACTCCAGCCGTGGGGAGGGGGCCCTATGACTGGGCCCCGCCGGAGCGCAGCTCACCGCCAGACAGCCGAGCTGCCACCCCATCCGACCGGCCCCGCAGCCCAGTCCGTCGGCCCGCCCTCGAGCCGGAACGGCGGCAAGGCGTAGTCCAGCCGGGCACCCGCAACGGTGGCCTGGCTCAGGTGGCCCGCGGAGCGGACGCGGCGGGGGAATGACGGCAGGTGCTCGTCCGGGTCGAAGTGGCGGGTCAGCCATGCCGCGGTGCGGGCCAGGGCGAGGTCGATGCGGGTGCCGCGGCCGTCGTGCTGGCGTTCGGTCAGCGCGCGCAGGACGCCGGCGGCGAGCAGGTAGCCCGTGCCGTGGTCGAGGGCTTGGGCGGGGAGCGCGGCCGGGCGCAGGTCGCCGTCCGCTTCGATCGCGGCGATGCCCGTCGGGGCCTGGACCAGGCTGTCGAAGCCGCGGTACGCCGACCACGGGCCCGGGCCCCACGCCGACAGGGTGACGACGACCAGGCCGGGGTGGCGGGCGAGCAGCGCGTCCGGGTCCAGACCGAAGCGGGTGAGTGCTCCCGGGCGGTAGCCGGAGACCACGACGTCGGCGTCGGCGAGGAGTTCGTCGAGGCGGGCCAAGCCGTCGGCGCTCCGCAGGTCGAGCAGGGCCGAGCGTTTGCCGAGGCCCGTGTCGAGGTGCTGGGCGGGCAGTTCGGGCAGGTCCGGCGGGTCGACGCGCAGGACGTCCGCGCCGAGCAGGGCCAGCGTCCGGGTGCCGACCGGGCCGGCGATCACCCGCGTGAAGTCCAGCACGCGGACCCCGGCGGCGGGCAGCAGCGGACCGCCCGAAGGCGTCGGCCCGAGACGGCGCGGTGTCTCCGCGCCGGTCCGTCGCATCGCCACCGGGGGCAGGCCGGCGAGCCCGGCGCCGTGCGGGTGGGCCCGCCACGCGTCGAGCGTGCGCACCGCGAATGCCAGACCGCCGTGCTCGCGCACCCGCTCCTCGACGTCCGCGACGGGCAGCATGACGAGCCGCTCGGCGACGGCTTCCTCCGGGTCGGCCGGCTCCTCCTCGATGCCCAGGGCGGCGAACAGCGCGGCACGGTGGTGCGGGTAATTCGCGTGCAGGCGCACCACGCCGTCCGCGCACGCGAAGAACTTCGACAGCGGGTCCATGCCGCCGAGCGGGTTGCCGTCCAGCCGCAGGTGGCGCTCGCTGGTGAAGGCGATCGCCGCGGCCTCGCTGTCCACGGTGACCGCGGCCAGTGCCGAAGGCGATCCGGCGCGGGCCGTGGCCAGTTCGGCACCGGCCAGGCCCGCCGCGGCGGCGACCGCCTGGGCGAACTCGGTGGCCGGGAGACGGGCGGGAAGCGTGTCGGGGCGTCCGGTGAACGCGGCCGAGGCGGTCAGGGCGGGGTCGCCGCCGAGCGACTGCCAGGCTTCCGAAAGCAGTTCGTGCGGAGTGGGGCGCATGGGGCCATCCCACCACCCGGGCGGCCGGGCCGGTGCGCGGGGTGCCTGCGCCGCCTCAGGGCCGGGCGACGGTTTTCTCCAGCAGTTCCTGGAGGGTGCGCTGCTGTTCGGAGGTGAGGCCGGCCAGCGGCGACTCCTGGGCGAGGAGTTCCAGAAGCCGTTCGCGCAGGGCTACGCCGTCGTCGGTGAGGACGAGGAGCTTGGCGCGGCGGTCGGTCGGGTGGGGGTGCCGCTCGACCAGGCCCTGCTTCTCGAGTTTGTCGACGACGAACGTGGCGTTGGACGGCTCGCAGCTCATGCGTTCGGCAAGCTCCCGGGTGGTCATCGGACCGGTCAGCTCGCGTAGCGCGGTCGCCTGGGCCGCGGTGAGACCGAGCGTGACCGCGCGTCGGCGTACGTGGTCGGAGATCTGCGAGGCCAGCCCGTTGACCAGGCCGCACAGCTCGCGCTCGGCGATGGCCTGTGCCTGCGGGGGTGTCGTCATGGGCCCAGCCTAGCAAGTCCATCAAGTAAGAATAAATGCAGCTTGAATAGTTCTAACTTGATGCATATGGTGGTGCTGCCGCCGAGGCAGCGCCCGGCGGCAACCGCCCGCATCCCCTGACGGAACGGGAGTAGGACCATGGCGAACCCCACGATCGACGACAACGGCCTGACGCACCGGGACGAGCGGCTGCGCCGCCCGTCGGGCGTCGCCTCGGTGCAACTCGGCGACACGAAGGTGACCTTCGTCCCGGACGGCGCGATCCAGGGCCGGCCACGCGCCTGGCTGCCCGACAGCACCGACGAGTTCTGGGCGGCCCACCCCGAATACCTCGACGATTCCGGCCACATGGTCGCGAGCGTCGGCGGCCTCCTCGTGGAGCACGGCGACCGCGCCCTGCTGATCGATGCCGGGTTCGGTCCGTACGACCTGCCCGCCGATCCGGCGACACCGAACGGAGCCATGCGCGGCGGCTCGCTGCCCGCCAACCTCGCCGCACTCGGCCGCGCGCCGGACCGGATCGAGGCCGTGGCCTTCAGCCACCTGCACCCCGACCACCTCGGCTGGGCCACGCACCCCGAGCCGGGCGGCGACCGACCCCTGCTCGCTCAGGCCGAGTACCTCGTGGCCGCGCCCGAGTGGGCCCCATACGCAGATGCCGAGGGCGGAGTCGTTCGCGACGCGAGCATCGAGGCCCTCGCGCCACGCGTCCGCACCGTGTCCGACGACCAGGAGATCTTCCCCGGCGTGCGGGTCCGCATCGCCGCCGGACACACCGCCGGACACGCCGAGTTCGTCATCACCGGCGGCGGCAGGCGGCTCATCGCCTTCGGCGACTCCCTGCACTCGCCCGTGCAGGTGGAGCACCCCGACTGGTCGTGCGTCTACGACCACGACCCGGTCCGCGCCGCCGCGCACCGTCGCCGCCTCGTCGCCGAGTTGGCGGAGCCCGACACGATCGGCTTCGGCCTGCACTTCGCCGACGTCGTCTTCGGCCGCGTCCGGCGGGACGGGCGCGGGCTGCGGTGGGAGCCGCTGGAGGGCGGGAGCGTCGTGGATGCCGAGTGATGGCCGCCGCCGCGCCGATCGTCCTCGTGGTGCACGGCGCGAAGGTGAGCCCCCGGGTCCGTCGCCACTGTGTGGGACGCTGCCGCCCACCTGGTGAGACCAGGCCGGCAGCGCCCGGCCCGCGATCTGCCGGTGATTCCTCCGTAAATGTCGCATCCTCACCGGACCTTTACGAAGTCTCCTTCACCCTTTTGCGGCAAGAAGACCGTCGCGTGGCCCGGACGGCCGGACCGCGACGGACACTGGACGAACGGGGCAACCGCCGTGTCGGAGGCGGCGGTTGGCGGCACTACCAGCGTGGGGAGCACGGCCATGCGCAAGATCTGGGGCGGCGACGGGGCCGGCGGTCTCGGGGTCAACGACGCCCTCATGAAAGACGCCCGACTGAGCGCCGCGGCCCGCGGCCTCGCCGTCCATCTGCTGCTCCTGCCCGAGGCTGCGACGCCGGACCTCGCCCGGTTTGCGGCCCGGCCCGGCGAGTCGGAGGCGACCATCGAGGGCTACCTCGGGGAGCTGGAGTCCGCGGGCTACCTGCGTCGGCGGCGGCTCGCGGGGGAGGGCGGCCGGGTGTACGAGGAAGCGACGGTGTACGCCCAGGCGGCCGGGGCGGACGAGCTGCCGGGGCGCGTGGGGCGGGTATTCCGGTGGCCGGTGCTGATGGGGGCGAGAGCGCGGAACGCGGGGTGAGGATGCGGAGCGCGGGGTGAGGATGCGGAGCGCGGGTGTGGAGCGCGGGGGTGACGGCGGGTCCGGCGGTGGTGCACGGGGTGCGTCCGGGGGTGGCTGCGGTGCCTGGGTGACGCCTGTCCGGACGCGCCGGGCGTGTCCTTCCCCCGAAAGTTACTTGCGGGTAGCATGCCGGGGTGACCAACGACTTCTCCTTCGTCGGCGACGCACTGCGCCAGTCCGTGCCCTTCGTCCGTACGCTCGGCCTCGAGTTCGTCGAGCTGGGCCGCGAGCACGCCGTGCTGGGGCTGCCCGACGAGCCCGAGCACCGCAACCACGTGGGCGGCCCGCACGCCGGCGCGATGTTCACCCTCGGCGAGTCCGCGACGGGCGCGGTCGTGATCGCCGCGTTCGGCGACCAACTCGGCCGCTCGGTGCCGCTGCCGGTGCACGCCGACATGCAGTACCGCAAGATCGCCATGGGCCCGCTCGTCGCCGAAGCCCGCCTCGGGCGTGCCATCGACGACGTGGTCGCCGAACTCGACAAGGGCGAGCGCCCCGAGTTCCCGATCACCGTGGAGATCCGCACCGAGGACGGCACCCCGACCGCCGGGATGACCGTCGTGTGGACGCTCCGGCCGAATCGGGACTGAGCGGCCACCGAGTCGGAGCGTCAACCCGGGCCCGAGCCGTCGCGGCGTCGGGGACAGCTCAGTACCGCCACCGCGTCGCGTCGGCGATCTCGTCCGGCGTCGCGGTGGCGAACAGTGCCGCCTCGGCCCGGCGGACCGCCGCGACCGCCGCGTGCAGGTCGGGCCCGAGCGCGGCGGCGAGCAGCGCGGAACGGTCGAACGCGGTCGCCGCGTCCATCAGCGACGCCGGCAGCCGCTCCGCCCCGGTGTGCGCCGGGTCGGCGGTGACCTCGGCGGGCAGCGTCAGACCGCGGGCGATCCCGTCGAGCCCGGCGGCGACCACCCCGCCGACCGCGAGGTACGGGTTCGCCGCACCGTCGAAGCACTTCACCTCGGCGTTGGCCGCGTGCCCGGTCTCGCCGCGGCTGCCGGTGACGAGCCGTACCGCGGCCTCCCGGTTCTCCCGCCCCCAGCAGCGGAACGCGCCCGCCCAGTGCGACGGGACGAGCCGCAGGTAGCTGCCCGCGGACGGCGTGCCGAGCGCGAGCAGCGCCGGCAGCGCGTCGAGCACCCCGGCGAGGAACGCCTCGCCGTCGCGGGTGAGGCCGTGCGGGCCGGGGCCGCCCTGCATGACGTTCGTCCCGTCCCGCCACAGGCTGACGTGCAGGTGGCCGCCGTTGCCGACCACGCCCGGGGTCACCACCGGGGCGAACGACGGCCGCAGCCCGTGGCGGGCGGAGACCGCGCGGATGGTGTGCCGGACGAGCACCGCCGTGTCGGCCGCCCCGACCGGATCGGCGGCGGCGACGGAGACCTCGAACTGTCCGGGGGCGTACTCGGGATGGATCTGCAGGACGTCGAGGCCTTGCGTCTCCAGTGCGTTCATGACATCGCGCAGATAGTCGGACAGGTCGACCAGGCGCTGCATGCCGTACGCGGGACCGGCGGTGGGGAAGCGGAGTTCGGTGTCGCCGGTCGCCACGACCCACTCGGTCTCGAACCCGGCGCGCACCGTGAAGCCCTGCGCGGCGGCGGCTTCGGTCATGCGGCGGGCGAACCGGCGCTGGCAGCCCGGGTGGGGCGTGCCGTCCTGCGTCCACCGGTCGGCGGGCGCCCAAGCCCAACCGGGCTGCGCGGCCAAGGCGACGAGCCGTTCCAGGTCGGGCAGCAGCCGGAGGTCGCCGGTGGGGCCGGGGACGTCCGTGCCGTAGGCCATGCCGTCGTCGACGAGGAACACGTCGAAGCACGGAGCGGCACCCACGCCCCAGGCGGCGACTTTCTCCAACTGCCGCACGGGGAACGCCTTGACGCGCGCCAGCCCGGCATTGTCCACCCACCCGACCACGACCGAGTCGACCCCGCGCGAGGCCAAGGCCGACCCGAGCGCCCGCCCGTCGGCGGCACGGGCGGCACGGGCATCGGGGGTGAGGGCGGGGGCGTCCAACGGGGGGAAGGGGGTGGGGGAGCGGAGCATGAAGTCATCCTGCCGGGTGGTTGGGCGGGTTGGGCATGCCCTGTTCGAGTGATGGTGCAGCGCGGTGTGTCGTTCTGTTCTTCGCCCAGCTCCACACCACACCTACGCGAAGCCCGCCCTCACCCGCGCCTCCACTGCCGCTCCGCCACCCCCCACCGCGTCCAACCCCCGCAGGACCGCTCCCGCGATCGGCGGCACCCCTGCGACCACGATGCGGGCCAGGGGTGCGCGAGCTCCGACACGGAGGCGGATTCCCGCGATCAGCCGTGCCGGTCGGGCGGCCAGGATGCCGCCGCCGAGGACCACATCCACTTCCTTCTCCACCAACCCCAAGCGGCGCAAGGCCGTCAGGGCCAGCAGGGCCACCTCCTCCGCTTGGCGGTCGAGGATTGCGCCCGCGACGCCGTCGCCCTCCGCCGCGACCGCGCAGAGCACCGGGACCAGTTCGTGCAGGCGTCCCCACGGGAGGGACCCCAAGTGCGCGCGCGACGCGACTTCGGTGGCGGTGGCCACGCCGAAGTGCCGAGCCGCCGCCGGGGCCAGCGCGGTCGACGGGCCCCGGCCGTCCTCCGCGCGGACCGACCACCACAGGACTTCCTCGAACAGTCCGCCTCCACCGCCCCAGTCGCCGGTGATCCGGCCGAGGGCCGGGAAGCGGGCGGTGCTGCCGTCGGCCGCGCACCCCACGCAGTTGATGCCCGCGCCGCACACCACCGCCACGGCATCGGCGGCCGCGGTTCCCGAGCGCAGGACGGCGAAGGTGTCGTTGACCACCGACGCCGTCCGTCCCCAGGCCCGTTGCTCGACGGCCGTCAGCAGGCGTTTCTCCTCGACCGGCAGGTCCGCGTTGGCCACGCACGCCTCGACGTGCCGTACGGGCAAGGTCACGCCGGCCGCGGAAGCAGCCTCCGCGATCAGCCCGCCCACCACGTCCACGGCGGCCTCGACTCCGCGCACCTGCGGCTCGAAGCCCGGGCCGCGGACCCGTGCCAGCAGGCGGCCGTCGGAGGTGGCCACGGCGACGTCCGTCTTGGAGTTGCCGCCGTCGACGGCGACGATCACGTCGGGCGTCGCCGGCTCGGCGGTCCCCGTCACCGGGCCCACGCCAGGTGCTCTCTGCCCGCGGCCAGCAGCAGATCCGTCAGCCGGTCCGCGAGCGCCGCCTGGCCGATCGTCGGGTGTGCCAGCAGCGCGTCGTACACCCGGTCCCGGCCCCCGCGCAGCGCCGCGTCCAACGCCAGCTCCTCATAGGCGGCAACGTGCGCCACCAGCCCGCGGTACCGCGCCTCCAGCGGTGCCACCGCCTGCGGGACGGCCCCGTCCGCGGACACCGCGCACGGCACCTCGATCACCGCCTCGTCGGGCAGGAACGGCAGCGTCCCGGCGTTGCGTACGTCCGCGACCAGCGGCGGCATGGCCGCCCCCGTGAGGCCGGCGAGCAGTTCGACCGCGGCTTCCGAGTAGTACGCGCCGCCGCGTTTGCTCAGCAGCTCCGGTTTGGTGTCGACTGCGGGGTCGGCGTACAGGTCCAGCAACTGCTCCTCGACCAAGGCGACTTCCTCGGCTCGGGTGCCCGTGGCGGCCCGTTGGGAGGCGACGGTCTCGTCATGTGCCCAGTAGTAACGCACGTAGTACGACGGGATCGCCCGCTGGCGCCGCATCAACGCGAGCGGAAGACCCAGCTCCTCGGCGAACGACGCGCCCCGGGTGATCAGCGACGGCAGCACATCCACCCCGTCGACCCGCACCCCCCGCTCCCACGTCAGGTGGTTCAACCCGACGTGGTCCAACGACACCCGCGACGGCTCCACCCCGAGCATGGCGGCGAAACGGCGCTGGTAGCCGATCGCCACGTTGCACAGTCCGACCGCCCGATGGCCCTCGTTGAGCAGGGCCCGGGTGACGATCCCGACCGGGTTGGTGAAGTCCACGATCCACGCCCGCGGGGCGACACGGCGTACGCGCTCCGCGATGTCGAGGACCACCGGCACCGTCCGCAGGGCTTTCGCCAAGCCGCCGGCGCCGACGGTCTCCTGGCCTACGCAGCCGCATTCCAGCGGCCATGTCTCGTCGCCTTGCCGGGCGGACTGGCCGCCGATCCGGAGTTGCAGCAGGACCGCGTCGGCGTCTGCCGCGCCGCGCTCGACCGACGGGGTCGCCACCACACGCGCCGGATGCCCCTGGCGTGCCAGCATCCGCCGTACCATCCCCGCCACCAGCGCGGCGCGCTCCGCCGCCGGGTCGACGAGGACGAGTTCGTCGACGGGCAAGGCAGCGAGCCCGTCCGCGAGTTCGGGCGTGTACGTCGATCCTCCGCCTACTACCGCCAGTTTCAACCGCATCTCACCCCTTCACACCGGTCAGCGTCACGCCTTCGATGAAGGCCTTCTGCGCGAAGAAGAACACGAGGATCACCGGGGCCATGACGAGCAGCGTCGCCGCCATCGTCATGTTCCAGTTGGTGTGGTGCGCGCCCTTGAACGACTCGAGGCCGTACGACAGCGTCCACGCGCCCGGGTTTTCGGACGTGTACACCTGCGGACCGAAGTAGTCGTTCCAGCAGTAGAAGAACTGGAACAGCGCGACGGCGGCGATCGCCGGGCGGATCATCGGCACCACGACGCGCAGCAGGATGCCGAGTTCGCCGCAGCCGTCGACGCGCGCCGCGTCCACGTACTCCTTGGGCACGGTCAGCAGGAACTGCCGCAGCAGGAAGATCGAGAACGCGTCGCCGAACGCCAGCGGGATGATCAGCGGCCACAGCGTGCCCGACAACCCCAGGTCCTCCGACCAGAAGATGTACATCGGGATCACCACCACCTGCGGCGGCAGCATCATCGTCGCGATCACCAGCACCAGCGCCACCCCGCGGAACCGGAAGCGGAACCGGGCGAGCGCGTACGCCACCGGCACGCTCGACAGGAGGCACAGCGTCGTCCCGAGGCAGGCGTAGATCATCGTGTTGCGCCACCACGTCCCGAATCCGGGCGTGCGGAACACGTCCGCGTAGTTGCTCCACCGCCACTCGTGCGGCCACAGATCCGGCGTCAGCGTCTGACGGTCCGTCATGACCGAGGTGAGGAACAGGAAGACGAACGGCAGCACAAAGAAGAGGACGGCCGCCACGGCGATCGCATGCACCGCGATCCAGTACAGCGCCCGATTGGCCCGCGTACGCGTCGGCATCCGCGGACGCTCCACCCGCGCCGGCCCGGTCGGCACCGCCATCGCTAGTCCTCCGTCCCCATCAGGCCCGCGCGCCGGCGCAGCAGCAACGTGGTGACCGCCATGGCGATCGCGAACAGCAGCAGGGACAGCACGCACGCCACACCCGTGTCGAACGTGGAGAACCCTTCCTCGTACACGAGTTGGGGCAGCGTCAGCGTCGAACCCTGCGGATAGCCCGGCTCGAAGCTCTGCCCGGGCGCGCCGATGATGCCGCTCGCGACCTTCCCCGCGACCATCGCCTGTGTGTAGTACTGCATCGTCTGGATCACCCCGGTGACGACCGCGAACAGCACGATCGGGGTGATCGCCGGCCACGTCACGTACCGGAACCGCTGCCACGGGCCGGCGCCGTCGAGGGACGCCGCCTCGTACTGCTCGCGCGGCACGTCCACCAGCGCCGCCACGAAGATGACCATCAGATCGCCCACGCCCCACACCGCGAGCAGCGTCAGCGCCGGCTTCGACCACGACGGGTCGTTGAACCAGCCGACCGTCGGGATGTGCAACCGCGTGAGGATGTGGTCCACCGGCCCGGTCGCCGGGTTCAGCAGGAACACGAAGCCGATCGTCGCGGCCACCGGCGGCGCCAGGAATGGCAGGTAGCACAGTGTCCGGAACAGGTTCGCGCCGCGCTTGAGCCGCACTGCGATCAGGCCCACGCCCAGCCCGAACAGCACCCGAAGCGGCACCATGATCAGCACCAGCCACACGGTGTTCCGCAGCGCCTTGCCCAGGTACGGGTAGTCCTGGAACACGTACCGCCAGTTCCGCAGCCCCACCCACTGCGGCGGGTTGATCAGGTCGTAGTGCGTGAACGAGTAGTACACGGTCGCAGCGAGCGGGTAGGCGAAGAACACCGCGAACCCGATGAGCCACGGCGACAGGAACGCCGTCGTCCGCCACGCCCGTCGGCGCCGCAGACGCCGCAGCCCGGGCGGCACCGCCGCCCGCCGGGAGGCCTTCGGTTCCAGGGCGGGGCCGGGCCCGAGGGGGTCCGCCGCGGCCGGCCCCGCGGGTGCGGGGCCGGCGTGTGCGGCGCTCACCGGGGACCGCCCGTCACGGCTTCGCCTGGGCGGTGTCGGTGTCGATCTGCTTGTCCACCCCGGCCAGCCCGGCCTTCAGGTCGGGGACCCGGCCCGCCTCCCACGCGTAGCAGAACTCCTGGAACGTGACCTGGTACTTGCCGCCGTTGATGCTCGCGGGCGTGGTGTTGCTGTTCGGGTTCTTGAAGACGTCCACGAACGGCTTGAAGTGCTCGTCGTTCGCCAACGGCGTCGCGTTCAGCGCGGCGAGCGTGCTGGGCACGTTGTGGATTGCCGACGCGAACGCGTTCACCGCCTCGGTGTCCGTCGTCAGGAACTTCACGAACTCCCACGCCGCGGCCTGGTGGTGGCTCGACTTGCCGATCCCGACCACGGTGCCCGTCAGATAGCCGCGCCCGTACGTGTCCGCCTGGTCGTCCGGCACCGGCATCGGCGCCGTGCCGTAGTTCAGGTTCGGTGAGTCCTCGGCGATGCTCGCCGTCCGCCACTCGCCGTCCAGCTGCATCGCGACCTGGCCGGTCTGGAACGGGTTCTGCGCCGAGAACTCCTCGCCGAAGCCGCTGCGGAACTTCTCCAGCTTGTCGAACCCGCCCAGTGCGTCCACGAGTTCCTTCTGGTAGGTGAGGAACTGGGCGGGCCGCGGGTCGGTCGCCAGGTTCGACTTGCCGTCCGGCCCGACATAGGTCGGCCCCCACTGCGCCATCGCGTGCGCGGGGGTGAACTCGTAGCCGTGGAACACCGGCATCGTGCCGGCCACCTTGATCGACCCGTCCGCGTTCACCTGCTGCAACTTGACCGCGTCGGCCTTGAACTCCGACATCGTCTTCGGCGGCGACGTGATCCCGGCCGCCGCGAACAAGTCCTTGTTGTAGTAGAGCCCGTACGCGTCCGCGAGCAGCGGCAGCGCACACCGCTTGCCCTGGAACTGCGTGTAGTCGTTGAGCGCCTTCGGGAACGTCGCCGCCGGATCGATGCTCGCCTTCGCCAGCCACGGCGCGAGATCGACCCAGGCACCCGACGAACAGAACTGCCCGACGTTGTCCGTCGTGAACGACGACACCACGTCCGGCCCGTTCTTCGACCGCACGCCCTGCGTCAGCTTGTCGTCGGTGACGTTCTCCGTCGGCTTCACCGTGATGTTCGGGTGCAGCTTGGTGAACCGGGCGATCGCGTCGTTGATCGCCTTGACCTCGTTCTCCTGGCTCCAGCCGTGCCAGAACGTGATCGTCACCTTCTTGTTCGGGTCCTCGTCGGCGCCGGTGCCGCCGGACGATCCGCCGGCGCACGCCGCCAGCAGCATCGCGGCGGCGGCCGCCGAGGCCAACGCCGCCGGGACACGGCGGATACGGGCTCTGGGCACAGGGGTCCTCCTCCGGAAGACGGATGGGTACGGGGAGGTACGGAAGTGCAACTACAAGGCGTACGGGTGCGGGGCGTAGAAGTGGCGGGCGCACGGGGGGCCGAGCGCCCGAGCGCGTGCAGTGCCGGTCAGGCCGTGGTGAACACGCTGTCCCGCGCCACGTCCAACGCCGCGTGCACGGCCCCGGACAGCACCGGGTTGCCGGACACCCCGCCGAGGACGAGCCGCGGACGGGTGATCGCCAATCCGTGCAGTTCGTCGACCACCCGGTCGCGCAGCGGCGCACCGCCGCTCAACGGGATGCCGCCGGACAGCACCACCAAAGCGGGGTCGAGCACCGCGACGATCGCGGCAAGGCCCACCGCGAGCCGGGTGGCCAGCGCATCGAGGAACGCCGCGGCGCCCGCGCCCTCCCCGC
Organism: Uniformispora flossi; assembly: GCF_049534875.1. NCBI lineage: Bacteria > Bacillati > Actinomycetota > Actinomycetes > Kitasatosporales > Streptomycetaceae > Uniformispora > Uniformispora flossi. The sequence goes on from NZ_JBMULZ010000007.1 coordinate 118,740, forward strand.
CCGCGCCCGGCGCGTCCGCCAGCGCGGCGGCCCGGGCGACCGCGGCGGCGGCCGTCCGGGCGGCGAGGCCGTGCGACCGTGCCAACGCCAGCACCGCCGGCGCCCCCGCGAGCTGCTGGAATCCGCCGGTGTTGCTGCGCCCCACGTTGCGCACCACCGGGGCGCCCGGCAGCGGCATGTAACCGACCTCGCCCGCGCCGCCCGTCGCGCCGCGGTGCAGGCGCCCGCCGAGCACGATCGCGCAGCCGATGCCTTCGTCGACCCACAGCAGCACGAAGTCCGCGCCGTCGCGGGCCGCACCGCCGCGCTGCTCGGCGAGCGCGACCAGATTGACGTCGTTCTCCACGTCGACCGTGGTGCCGAGCGCGGCACGCACCGCGTCCAGCACCCCGGGGGCGTGCCAGCCGGGCAGATGCCGGGCGTACCGGAATCGGCCGGTGGCCGGGTCGAACGCGCCGGGCATGCCGACGACCACGTGGGTGAGGTCGCCGGTGGCCAGCCCGGCCCGGTCGGCGGCGGTACGGACCGCCTCCCGGACCTGGGCGGCGACGTCGGGGGAGGGGCGGCGCGGGGTGGGCAGCCGGTGCTCCGCCACGACGTTCCCGGCGAGGTCCGCGATGGCGACGTCGATCCGGGACGGGGTGATGTCCAGCCCGGCCGCGTGCCCCGCCGCCGGGTCGATCTCGTACAACTGCGCGGCCCGGCCGGGACGGCCTTCCGTCGTGCCGACCGCGCGGACCAGGCCCGCCGACTCCAGCCGCGCGAGGAGCTGCGACGCGGTCGGTTTGGACAGCCCGGTCAGCGCGCCGATCTGCCCGCGGGAGAGCCGCCCGTGGTCGAGCAGCAGGTCGAGCGCAGCGCGGTCGTTGATCGCGCGCAGCAGACTCGGCCGACCGGCCTTCCCAGCTGCCACGGTGCCCCCTCCGCCGGTCGCCGCACGCGTTCCGCGCTGCCTGGTCGGAGAGTTAGGAAAGTTTCCTAACTCTCCGATGGCCAGGAAGATAGGCCCGCCGACGCGCCGGTGTCAATGGTCTGAACCAGTCAAGTCGTGCGGACGACAAGGGAGTTGGTGTCGACGAGGTCGGGGCGACGCAAAGGCGGCGCACCGTGGGGTGCGCCGCCTGGGGGGAGTTCGGGACTCCCGGTGGTTCCGGTGGCTTCGCCGCAAGGGCTCTCGCCGGGTCAGTGCTTGATCGCGAGCCCGCCCGCCATGAGCCGCTGGCCGACCGTCAGCGACGCCGGGACGGGCTCGTCCGGACGCCACTCCGGCAGGTAGACCACGCCCGGCTCCAGGAGTTCGGTGCCCTCGAAGTACGCGGTGATCTCCTCCAGCGTGCGGAACCGCCCGGTGCCCAGGCTGGTCAGCAGCGCGCCCTCGAGGGCCAGCGCGTCCGGGCTCGACGCGCAGAAGTGCGTCAGCAGGAAGTAACTGCCCGCGGGCAGCGCGTCCAGGTAGTCGCGCACGATCGCTTCCGGGCCCTCGTCGTCACCCAGATGGTGGATGACGCCGACGAGCATCAGGCCGATCGGCTGGTCGAAGTCGATGAACTCCCGCACCGCGGGCAGGTCGAGCACGGCCTTCGGGTCGCGCAGGTCCGCCGTGACGACGGTGGTGTTCGCGTTCTCGGCCAGGATCGCCCGGCCGTGCGCCAGCACGATCGGGTCGATGTCGACGTACACGATCTTCGCGTCCGGGTTCACCTCCTGCGCCACCTGGTGCGTGTTCTGCACCGTCGGCAGACCCGAACCCAGGTCGAGGAACTGCGTGATGCCGGCCTTCGCCATGGTGCGCACCGCGCGCCCCAGGATGTCCCGGTTGTAGCGCGCGACATCGCCGATCTCCGGCACGATGTCCTGCGACTGCTGGGCGATCGCCCGGTCGACCGGGAAGTTGTCCTTGCCGCCGAGAACCGCGTCGTACACGCGGGCGATACTCGGTACGGTCACGTCGATGCCGGTGGGCGCCCACTCCTCGGGCGCATCCCCCTGCAGCGGCGACGGGTTCGGAGCGCGGTCGTCCACGGGTTCCCCCTCGAGTCCTGCGCTCCCTTGCCAGGGACGCAAGTTGCCGGTGTTTCCAGGGGGATCGTAACGGTCTCCGCAATGCCCACGCGCAACTCCCGCGCCACCCGTACATACGAAACCAGGAATGAAACCCGGGCGAGCGAGCACGCGAACGAATACGCACAGCGGCTGCGGACCGCGGGCATGATCCGCGCCGCCGCGGCGTTGCGTCGACCGGGGGCCCGTCGCCGAGGGCGATAATTCCGGTTGGTAGGGTTTTCGTCTATTCAGGGCTTTGATCTGCTGAAGGGGTGAATGTCACGGTTGGTACGCAGGAGTCCCGGGGGGCGGACGACCGCCGTGCCCGGCGCCGTCTCCGCGCCATCCGCACGGCCGCGTACATCGTCGTCGCCATGGGCGTCGCCGTCATCACCGGCCTGGGCGTCGCCCGCAGCACCGTGCTCGACCGCGCCTGGTACGACTCCGTCCTGGAACGCGAAGACGCCTACGACCGGCTCTACGACCAGGTCCTCGTCGACCCCGAGATGGCGCACCTGACCAACGACCTGCTGGCCCGGCTCCCCATCCCGCCCAACCAGGTCACCGCCAACCTGCGCCTCGTCCTCCCGCCCGCCACCCTCCGCGGCATCGCCGACGACCAGATCGGCCGCACCGTCTCCTACCTGCGCGGCGACGAATCCGACCTGCACTTCTACGTCGACCTCAAACCCATCATCAACAACCTCGGCGGCGTCGCCGAGGTTTTCGTCGGCGACCTCACCGGCGGCGTCCCCAGCGTCACCGAAGCCAACGCCCCCGCCTTCGTCGCCTCCGTCCAACGCGCCCTCGACGCGCTCGCCGCCGGCCAACCCCCGGAAAGCCTCCCCGCGCTCGACCTCGCCCCCGAAGCCGCGCCGGAGATCGCCGACCTCATCCTCGAACGACTCCCCGAAGACCGCCGCGCCGCACTCCGCGAACCCGTCATCGCGTCGCTGCGCCAAGGCGACCTCGGCGGCGTCCTGGTCGCCGTCGTCCCCACCTTGTTCGGCGACAAGGTCGAAGAAGCCCAGCAGGGCCTCGCCTCGCTCAGCCATGACCGGCCCTGGGACCTCGTCATCGACATCAAGGCCCAGGACACCACCGTCAACCTCGGCCCGCTCCCGCAACTGCGCGCGTTCACCGTCCTCGGCCTCGGCAAGATGCTCACCGTGGCGTGCCTGTTCACCGTCGGCGGCCTCTACGTGCTGTGGCGCACCGCACCGCGCCGCGGCCTTGCCCGCATGGCCGGACCCGGGTACGCGCTCGCCGCGGGCGGCATGCTCGCCGCCGCCGTCTGCCTGATCGCCTGGGCCGCCGTCCCGCACCTGCTGCCCGCCGACCGCGGCGGCTGGGCGCCGTCCGTCCGCTCCCTCGCCGACGACCTCCAGGAAGCCGCGATCCGCGACATCGTCAAGGTGTGGATCACGTCGTCGGCCGTGCCGGTGCTCGCCGGCGCCGGGCTCGTCGTCGCCGCGAACCTCGCCGTCCGCCGCCGCGAACGCGGCAAGGCCCCGCTGCCGCGGTCCCGCCGCCGCACCATCTCGGGCGTCGCCGCCGCGGGCGCCGCGGGCGCCCTCGCGCTGACGATCTTCCTGCCCGTCCCGACCGTCGGCGACCCCGCCAAGGAACGCCGCTGCAACGGCATGGCCCACCTGTGCGACCGCCACTACGACGAAGTCGCCTACCTCGCCACCCACAACTCCATGTCGTCCACCGCGGACCGCTTCATCAGCCCGCTCCAGGACCCCGACCCGGTCACCCAACTCGACCTCGGCGCCCGGGCCCTGCTCATGGACACCTACATGTGGGAGACCCCGGAGGAAATCGCGCCGCGCCTCGCCGGGTCGGAGATGTCCCCCGAGGAACAGGCCATCGTGGCCGGTGTCATAGACCGGTTCGCGCCCGCGCGCCCCGGCCTGTGGCTGTGCCACTCGGTGTGCCGCGGCGGCGCCATCCCGCTGGTCGGCACCATGCAGGCGATCGGCCAGTGGCTCGACCGCAACCCCAACGAGGTCGTCACCCTGATCCTGCAGGACGACATCACCGGCGAGCAGACCATGGACGCCATGCGCGAGGCCGGCGTGGACCGGTTCATGGCCACCCCGCCCGCCGACCCGAATGCGCCCTGGCCGACCCTGCGCGAAATGATCGCGAAGAACCACCGCCTGGTGGTGTTCGCGGAACGCGCCGACGGGCCGGACCCGCACTACCGGCAGTTCTACAAGTACGGCATGGAAACGCCGTTCACCTTCACCTCCCCCGAGAACCTCTCGTGCGCCCCCAATCGCGGCGGCACCGACAAGCGGCTGTTCCTCATGAACCACTTCATCACCGCCAAGGGCGGCAGCCGCATCGACGCGGGACGGATCAACGCCAAGCAGTTCGTCCTCGACCGTGCCAAGCAGTGCGAACAGCAGCGCGGACGGCCGGTCAATTTCGTCGCGGTCGACTTCGGGACGATCGGCGACGCACGGGGCGCGGTCGACGCGATGAACGCGGAGCGGGTGCGGAAGGCCGCCATGCCGGAGCCGCTGGTGCCGGACGGGGTCGGGGTGCAGCCGGGTGTGGTCCCGTCGGCGCCGCCCGCGCTGCCGGTGGGCCCGGTGTCCCCGGGCGAGGCGGCGGTGCAGCGGGGCCGGTCGGGGCCGTGACGGCGCGGCGGGCCGGCAGTCAGTAGGTCAGGCCGAAGCCGGCGGGATAGCCGTCCCCCGGGGCGGTGCCGTCGTCGCCGTCCGGGTTCGGCAGGGCGAAGGGGAGGTGTCCGCCCGGGGCGTGGCGCCCGAAGACCACCTCGGCGACCGTCGTGTCGGCGACCCCGAGGTCGACCAGGACGGCGGCGCCGTCCCCGGCGAACTCGGGGACGGGCGCGGGCCCGGCCAACTGCAGCACCACGATCGTCGGCACGGTCGCCGCGAGATCCAGGACGCGGTCGACGTCGTCGGCGGGCCAGCGGTTGTGCCGGTCGGGTATGGCGCGCAGGACCGCGACTTCGGCTTCTGCGGGGGAGGCGACGACCTGTGCGTACCGGTCCGCGGCGGCGTCCGGAAGGCCCTCGAAGTACACGCGCACTCCGTCGCGCAACGGCAGTGCGGGCCCGCCGGTCGCGCTGGTCCGCGAACTCGTGCGGTTCGCCAGCAGCACCAGCGCACCCGGATCCTCCACTGAACCGGCGCGCGACCCGGCGTGGGTGTCTGGGGACGGCATGTTCCGGCGGCTCCCTTCCGGCCGAGCCCCGTCCGGGGCCCCTCCTGGCCCGCCATCGTGGCAGATGCCACCCGCACGGGGTTAAGCCGCGTGCCCGGGAGTGTGGCTCGGACCGGTTGGTTGCGATGGGGCGATATGCGGTGTGACGGACGAAATGGGGGTACGGAACCGGCCCGGGGAGTCGGCCGTTCCGGGCCGATGAGATTCGGGCGGGATCCCGGTCTGCATTCGGGAGAACGACACACCGCAGGAGAGGAACTCACCCCATGACCACCGTTGTTTCCGCCGACGGCACCGCGATCGCCTGCACCGCGACGGGCGCCGGTCCCGCCGTGGTCTTCGTCGACGGGGCTTTGTGCCACCGGGCGTTCGGCCCCGGGCCGGGCATTGCCGCGGCGCTCGCGGACCGCTTCACCGTGTACACGTACGATCGGCGGGGGCGCGGGGAGAGCGGTGACACGACGCCGTTCGCGGTCGAACGGGAGGTCGAGGACCTGGCGGCGGTGATCGGCGCGGCGGGCGGGTCCGCGTATGTCGTTGCCCTGTCGTCGGGCGGGGCGCTGGCCTTGCGGGCCGCGGCCGCGGGTGTCGACATGACCAAACTGGCGGTGTACGAGCCGCCGTTCGGTGTCGACCCGGCCCAGCGGGAACGCTTCGCGCGGTATGCGGCGGAGTTGGCTCCGGCGTTGGCCGAAGGCCGTCGCGGGGACGCGGCGGCGCTGTTCATGGCGCTGACGGGCGCCCCGGAGGCGATGATCGACCAGATGCGGAACTCGCCGGCGTGGTCGGCGTTCGAAGCGGTGGCGCCGACGTTGGCGTATGACGCGGCCGCGCTCGGGACCGGCACGGGCGGGGCGGTGCCGACGGATGTGCTCGGCAAGATCGCGATCCCGGTGCTGGCGCTCGATGGTGGGGCCAGTCCGGACGTTCTGCGGGCGCCGACGCGGGCGGTGGCGGACGCGGTGCCGGGGGCGGAGTACGCGACGTTGGCGGGGCAGACGCACGAGGTCGCGCCGGAGGTGCTGGGGGCGGCGTTGGGGGAGTTCTTCGGGCGGTGAGGGGCTCCGACGGGAGCCGATCCGGTTTACGGGAGGGCTCGGACGGCCGCGCGGCCCAGGCTGATCAGGGCGTCGTGGGTGACGGGTGAGCCGGGGCCGGGCGTGCTGATGTCCACGCTGGTGACGCGGTCGTCCCGGCTGGTGGCGAGGACCAGGCCGGAGCCGGTGTGCGGGTCGGCGTAGTACAGGGCGGTTTCGGCGAGGTTGGGGACCGGTTCGGTCGTTGCGGCGCGGGCGGCGGTGAGGCGGGCGACCTGTTCGGGGCCGCCGAGGAGGGCGCGCGGGAGGTCGCCTACCCGGACGGTGAGGAGGAGGGCGCCGTTCGAGGTGAAGAACTGGCAGGCGCGGCCGTCGTCGTCGGGGCTCGACGTGACGGCTTCGACGCCGACGGCGTCGCGGACTTCGGCGGCGGTGACGAGTTCGCAGCCGGTGGCGCGGCGGGGCGCGGCGGGGGAGCCGGGCGTTGGCGGCGCGAGCGGGGCGACGGTGGCGGGGCGTTGGACGGGTGGCGAGGTGGGGCCGTGCGCGCAGCATTCCGCGCCGGATCCGAAGCAGCCGGAGACGAGCCACATGCTGCTCGCGGCCAATGCGCCACCGAGACGTCGTTTTGCCATGCCGAGACCCCCAACCCCGTACGCCCCCCGAGAGTCCGCCGCGGTAGCACCGGTCCCCACCGGTCACGGTCCACGCCGCGTACCCGCCCGCGATGACTGGCCTGACTCCGGATGCTAGTGACCGGGGCCACATGCCGTAAGAGTCCGCACGTCATCGTCACGGATAACCGGCCCTTGCGCGGGATTCCGGGCAACATTGCACAACCTCGCACCGACAAGGGGTGGGGCGGGGTGAGAGCCGGTGTTGGGCGGGTGGGGGTGGCGGGCGCGATCGGTGGCGGGTGAACGCTGGACGGGAGCGCTGTCGTCGGGCGGGGATCGTTGGCGATTGGGGCGCGAGAGGGCTGAGGTTGGCGTGGGCTGCGGTCGGGTGGGTGGCGAGGGCGGCTTCCGGCCGGGTGGGGGTGGCGGGCGCGCTCGGATGGGCGCGATCGGTGGCGCGGTGGGGGGCAGGTGAACGCTGGACGGGCTTCGGTTGTGGTGGGGCGGGGAGTGCTGTCGTCGGGTGGGGATCGTTGGCGATCGGGGCGCGAGAGGGCGGAGGTTGGCGCGGGCTGCGGTTCCGGGTGGGTGGCGGGGTCGGCTTCCGGTCGGGTGGGGGCGCCGAGGGCGGGGGGGTTGGCGTGGGTCGTGGTCGGGTGGTGGTGAGGTGGGCGGGGGTTGGCGTGGGCTGTGGCGGGTGGTGGTGAGGTCGGGTGGTGGCGAGGTCGGCCCCCGGTGGGGTGGGGGCGGGGGAGTTGTGCTCGGGTGGGTGATGGGAAGGTGGGGGTTGGCGGGGGGATCGCTAGGGTTACGGGCATGACTTCCGCACAGCTCAGCGCGCGGTCCGGTGGCGCGCCCGTGACGCAAGCCGTGATCCTGGCCGGCGGCCAGGGGTCGCGGCTGCGGCCCTACACCGATGACCGGCCCAAGCCGATGGTGGAGATCCCCGGTACCGGGACGCCGATCATCGGGCACCAACTGGAGTGGCTTGCCGCGGAAGGCGTCACGAATGTCGTCGTGTCCTGCGGGCACCTCGCGGAGGTGCTGCAGGACTGGCTGAAGAGCGCCGAACTGCCGTTGTCCGTCACCACGGTCGTGGAGACGGAGCCGCTCGGGCGCGGTGGCGGCCTGCGGTTCGCGGCGGCGGCGCTGCCGCGGCCGGAGGAGCCCTGGTACGCGACCAACGGGGACATCTGGACGCGCTTCTCGCTGCGTGAGATGGCCGCGTTCCACGAGGAGCGCCACGCGGTGGCGACCCTGGCGCTGGCCCGGCCGCGCATTCCGTGGGGTGTCGTGGACACCGACAAGTTCGGCCATGTCCTGGACTTCATCGAGGCTCCGCCGTCGCCCTACCTGATCAACGCGGGCGTGTACGTCTTCGCGCCGGAGTTCACCGCCATGCTGCCGGAGGTGGGCGATCACGAGCGCACCACCTTCCCGCGGCTGGCTCGCGAGCACCGCCTGGCCGGCTTCCCGATTCCGCAGGGGGCCTACTGGCGGGCGATCGACACGGCGAAGGACCTCACCGAGGCGGCGAAGGAACTCCGCAGCTGATGCGGTGACGTGGTGATGCAGGAGTGGGTGGCGGGGGCGGGGGGGGGCCACCCGCCCCCCCGCGGTTTGTTGTAGCGGGCGGCGGGCCCGTTGATATATTAAGAAAGTAAGAGAATTTAAGACCCAGCCCACCACGACGACCTAC
>NZ_JBMULZ010000007.1:127349-399509 GCF_049534875.1 Uniformispora flossi
GGGCCCTCCACCCCGCTTCACCACCCCCCGGGTGGGACGCATAAACCCACACTGTTTGGCGGCGCCGTTTTGTGGCGGTGGGGGGGGGGGGGCGGGGGGGGCCCCCCCCGCCCCCGCCGCTTTTTGTGGACGCGGGCTGCGCGCCGGTAGATCTCTGACTAAAGTCAGAGAATGACTGACGCTGCGCACATCGACGACGTCCGCCGCTTCAACCGCACCGTGACCGCGCGGGTGGGGGTGCTGCACGACCGGTATCTCGGGCGGGACCGGCCGATCGGGGAAGCCCGCCTGCTGTGGGAGATCGGCGAGGACGGGCGGGACGTCCGGCAGTTGCGTGAGCGGCTGGGGCTGGATTCCGGGTACGTGAGCCGGTTGCTGCGTTCGCTGGAGGCGGCCGGACTGGTGACGGTCGAGTCGGCGGAGGCCGACCGGCGGGTGCGGACGGTGCGGTTGACCGAGGCGGGGCGGGGCGAGCGTGACGTGCTCGATCGGCGGAGCGACGAGGTCGCCGCGTCGTTGCTGGCGCCGTTGAACGCCGGGCAGCGGGAGCGGCTGGTGGCGGCGATGGCCGAGGTCGACCGGTTGTTGACGGCCGGGACCGTGTCGATTGACGAGGTCGATCCGGAACATCCCGACGCGGTGTTCTGTCTGCGCAGCTTCTACGCGGAGCTGGGGGAGCGGTTCGACACGGGGTTCGACCCGCTGCGGAGTCTGCTGCCGGATGCGGGTGAACTGCGGCCGCCGCGCGGGGTTTTCCTGGTGGCGCGGCAGTACGGGGAGCCGGTGGGGTGCGGCGGATTGAAGCTGCCCGCGGGGTTGCCGGCGGAGGTGAAGCGCATGTGGGTGGCGCCGAGCGCCCGGGGTTTGGGGCTGGGGCGGCGCTTCCTGGCCGAGTTGGAGGCACGCGCGGCCGCCGCGGGGCGGGCCGTGTTGCGCCTGGACACCAACAAGGTGCTCGACGAGGCGATCGGCCTGTACCGGGCGTACGGCTTCCGCGAGATTCCGGCGTTCAACGACGAGCCGTATGCCCACCACTGGTTCGAGAAGGAGGTGCGGGGCGGGGCGTGAGTCGCGGCGAGGCGGTTGTGCTCTTCCGGAAATAGCTAGGCGGAAAGTGACTTTGCGCAAAGCTGTCTCCGGAAGGGCGTGCTGCCTTCAAGCGGCCCGCACCGCAGTCGGCCGGCAGCGCGCGCGTGGCCCGGGCCGCGGCGGAGCGGCCCGGGCCGTTCAGCCGCGGCCCGGGCGCCCGCTCAGCGGCTCGCCAGGAACGCCTCGACCTGTTCGTGGATGTAGGCGGTGTCCTCGTCGTCCATGCGGTGGTTCAGCGGGACGATGAAGGCGTGCTCCATGACGCGGTCGGCGTTCGGGTATCCCGCCGGGTCGGCGCGGTGGGCGATGTCCTTGAAGCCGGGCTGGCGGAGGATGTTGCCGGACCAGACGGTGCGCGTGGAGATGCCGCGTTCTTCGAGGTACTGCTGGAGTTCGCCGCGGGTGAAGCCTGCCTCCGGGTTGATGATCGCGGGGAAGTTGAGCCAGCCGGTCTCCAGGCCGTCGGTCTGGCGCGGCGGGATGAAGGCCTCGGGGTGCTTCGAGAAGAACGCGTGGTGGGCGGCGAAGTGCCGCTGCCGGGTGGCGAGGAAGGTGGGGAGCTTCTCGAGCTGGGCGAGGCCGAACGCGGCGCCGAGTTCGGACGGTTCGAAGTTCCAGCCGATTTCGTCGAAGATGAACAGGTTGTCGTACAGGACGCCGTCGATCTCTTCGAAGAAGTCGCGGTTGCCCTTCTTGGAGCCGAAGAGCTGGAGTTCGGAGCGGCGGCCCCAGCGGCGCAGCATGAGGCCGCGGTCGCGGAGGGCTTCGTCGTCGACGAGGACCATGCCGCCGTTGCCGGCGCAGGTGATGATGTGGCTCATCGCGAAGCTGGTGACGGAGATGTCGGCGCGGGTGCCGGTGGGGGTGCCGCGGAGGGTGGCGCCGAGGGCGTCGCAGGAGTCTTCGACGACGACGAGGTTGTGCCGGTCGGCGATCTCGCGGATGCGGTCCCAGTCGGGGGCGTTGCCGGCCAGGTTGGGGGTGAGGATGGCTTTGGTGCGGGGGCCGATGAGGCCTTCGAGGCGGTCGACGTCGATCTGGAAGCTGTCCGGGTCGACGTCGGCGAGGACGGGGACGATGCCGGCCTTCACCATCGGGGCGATGTCGGTGGAGAAGGTGAGCGTGGAGGTGATGATCTCGTCGCCGGGCTGCAGGCGCAGCAGTTCGATGGCGAGGTAGAGCGCGGAGGAGCCGGAGTTGCACATGAGGCCGTGGCTCTTGCCGAAGAGCGCGGCGACCTTCTGTTCCATGGCGGCGACGTTGCGGCCGATGGTCATGGCGCTGGGCGGGCCGTTGAGGATGGCCAGCATGGCGTCGATTTCGGCTTGGTCGTGGACGCTTCCGGCGTAGGGGATCTTGCGCATGCGGCGGCCTCGCGGTGGGATCGTCGGGTGCGTGCCCGGGTGCTGGGTCGGGGTGGCCGGCCCGGTTGGTTCTGACGGGCCGTCAACTCTACTTTCATAGCTATCATGGCTATGATGGTGGGGCAAGGTGTCGAGCCCCGCACCGTCCGTCGGAGGCGGGGCGACGCGCGAGGGACACGGCGGAGAGCGAGGCGCGGGTGCGGTACTCCACGGTCGGCGGGTCGGGGCTGAAGGTCTCGGCGGTCGGGCTCGGCTGCAACAACTTCGGCATGCGCATCGACGCCGACGAGGCCGACCGGGTGGTCGGCGCGGCGCTGGACGCGGGCGTCACCTTCTTCGACACCGCGGACGTCTACGGCGGCGGCGGGCGTTCCGAGGAGATGCTGGGCAAGGCGCTCGGCACGCACCGCGAGGACGTGGTGGTGGCCAGCAAGTTCGGCGCGCCGGGGCGGGGCCCGTACGGCGGCGGCGGGTCGCGGCGGCATGTGATGCGGGCCTGCGAGGCGAGCCTGCGGCGGCTGGGCATGGACCACATCGACCTGTACTACCTGCACTTCCCGGACCCGGACACGCCGATCGAGGAGACCCTGTCGGCGCTGGACGACCTGGTGCGGCAGGGCAAGGTCCGCTACCTGGCGAACTCGAACCTGACCGGCTGGCAGCTGGTGGACGCGGACCACATCGCGCGGGCGAGCGGCGGCTCCCGGTTCATCGCCACGCAGCAGGAGTGGAGCCTGCTGAACCGCGACATCGAGCGGGAGGTCGTGCCGGCGGCGCGGCATCTGAACCTCGGGGTGATCCCGTACTTCCCGCTGGCGTCGGGGCTGCTGACCGGCAAGTACCGGCGCGGCGAGGGTTTCCCGGACGGCACCCGGTTCGCGGCGATTCCGCGGCTTGCGGGGGCGGCGACCGAGGAGAACTTCGCCGCGGTGGAGCGGCTGGAGGCGTACGGGCGGCAGATCGGCCGCAGCGTGCTGGAGCTGGCGCTGTCGTGGCTCGCCGCGCAGCCGGGTGTGCCGTCGGTCCTGGTCGGGGCGACGAGCGCGGCGCAGGCGGCGGCGAACGCGGCCGCCGTGGTGGAGCTGTCCGGCGAGGAACTGCTGGGCGTCGAGCGGGCGATCGCGGGGCCGGTCGCGGAAACGGCGGAGGGGTGACCTCGGGCGCGGTGCGGGCCGTCGGTTCCGGCGACGAGCAGGCGGTACGGCACCACAGTGTCGCCGACGCCGTCGCCGACCGGCTGCGGGCCCGTATCCTCGACGGCGTCATCGCGGACGGCGGAACGCTGCCGAAGCAGGACGACCTGATGGCCGAGTTCGGCGTCGGCCGCACGACGGTGCGGCAGGCGTTCCGGATCCTGGAGACCGAGGGTCTGATCACGGTGCGGCGCGGCAACACCGGCGGTGCGGTCGTGCATGTCCCGCAGCCCGCGGACGCGGCGCACATGTTCGGCATGGTGATGCACGCGCGGCACGTCCCGTTGGAGGACCTGGCCGGGGCGTTGCGGCAACTGGAGCCGGTGTGTGCCGCGTTGTGCGCGGAACGCGCGGACCGGGCCGAGGCGGTGGTGCCGGTCCTCGCGGACGTGCATGCGCGGATGGCGGATGCGCTCGACGACGGGCAGGCGTTCCTGCGGGCGAACCGCGACTTCCACGAGGCGCTGGTGGCGCGCTGCGGCAATGCGACGATGCAGATCCTGCTGGGCGCGGTCGAAGTGCTGTGGGCGCGCCAGGAGCAGGTGTGGGCGCATGCCGCGCTCGCGGACACGGGGCGCCCGGTGCGGGAGGCGGGTCTGCGGGTGCACGGACGGCTGATCGAGCTGATCGCGGCGGGCGACCGCGACGGGGCGTACGCGCTGGCGTCGCGGCACGTGACCGGGGCGCAGGAGTATCCGCTGCGGGATCACGGGGACCGGCCGGTCCAGGTGTGAGGTGCCGCCGGGCTGCCGCTTCGGGAGCCGGGGTGGGAATCGCTTCCGGACCGGGGCCTTACCCCAGTTCCTTGGCCATGCAGACGCTCAGCGGGCTGTTGCGGTAGTAGCCGAAGCCGGGGATGTCGGTGTAGCCGCTGGAGCGGTAGAGGGCGATGGCCTCGGGCTGGAGGGTGCCGGTCTCCAGGATCATGCGGGTGCGGCCTGCCTCGCGGGCGCGGTGTTCCACCTCGGCGAGGACCGCGCGGGCGAGGCCGCGGCCGCGGGCGTCGGGGCGGACGTACATGCGCTTGAGTTCCGCGTCGCCCGCGGACAGGCCGGGCTCGGCGGGGTCGGCGACGCGCCAGCCGCCGCACGCGAGCGCGCGGTCGTCCTGGTACACGACGAGGAACAGGCCCGACGGCGGGGCGAAGTCGGACTCGTCGACCGGGCCCTGGTCGGGGTCGCCGTAGCGTTCGGTGTAGATCTGCTGGACCTCGTCGCAGAGCTTGCGGACGTCGGGGTGCTGGTAGCCGAGCGCGCGGAAATCCATCGGGAAACGGTAACCGGCGGGGTCGGTGGGCCGGACACCGGTCCGCCCCGGCCGCGGACGCATAGTGCGACCCTTGACCTGGTCATACTCTTCTGGATGGACTTGCCGCGCCGTGACACGTGTCACCGCCTTCTCGTCCCAGTTCCGAGTGAGGACCGCCCGTGCGTACTCCCCGCCACACCCTCGTGCAGTTCAGCGACGTGCACATCGTTCCCGAGGGCGAGCTGCTCATGGGCACGCTCGACACGCTCGACCAGATGGAACGCGCGCTCGCCGCGGTCGAGAAGGCGGATCTGGACCCCGCGGCGCTGATCTTCACCGGTGACCTGGCGGACACCGGCGACATCCGCGCGTACCGCCGCCTGCGCGAGCTGGTCAAGGCCGCCGCCGAGCGCATCGGCACGCCGGCGCTGTTCGCGATGGGCAACCACGACAAGCGCGAGGCCTTCCGCGAGGGACTCCTGGAGACGGCGCCGCACGGCGAGCCGCACGACTACGTGCACCACGCGGGCGACGTCCGCGTCGTCGTCCTCGACAGCACCGTCCCGGGCACCCACGGCGGCGGCCTCGAGGATTCCCAGCTGGAATGGCTGCGCGCGGAACTCGCCGAGCCCGCCGCGGCCGGCACGGTGCTGGCCCTGCACCACCCGCCGATCCCGACGCCGCTGGCGTTCCTCGAGCGGCTGTCTCTGGAGAACCCGGAGCGACTCGGCGCGGTCATCAAGGACACCGACGTCAAGATCGTGCTGACCGGCCACAACCACCACGCGACGTGCGGCGCGCTGGCGGGTGTTCCGGTGTGGTCGGCGCCGGCGGTGGCGTACCGGGCGGATGTGTTCCCGCCGAAGGGCAGCTACCAGGGCGTCACCGGCGTCGGCTACACCCGCGTCGACGTGTACGACGAACTGGCGACTGCCACGTTCGTCCCGGTCGAACAGGCCAGCCCCGTCTACAGCTTCGAACGCGCGAAGGTCGACGCGTACCTGGCGAAGAATCCGGGCGCGCAGCACTGAGCAAGCGAGGTGAGGGCCGCGATCCGGCCGGGGGCGTAGCGGCGTTGCCGTGAGGCCCGGCCGGACCGCGGGCGTGGCATGGTGCGGCCGACTGCCACGTGCCTGCTCGCGGGCCGGCCTGCCGGACCCATGTGCGGCCGACTGCGGCACGCCTCCTCGCGGCCCGGCGGCCCGGCCTGTCGGACCCCACCCATAGCCCGTAAGGTCCCCCGGCCCGAGGCCCCGTCCGCTCCCGGGCGCGGGCTACTCCGGCCGGTACGACCCGAACGCCCACAGGTTGCCTTCCGGATCGCGCGCGACGTAGCCGCGGCCCCCGTAGTCCTCGTCCTGCAGCTCGCGTTCGATCTCCGCGCCCGCGGCGACCGCCCGCGCGTAGTGCTTGTCGACGTCGTCGTCCGTGTCGAGGATCAGGTAGACGCACACCCCTCCCACGGCCGTCTTGAGCCGTCCGGGTGCGTCACCCGCGTCCGACGCGGCCATCACACACCCGTTGCCCCAGCGCAGCTGCGCGTGCGCGACCGTGTCCTCGGGCCCGGGCACCACCATCGTGGGCGTCAGCCCGAACGCCTCGTCCAGGAACGCGATCACCCGCGCCGCGTCGCGGAACCGCAGCGTCGGGACCACATCCGCCACGGGCCGTCCGTTGTCTGCGCTGGTCATGGCACACCTCCACCGATTCCGGAGGGGCATCCGCCGTCTGCGGATCCCCACCGCCTCAGTCTCGGCAGGTGGGCGCGGCGTGTATTGGACGAACGGGAACAGCAGGGCCGCCGTCCCCGAGACGCGTGATGCCGGGGCTCCGACCGCGCCCTCCGGGACATCCCTGCCCGACCACGCGGGCCCCGCACCCGGTCCGCCCGGACCTCAGCCCGCGACCCCGCCCTCGTCCGGCAGCCGCGCCCCCAGGTACGTCGTCGGCGTGCACCCGGCCAGGTCCCGGAAGTCGCGGTTGAAGTGCGCCTGGTCGTAGTAGCCGCACGAGGTGGCGACGGCCGCCAGGTCCGGCACCGGCGCCCTCAGCAGAGCGACCGCGCGGCGGAAGCGGAACAGCCGGGCGACCTGCTTCGGAGGCAGCCCCACCTCCTCGCGGAACCGGGACGTCAGATGCCGGCGGCTCCAGCCGACCTCCGTGGCCAGCGCGGCGACGCCGACACGGCCGTGCGACGCGTCCAGCAGCGCCCACGAGCGCGCGACCTCAGGCCGCGGCACCGGGCCCTCGGCGAGGCGGCGCAGCCACACCGCGTCGATCAGCGCGAAGCGTTCCGGCCAGCCGGCGGCGGATGCCAGCCGGTCCGGCAGTTCGCCGCCGAGGGCATCCCAGACGTCCTCGAACGGGACGATCCGGTCGGCGAGTTCCGCCATCGGCAGGCCGAGCAGGGTGTACGCGCCCAACGGGCTCAGATCGACTTGCACGCCCGCCTGGACGCCGTCGTGCTCGGTCACCGTCGGCCCGTTGTGCAGTCCGGCGACGAACGACACCGTCTCGTCGGGCACCGCGATGCCGTCGTGCGGGAGCAGCCGGATCCGGTCGCCGAAGCTGATGATCAGGGTGATCTGCCGGGAGGCGACCTCGCGGCGGCGCAGCGGCCACGGCGTGCGCTCCGCGTAGCCGCAGTAGCCGCCGACCAGGCCGGTCAGCGCCGGGTGCGGGGTGGTGCGCACCATCTCCCAGGACCCGAGCGCCGAGGTGTGGCGGACGACGCGCGGCTCGGGGCGTATGCGGGGCAGTTCCGCGGCCGTGGCCATGGTCCGAGTGTGGCACGGTGGACCCACGGCGGCGGTGCGCCGCCGGTCGAGGGAGGTGCGGCGGTATGCGGATCGCGGTATCGGCGGACGAGGTCGCGGGCGTCGCGGAGCTGATCGGTGCGGAACTCGAGCGCCGCGGGCACGAGGTGCAGTTGTACGGGGCGCTGGTGCCGGGGGAGCGTGCCGACTGGGCGTGGTGTTCGGAGGCCGCGGCGCGCGCTGTTGCCGAGGGGCGTGCCGATCAGGCGGTCGTGGCGTGCTGGACGGGGGCTGGGGCGTCGATCGCGGCGAACAAGGTGCCCGGTGTGCGTGCGGCGTTGTGCACGGATGCGGTGATGGCGGACGGGGCGCGGAAGTGGGCGGATGCCAACGTGCTCGCGCTCAGCCTGCGGTTGACGTCGGAGCCGCTGCTCGGCGAGATGCTGGACGCGTGGTTCGCGGGGGAGCCGAGTGCGGATCCGGTGGACCGGGAGAACGTGGCGCACGTCGCGGACATCTGAGGCCCGCGGTCGCGCGGTCGGGTGGTGTCTGCGGCGTTCAGTCGCGGGTCCGGCCGACGCCGCCGAGGAGGAGTTCGGCGACGCCGCGCGGGGCTTCGCGGCGGGCGAGGCGGCCGTCGCGGACCGCCCATCCGGCGCCGACGGCGAGGGAGAAGACGGCTTCGGTGATCCACGCCGCGGGCAGGTCCAGGCGCAGGACGCCGTCGGCTTGGCCCTGCCGGACGACGGCGTTGACCCGGTTGTCGATACGCTGCCAGGCGGCGTCGATCTCCGGGACCTCGCACAGCGCGTTCTCGCCGTAGAGGATGCCGAGGAACTCGGCGATGGGCATGAGTTCGTCGACCACGCGGCGCAGGGCCTCGTCGGCGGGGCCGTCCTCGATGCGGGCGGCGTCCACGGCGGCGGAGACCTGCTCCAGGGCGCGGGCGCCGATGGCGCGGACGAGGGCGTCGCGTCCGGCGTACATGCGGTGCAGGGTCGCGCGGCTGATTCCGGCGGCGCGCGCGATGTCGTCCATCGCGGCGGCGGGCCGGCGGATCAGCAGGGCGGTGGCCTCGCGCAGGACGGTTTCGCGATCGGTCGACATGAATCAATTCTACCTCAGATGAGACAGTAATGTCTCATCGCGCCGGGGTGGCGGACTCGGCACCGGGGTGTGCGGGTGCGAAACCCTTGACCTTCTCCAAGAAAACGAGTTTTCTTTCGACGGTAAGACGTACGGAACGTACCCGCCGGAGGATCGATGACCGACCAGCACGCCGCCGACCCGTTCGACCTGACCGGACGGGTCGCCGTCATCACCGGCGGCAGCCGCGGCATCGGCCTGGCCATCGCCAAGGGCTTCGCCGCCCGCGGCGCCAAGGTCGTCGTCGCCAGCCGCAAGGCCGAATCCTGTGAAGCCGCCGTCAAGGACATCGAAGCCGCCGGCGGCACCGCACTGGCCGTCGCCGCGCACATGGGCGAGCTGGACGACCTGCAGAAGCTCGTCGACCGCACCGTCGAGCACTTCGGCGGCATCGACATCGTCGTCAACAACGCCGCCAACCCGCTGACCCTCCCGATCGGGCACTACACGCCCGAGGCCTGGGACAAGTCCATGCAGGTCAACCTGCGCGGCCCGATCTTCCTCGTCCAGTACGCGCTGCCCTACCTGCGGCAGAGCCGCAGCGCGTCCGTCATCAACGTCATCAGCGCCGGCGTCTTCCTGCGCTCGGAGCCGACGTCGATGTACGCCCAGGCCAAGTCCGGCCTGCTCGCCTACACCCGCTCCGCGGCCGGCGCCCTCGCCGCCGAGGGCATCCGCGTCAACGCGCTCGCGCCCGGCACCGTCGACACCGACATGGTCCGCAACAACACCCCCGATCGTGTGGAGTCCATGAAGAAGTCCTCGCCGCTCGGCCGCATGGCCGACGCCGACGAGATGGTCGGCCCGGCCCTGCTCCTGGCCTCCGACGCGGGCAGCTACATCACCGGCGCGGTCATCAGCGCGGACGGCGGACTGACCGTCCACTGACGGACGTTGCCGGACTCCTCCGGTGTTGCGATCGCGGCCGGGCGCCCGTGCGGGCGCCCGGCCGCCACCGTCGTGACGGGTGCGGCGGGTGGGACGTCGGCGTTGCGGTTCGAACTGTTCGATCCGGACGCCGAAAGCCCCCGCCGGGTGTCCGGGCGGCTGCCTAGAATGCCCAGATGCGCAGCACGCCCGACCCCACCGCCCCCGAAGACCCGCCCCCGCACGAGGCGACGGCCGCCGGGCCGACACCCGGCGACCCGGTGTCCGAATCCGTGCACGGCGTGCTCCAGCGCGTCTTCGGCTACGACGCGTTCCGCGGCGACCAGCACGAGATCGTCACCCACGTCGCCCGCGGCGGCGACGCCCTCGTCCTGATGCCCACCGGCGGCGGCAAATCGCTGTGCTACCAGATCCCCGCGCTGGTCCGCGACGGCGTCGGCGTCGTCGTCTCGCCGCTCATCGCCCTCATGCAGGACCAGGTCGACACCCTCACCGCCCTGGGCGTCCGCGCCGGCTTCCTCAACTCCACCCAGGGCCCCGACGACCGCCGCCGCGTCGAAAACGCCTTCCTCTCCGGCGAATTGGACCTGCTCTACCTCGCCCCGGAACGCCTCCAAGTGGAAGGCACCCTGCGCCTCCTCGACCGCGGCAAGATCGCCCTGTTCGCGATCGACGAAGCACACTGCGTCGCGCAATGGGGCCACGACTTCCGCCCCGACTACCTCGCGCTGTCGCAACTGCACGAACGCTGGCCCGACGTCCCGCGCATCGCCCTCACCGCGACCGCAACGCCCGCCACCCACAAGGAAATCACCCAGCGACTCCAGCTCGACGGCGCCCGGCACTTCGTCGCCAGCTTCGACCGGCCCAACATCCAGTACCGCATCGAGTCGAAGCAGGACCCGAAGAAGCAGCTGCTGCGCCTGATCCGCGAGGAACACCCCGACGACGCGGGCATCGTCTACTGCCTGTCGCGCGCCTCCGTGGAGAAGACCGCCGACTTCCTCGTCGCGAGCGGTGTGACCGCGCTGCCGTACCACGCCGGACTCGACACCCGCACCCGCGCCGCCAACCAGGCCCGCTTCCTGCGCGAAGACGGCGTCGTCATGGTCGCCACCATCGCCTTCGGCATGGGCATCGACAAACCCGACGTGCGGTTCGTCGCGCACCTCGACCTGCCCAAGTCCGTCGAGGGCTACTACCAGGAAACCGGCCGCGCCGGCCGCGACGGACTCCCGTCCACGGCCTGGCTCGCCTACGGGCTCCAGGACGTCGTCCAGCAGCGCAAGATGATCGACGACTCCGAGGGCGACGCCGCCCACCGGCGCAAACTCAGCGCCCACGTCGACGCCATGCTCGCCCTCTGCGAGACCGTCGAGTGCCGACGCGCCCGCCTCCTCGCCTACTTCGGCCAAACCGGCGCCCCCGCCTGCGGCAACTGCGACACCTGCCTGACCCCGCCGGAGTCCTGGGACGGCACCGTCCCCGCGCAGAAGCTCCTGTCCACCGTCGTCCGCCTGGCCCGCGAACGCCGCCAGAAGTTCGGCGCCGGCCAGATCATCGACATCCTCCGCGGCAAGAAGACCGCGAAGGTCATCCAGTTCGACCACGACGCCCTCAGCGTCTTCGGCATCGGCGCGGACCTCGACGACAACACCTGGCGCGGCGTCGTCCGCCAACTCCTCGCCCAAGGCCTCATCGCGGTCGAAGGCGACTACGGCACCCTCGTCCTCACCGACGCCAGCGCCGACGTCCTCGGCGGCCGCCACCAGGTCATGCTCCGCCGCGAAACCCAGCGCGCCGCGGCGGGGAAGACGGCCCGGACGAAGTCCGCGGGCGGCTCGCGTACGAAGGGCACGCCGGAAGACTTCCCGGCGGAGGCCGTCCCGGTCTTCGAACACCTCCGCGCCTGGCGCGGCGCGACCGCCAAGGAACAAGGCGTCCCGGCCTACGTGATCTTCCACGACGCCACCCTCCGCGACATCGCCGCCGGCCGCCCCCGCACCCTCGCCGAACTCTCGACGATCGGCGGAGTGGGCGAGAACAAGCTCGCGAAGTACGGGGAACAGATTCTGGAGGCGCTGGGGGAGCTGGGGGAGTTGGATGAGGACGGACCGGTGAGCCCGAGTCCCTCGGGGGAGCCGGTGACCGGCGCCGGGGGCTCGGGCTCGTCTGGGCAGTCCGGCCTTGCCGGGGCCGGCGACGGAGCCGAGGGGCGTGGCCCGCGGGCGGACGCCGAGGCGGGGTCGGCGGCTGCGGCCGGGGACTCGGCGACGGCGGGACGGCTCGGGGGCTCCGGAGCAAGTGCCGGGGCCGAGAGTGCCCCCCGGGCGGCTATCGGCGCGCCCCGGTCGGCGGAGGAGACGGTCGGTGCGGGGGAGTTGAGCGCCGCGCACGCGGTGAGTGCCGGCCGTCCGGACGCGTCGGCCGCACCTGCGGCAGGCGCCGACGGCACCAGCCGCCCTGCCCCCGCCCGCACCGCACCGCGCCCGCCGCGCGGCGGAGGCGCCCCCGTCCTCGGCCCGGACGACGGCGCCCCTTGGGACGAACCCCCGCCGTGGGACATGGTGGAACCGCCGGAGGACGACGAGATGTACCGCTGACGAGGCCGGCCGGGCGCCCGACCGTGGCCGACGCCGGGGCGGGGGCTCGTGAGGCTTGCGGCATGTCCTTGGCCCGGCCGCGTTGGAGGGCGCGTGCCGCACGCTCCGGAGTAAAGGGCGTGGGGGTCTGCCGTTGTGCGTCTGCTGACGAGGTCGGCGGGGCGCCCGACCGTGGCCGACGCCGGGGCCGGGGCTCGTGAGGCTTGCGGTATCTCCTTGGCCCGGCCGCGTTGGACGACGCGCGCCGCAGGCCCCGGAGCGCGCGGGGACTCGGGGGTCGACCGCCGGGCGGGTCGACGTCGCCGTGGGCTGGGCTCCGCGGCACACGCGTCGTGCGCAGCGGCGGCGGGTTCGGGCCCGGCGGCATCGCCCTGGTCGGGAACCGCTCCGCGGCGATAGCCGACGGCGTTCGCGCGCTGTTGGTGGCGCGAGTGATGCCACCGCTCCCCGGACATGGGGCACTCGTCGCACGCGGAGTTTCCCGTGGCGACCGCTTGCCTGGGCCTGCCGCACCGGTGATGTCCTCGGCGCGGCCCCTTCCTGCCGCGCGCGCCGCAGGCTCTGGAGCCCGCGGGGACTCGGGGGCGCGGGGGCGACCGTCGGCGGGATCGCCACCCGGTAAGCGTCGCCGTGGGTCCGGAGGACGAAAGAACGAGACGGGCGCGGTGGCGGTGACAGTCGCTTGGCGACTTCTGTGGGCGCATTCAAGGGGCGTTGGCCGGCGTTGGCCCCGTGGTCGTCGTCGGTGCCCCGGTCGGCCACCGCCACCACCGGCTCCGCGGCTGCACGATGAACGCTTGGCAGCGTGGGCCTCGCCTGTCCGAGCTGCTTGTCGCAGGTCGGCGACCGGAAGCCATTCCCCTTTGAGGGCGATTCAGGGTAATTCGTGAATTTCGGGTGATCTATCCCCGTATTGGGGTGTGTCGGGCTCGATCGGAAGGTGGGCTGCCCCCTAGCGTCGGGGGCGGCGCGTACCTCGGCTCTGTGCAGGGCTGGTTGCGCGCGGTCCACCGCCCCCGTCGGGAGGTCCCGTGTCCGAAGAGGTGGAGAACCGCCCCGCCCCGCCCACCCG
The DNA here is from genome assembly GCF_049534875.1 of Uniformispora flossi. NCBI lineage: Bacteria > Bacillati > Actinomycetota > Actinomycetes > Kitasatosporales > Streptomycetaceae > Uniformispora > Uniformispora flossi. The sequence goes on from NZ_JBMULZ010000007.1 coordinate 140,709, forward strand.
CCCGCGCAAATCGCGGCGCGCGGCGACGACCACCGCGGACGAACAGTCACCGCACCCCCAGGCCGAGTCGGCCGAGGAACCCAAGCCGCGGACCCGGCGTTCGAAGGCGCCCAAGAACTCGACGCGGACGCCGGGGCGTGAAGCGTCGCCGACGGATGCGCCCACAGGTGGTGATGTACCGGCGGACGGCGGGGTGGCGGCGTCGGCGGACGTGGCACCGTCGCCGGACGGCTCGACGGTGACGGAAGGGGCATCGTCAACGAACGCCGCTGCGTCGGCGGATGGTTCGGGGCCGAAGGCGGCCGTGCCCGACACGGTCGAGTGGTCGGCGTCGAGTTCGGCGCCGGCTTTGGCCGAGTCGGCTGCGGGAGCGCGTGAGTCGCGCAACTCGGCCGTGGAGGCACCGGCTGGACGGCGGCGCAAGTCGTCTGCGCGCAAGTCGCGTTCGACGGCGGTCGATACGTCAGCCGGTCAGGGCGCTTCGACCGCGGAAGCCGCAGAGGCAGGAAGTCCGCGCGGCGCGCAGGTCGGCGCCGAGGAGTCGCGGACGACGGCCGACGATGCCCTCAAGGACGACGCCGGACGGCCCGCGGCGTCGGCCGAGGGGGCCGTCGGTCAGACCGCCCGCACGCACGATTCGGCGCCACCCGTCGTGTCGGCGGACGACGACGATGCGTGGTCGTCCGCCGCGGCGAACGTTGCGGCTGCGCAAGGCGGGTCCAGGAGTGGTGCGGCAACGGGAGCCACGTCGACGGCGGACACCGAACCGCACGTCAGCCCGGTCGATGTGGTCGATGCGTCTCCCGTGTCGACGGAAGACGGTCAAGAGCCACCCCGTGACGGCACCGCTGCTGTAGCACACCCCGCCGGATCCACGCAGGCTGCGGTCGAAGCCGACGGCGCGACTCGCGGGACCACAGCCGACGTCGCGGCGGATGCCGCCTCAACCGACACCGCCGACGCGTCCTCCGCGTCGACGGACGAAGTCGCCGAACCGGTCGAGGCGACCACCGGCGCCCCAGCCGAAGCCACCCCGGCTGAAGCCGACGCCGACCATGACACCAAGGCCGAGGCCGTCGACAACGCTCAGGCGGACCTCGACGTCGACGCCGACCGCGAGACCGCGGCCGAGACGGAGACCGAGGCCGACACGGAGGCCGAGGCCGACGACGAAGCCGCGGCCGACCACGAGACCGACGAAGCGTCCGACGACGCAACCATCACCGACGACGACCCCTCCGCCTCCCAAGACACCCCCCACCCACCCCTCCCCGCCCTCGCCGACTCCATCCCCCTCCCCGCCCGCGTCCAGGCCCCCGCGGCCGCGTTCGGTCGGCTCATGTCCCGGCGGTCGCCGCTGGTCCACCTCGGCGTCCTGGCCGTGGCTTGGGTCCTGGCCCTCGGCGGGGTCGCCCTGCTCTGGCAAGGGCTCCCGGGCGGCGGCGGAGGCGCCGGGATCTGGGGGTTTCTCGGACTGCTGATGGCGTGTGTCGGCTGCGGGTTGGGCGTGGCGCAGGCCGTACCCGTGGCACGGACCCGGGAACCGGAAATCGCCGCGAGCGGCTGGGCGGTGGCCGGACTTGCCACCGCGGTGATCGGCGGGCTGGGCGTCGTCGCGGTCGTCGCCATCAACGAGATCGCGTGGGTGTGGAACCGGATCGGCTGACGAACCGCAGCCACGGTCGACGGCACGGCGGTACAGGCCGCACCGCCGACCGTCGAAGCCGACGCTGACCGCACCGACGCTGCGCCACCCGCGCGGGGAGTAGGCCGTCGGACTCGCAGAGCGGGAAGCGCGGTGACCACGGCGATGTCCCGGTGTGCCGACCATCCGCGTGGACCTCGGCGCGGACCCGGCCGAACGGGCGCAGCACGCTGACCCACCGAGGACAGCGATCGCGTCGGGCAGCCCCGCCGGCTGACGCCCGACGGCCACGACCGACGGCCACGATCGACGGCGATCACGGCCCAGGCAGCCCCGAAGGCATCGATGCTGCCACCAGCCCCACGGAGCACAGTCGGCGTGCAGGAAAGCGGCGGCGCGATCACGGCGATGTCGGTGCCCCGGCGTCCGGGTGGACGTCGACACAGACCCGGTCGAACAGTCCCGTCACGCTCAGAAGAGCGATCGCGCCGGGCAGCCCACCCGCGGCTCGACTTCGACAGCGCGGCCCTCGAACCAGGCAGTGCGGACTGCCGCGCAGCGCCAAGCGGGCGGGCGGCTGATCGTCTGCAATCTCCGACCACGAGAGGGAAGGCGGGCGTGGTATCGGCCGGGCCGCGGTCGAAGACAGCTACCCGGCTGCCAACCCTCTGGGCATCAACGCCGACGCCACATACATGTCACTGCCGCCGCACCACACCACGGTTGACGCCGACCTTCGGCCGCGTCGCATGCCCGGACCACGAAGTCACCCGCGACCACATCACGCCGACTGCCTCGGCTCGCCGCCGGACACGCCTCCGCGCCGGGCCGCCCCGGATGCGATCGAGAGCCGGACCCGGGGCGTACCGTACGGCCATGGAGTTCACCAAGCTCGGCCATTCCTGCGTCCGTCTGCGCGCCAAGGGCGTCACCTTGGTCATCGATCCCGGCGCGTTCAGCGACCCCGGGGCCGTCGACGGCGCGGACGCGGTCCTGGTCACGCACGAGCACTTCGATCACGTGGTGCCCGACCGGTTGCGGGCCGCGCTCGCGGCGAATCCCGAGCTTGAGGTGTGGACGAACCCGGCCGTCGCCGCGCAGTTCGCCGACCTCGGCGGGCGGGTGCATGCGGTGACGCACGGGGACATGTTCTCCGTGGGCGGCGCGCAAGGCGTTCCGGTGCACGTGTACGGCGAGAAGCACGCGACGATCCACCGCGACATCCCGCTCGTCGACAACGTCGGATTCCTCGTGGACGGGCTGGTGTTCCACCCCGGGGACGCGCTGACCGTCCCCGAGGAGCCCGTCGCCACGCTGCTGACACCCGCGGCCGCGCCGTGGCTCAAGGTGGCCGAGGCGGTCGACTACGTCCGCGAAGTCGCCCCGCGCGAAGCCCTGCTGATCCACGACGCGGTGCTGAGCGACGCCGGGCGCGAGATCCACACCCGGCTGCTGACCGGGCTCACCGAGTCGCCGGACCGCACGGTCGCCCTCCCCGCGAAGGGGACCGACCGGACGCTCGGCTAGCCGCTCCCGTCAGGGGTCCTTCGCCAGGCTCTTGACCGGCGGCGCGGACGCGGGACCGAAAGTGCCGCGCGCCGGTTCCCGCGGACTCCGGTGCTCGACGCCGGCCGGGAGTCGCGGCCCCGCCACGCCGGTCGCCCGGCCGACGGCGGACAGGTTCACCTTGAGGTAGTTCCGGTGGGCCGGGATTCGGGCGATCCCCCTGCCTGCCACGTCCGTCGCCCGCCGCACGGTCTGCGACCGCGGCTCCGGCGCTGTCGAGGGCGGTCCCGCAACCGACCGCGCGCGCGAGGTGTGTGGGGCGCGCGCACCGTGCGCGGCGGCCTGCCGGCTCTTGTCCAGGTGATCGTGGAACACGTCGTGGACCTTGTCCGGTTCGACCGGGGTCGTTCCCCGCAGTGCGTGCAGTTCGTTGACGCGTTGGGCATACCGGCGCATGTTCACCGGGTCCATATCCCCGATGAGGTCCGCGCCACGGGCGAGCCGGGTGGCGATGGCCAGGCCCCAGGTGGCCACATGACCGCCGACGACGAGAGTTTCGATGAGTTTCCGGTCCGACGCCGACGGGTCGCGACCCCCGTTGGGTAGCTCGGAGAGCATTTCCCGCACGATGTCCCAGCGTTGCTCGCTGGTTTCGCTGGGGTTCCAGCGGTCCAGGCATCGGTAGGCGAGGTATGCGGGATCGTCTCTGCGGATTCCCGCGAAGTCGAAGTTCCAGGTGGTGCCGCCGGCATCCCTGATCATCTGCGCCGGCGCGAGGCGGTGGCCGAGGGGCACCGGCCCCGGCTCGTGTTTCCGCATCAGTCCGTCGACAGACCCGAGGAGTCCTTCGGACAATCCGAGAGCCTTGACGATCGGGCGGAACTCCGCACGGAAACGCTCGTGATACCCGCGGGAGAGCGCGCTGTGGAGCGTCAGCGCCTCATGCGTGTTCGTCAGATCGGCGTACGGCCCATCCCAGGTCAACCGTGGCTGGACGGCACTTCCGGCGCGGGCCAGCCCGCCGATGAAGTGCGCCATGTCCGGAACGACGTCCCAGGGAAACGGCGTCGGCTGGTCGGCGACTTCCTTCAGTGTGTCGACGGACTCTCCCGAGACGGCGTCCATGATGAAGCCGGGGAAGTCGCGGCCTCCGAGATGAACCACCGGGACGACTCCCGGCACGTGCTCCTGGAGGACGTGCTGGATCTTTCCCTCGGGACTCGTGCAGGGGTCTTCGAGCGGGTAGGCGACCGCCTGGCTTTTGAGCTCTTTCAAGGCGAACTGCCGCTCGCCGTCGTTGACCAGGTAGACCTTGTTGTTCGAACCCTCGCGGAACACCGCGTCTTTGTGTCCGGCCTCGCGCCACAGGTCGCGGGCTCGGCCGTCGTCAAGCATCGGTACCGCGCCGGCAGGTCGCAGCATCGGACTCGGGCATCTCCTGTGTCGGCAGTCTCTTGCGGTTCCCCGGCGCAAAACCGTTCACGCTGTGGCAACCCCGAGGACTCGTCCCGGTCGCTCATGCTCCCACTCCGATGCCTCCCGTGACTTGCCGACGTCCCCCGTCATCCCGGATGCGCGACCAAGCGGCGTTCCGCACACTCGTGCGCGGTCCGGGTCCTCGGCGAACTCCGGGAACGGGGTACTAGGCCGCGTCGCGGGTGCCGCGGCGCAGCAGCACGATCGCGAGCAGGCAGCCGACCGCGGCGCAGATCCCGGCCGCGCCCAGGGCTGTTGCGATGCCGGACGTCATGGTGCCGCCGCCGCGGGTCTCGGTTCCGTAGACGGTGACCCATGCGGCCAGGCCGACGCCGCCGCCTTGCCACTGGGAGGTTTGCAGCAGCCCGGAGGCCGCGCCGGAGTCGGCGGGGGAGACCGCGGCGAGGGCGTACGTGTTGAGGGTGGGCATCGACATGCCGATGCCCAAGCCGAGTAGGACCATCGGCCAGAGCAGTCCCCCCGCGTAGCTGTCGTGCGGGCCGAGCAGGGTGAAGCCGCCCAGGCCCGCGGCGACGCCGGCCGCGCCGGAGACGATCAGCCGGGTCGGCCCGAAGCGCCGGGAAAGGATCGGCGACAGGCGGGCGGCGGCGAACTGCGCGGCCAGCATCGGGACCAGGAGCAGGCCGGAGGCCACGGGGCTGTAGCCGCGTACTTCCTGGAGGTAGCGGCCCAGGAAGAACAGGGTGCCGAAGACCGCGGCCGCCAGGAGGGCGATGACCGGCAGCGCGCGGGCGAGGGGGCCGCGGAAGGCGAGCCGGAGCGGCATGAGGGGCTGCGGTGCGCGTCGTTCGACGGCGAGGAAGGCCGGGGCCGTCAGAGCGGCGGCGGCGAGGGCGACGAGGGTGGCGGGGGCGGACCAGCCGTCGGAGGCGGCGCGGAGGCACGCGTAGACGAACGCCGTCGCCGCGAGGGTGCCGGTGATCGCTCCGGCGATGTCGAGCCGGCCGGGAGCGGAATGCTGCCGCGCCGGGTCGGGCAGGACGCGAACGGCGGTTGCGGTCAGCAGGATGCCGAGCGGCACGTTGACGAGGAACACCCAGCGCCACGAAGCGAGATCGGTGAGGACGCCGCCCAGGACGAGTCCGGCGGTCGCGCCGCCGCCCAGCACCGCGGAGTACCAGGCGAGCGCCCGGGCCCGGGCCGGGCCGGGGAAGGTCGTGAGGATCAACGCCATCGTGCTGGGGCCGGCCAGCGCTCCGCCGATGCCTTGCGCCACCCGCGCGGTGATCAGCCACCAGGCCCAGGGAGCGCAGCCGGCCAGCAGGGACGCGAGGGTGAACAGGGCGATGCCGGTGAGGAACGCGCGGCGTCGGCCGAACACGTCGCCTAGGCGGCCGCCGAGCAGGAGGAGTCCGCCGAACGCGAGGGTGTAGGCGTTGAGGACCCAGGCACCGGCGGTGGGGGAGAGGTGGACGGCGCGGGTCATGTCGGGCAGCGCCAGGTTCACGACGGTGGCGTCGATGCCGATGAGGAGCATGACGCCGGTGACGACGGCCAGTACCAGCGACGGCCGCGGTGGAGTGGGATCCGCGGACGGTTTGGCGGTGGTGAGGCGGGACCGGGACGCGGTGAGGGCGGATGCGGTCCCGGGCGGGTCGGATGCAGGCATGGCGGAATCCCCGAGTGGTGGGTGGGTGAAGGTGGCCCGGCCGGCCCAGTGGTCGGCCCAGTGGTCGGCCCGGAGCGCGGACCGGCTTTTCCGGCGCCGGGACGCCGGGGCTGGGCATGGCCGGGCATGGCAGGACATGGCAGGGCGAGAAGGCAACGCTGCGTCGGCCTGGCAGCCGACGCCGCAGCGCCGCGGTTTAGAGACGATGTAGTCTCTTCACGTGCCTCGACTTTAGGAGACTCTTCGGTCTCTTACAAGTCCTCCGCGATACTGGATCCCGGCAAGCGGCAGATTCCGCCCGACGATCCGAAGCGAGGTGACCGCGTGGCAGCCACCACCAGCGGTGCCGGCGCGGCCCGCGCCTCCGCGGGGGCGCCCACGCGCCGCCGCGGCCGCGAACTCGAACAGGCCATCTACCAGGCGGTGTTCCAGCAACTCGCGGAAGTCGGCTACGCCGGGTTCAGCATGGACGGGGTGGCCGCGGCGGCCCGTACGGGCAAGGCGCCGCTGTACCGGCGCTGGCCCGACAAGGAGGCGCTGCTGCGGGACGCGCTCAGCGACCGGCTTCCGGACGCCTCGGCGGTGGAGTTCGTCGGTGATCTGCGTGCCGACCTGATCGCGGTGCTGGGGTTCCTGAAGTCCGCGTGCACGGCGACGGCGGATCCCGCGCTGCAGGCCGTCAAGGGGCATGCCGACCCGACGCACGCGTTGGTGCGCGAACGGGTGTCGGAGCCGAGCCGGAGCATGCTGCTCGACGTGCTGGTCGCCGGCGAGGAGCGTGGCGAGGTACGGCGCGGTGCGGCAACTCCTTTGACGGCGCGTGTGGGACCGGCCATGGTGATCTACCAGAACCTGACCGCCCCGGGCACCGTCGACGACGCGTTCGTCGAGCAGATCGTCGACGACGTGCTCCTGCCCTTGGTGAGGCCATGACCTCGTACGCCGTCCGCACCGCCACCCCCGCCGACGTCGACGCGCTCCTCGCCTTCTGGGCGCAGGCGGCGGAGGGCACGAGCATCACCGACGACCGCGACGGGGTGGCACGACTCGTCGCGTGGGACCCCGAGGCGGTGCTGATCGCCCACGCGGCGTCGGGGCCGGACGCCGCCGCGATCGCCGGGACCGTCATCGCCGGCTTCGACGGCTGGCGCTGCCACCTCTACCGCCTCGCCGTCGACCCCGCCCGGCGCCGCCAGGGCATCGGCCGGCTCCTCCTCGACGCCGCCGAGGAGCGTTTCACCCGGCTCGGCGGCCGCCGCGGCGACGCGATGGTCCTCGACCACAACGAACTCGGCCGCTCCGCCTGGGCCGCCCAGGGCTACGCCCCCGAACCCCAGTGGACCCGCTGGACGAAGCCGCTGAAGGCCTAGCGCCGGCTCCGCGAAGGCGCAGCGAAGGCGCAGCGAAGGCGCGGCAAGGGGGCAAGCGAAGGCTCCGCGAGGGCAAGCGAAGGCGACGTGAAGGCCTGGCCCGGTGTCAGGCGCCCCCCAACTTCGCCAACGCCTCCCCCGTCAGCCGGTACACCGTCCACTCGTCCTGCGGCCCCGCGCCCAGCTTGCGGTAGAAGCCGATCGCGGGTTCGTTCCAGTCGAGGACCGACCACTCGACCCGCCCGTACCCCCGCTCGACCGCGATGCGGGCCAACTCCGTCAGCAAGGCTTTGCCGTGCCCGCCGCCCCGCGCCGCGGGGGTGACGAACAGGTCCTCCAGGTAGATCCCGGGCTTTCCCAGCCACGTCGAGTACGTCGTGAACCACAAGGCGAAGCCCACCGGTTCGCCCGTCGCGTCGTCCTGCGCGATCAGGACCTGCGCGGCCGGGGCCGGGCCGAACAGGTCGCGTTCGAAGTCCTCCGCCGTCGCCCGGGCCTCGTGCGGGGCCTGTTCGTAGGCGGCGAGTTCGTACACGAACCGGACGATGGTCGGGACGTCCTCCCGCACAGCGCTTCTGATCATGCCGGAACGCTACCGCCGACCGCGCCGCCCGCGACTGCGCAACCGGGCGCGTCGCGGCTACGATCGAGCCGGTCCCGGGGGTGCGACACGGCAGGTCCACGCCCCACGTCCTGCGCACGTTCCGCCCCGAAGGAGTCGCCGTGAGCGCCCCCGTCCCCTGGACGCTCGACCACATTGCGGCCGACGAGGTCGCGCGCCCCGCGATGCGCGCCGCGATACGTGCGCTCTATACCGAGGTGTACGCCGAGGAACCGTATCTGCGGACCGAGGCCGACGCCGCGGCGTGGGACGAGGGCGTGCTCGCCCAACACCTGGCGAACCCGTACTTCCGCCTGGTGTTCGCCCGTTCGACCGAGGGCGGGGTGCCGTACGGCTTCGCGCTCGGCACCGCGCTGCAGCCCGACACCCGCTGGTGGTCCGGCATGCTCGACCCGCTGCCCGACCGGATGACCCGGGAGGACGGCCGGCAGACCTTCGCCGTCTACGAGTTCGTCGTCCGCAAGCAGTTCCGCCGGCAGCGCCTCGGCACCGCCATGCACCGCGCGCTCGTCGGCCCCTGGACCGGCACCCGCACCACGCTCACGCTGCGCCCGAGCGCGCCGGCCGCGGTGGCGTTCTGGGCCCGCCAGGGGTACCGCGCGGTCGGGTTCTCGCGCCCGTACCCGCTTTCGCCGGTCTACACGATGATGCTGCGCGACCACGAACACGGCAGGTTCCGGGACGGCTGGGGCCCCGGAACCCCGTCGGACGCATGAGCCGCCGGCCACCGGCCGCCCGTCACCCCAGCAGCGGAATGACCCGCTCTCCGTAAGCCGCCACCGTGCTGTCCCGCTCGTCGTGCATCGCGTACACGGCGAACTGGTCGATGCCGATCTCGCGGAGTTCCATGAGGCGTTGCAGATGTGTCTCGACCGGGCCGATCAGGCAGAAGCGGTCGATGACGTTGTCCGGCACGAAGTCGGTCGACGGGTTGTCGGCCCGGCCGTGGTGGCTGTAGTCGTAGCCCTGGCGGTTCTTGATGTACGCGGTCAGCTCGTCGGGCACGGCCGACGAGTGCTCGCCGTAGCGGGCGACCAGGTCGGCGACGTGGTTGCCGACCATGCCGCCGAACCAGCGGCACTGGTCGCGGGCGTGGGACAGCGCGCCGGCGGAGTCGTCGGCGGTGACGTACGCGGGCGCGGCGACGCACATGGTGATGGCGTCGGGGTCGCGTCCGGCGCGTTCGGCGGCGAGGCGGACGGACTTGACCATGAAGTCGGTCAGGTACGGGTCGGCGAGCTGGAGGATGAACCCGTCGGCTTGGCGGCCGACGAGTTCGAGGGCGCGCGGCCCGTATCCGGCCATCCAGATCGGTAGTTGCGCGGCTTCGGGGCGCACCCACGGGATGCGGACGCGGGTGCCGTGCATGTCGACTTCGCGGCCTTCGGCGAGTTCCTTGATGACGCGCATGCCTTCGCCGAGTCGGGCGAGGGTGGCCGGGTGCCCGCCGGGGACGCGGACGGCCGAGTCGCCGCGGCCGATGCCGCAGACGGTGCGCGGGCCGTACATGTCGTTGAGGGTGGCGAACAGGGATGCGGTGACGGTCCAGTCGCGGGTGATCGGGTTGGTCACCATGGGGCCGATGCGGATCCGGCTGGTGGCTTCCAGAATGCGGCTGTAGATGACGAACGGTTCCTGCCACAGCACCACCGAGTCGAACGTCCAGCCGTGCGTGAACCCGGCCGCTTCGGCGGTGCGCATGAGGGCGATGACGTCGTCGGCGGGCGGGTCGGCTTGCAGGACCAGGCCGAAGTCCATGGCGGTTCTTCCCTGAGGGTGCGAAGGACGGAAAGACGAAACGACGGAAGGGCAGAAGGGCGGAAGGGCAAAAGGGCGGAAGGCGGCAGTGGAAGGGGGCTCAGCTGCCGTTCAGGTACTGGCAGGTCGCCCGTTCGACGTACCGCCCGTCGCCGGGGCGTCCGAAGTAGCGGCCGCCTTCGACGATCGCCTGGCCGCGCGACATGACGAGGTCGGCGCGGCCGGTGACTTCGCGGCCTTCGTACGCCGAGTAGTCGACGTTCATGTGGTGCGTGGCCGCGGACAGGGTGTGTTTGGCGGCCGGGTCGTAGACGAGGAGGTCGGCGTCGGCGCCCGGCGCGATGGTGCCCTTGCGCGGGTACATGCCGAACATGCGTGCGGGTGCGGCGCACGCGAGTTCGATCCAGCGGCGGCGCGAGATGTGCCCGTCGACGACGGCCTGGTGCAGCAGGTCCATGCGGTTCTCGACGCCCGGCAGCCCGTTGGGGATCTTGGAGAAGTCGTCGCGGCCGAGGTCCTTCTGGCCGGTGAAACAGAACGGGCAGTGGTCGGTCGACACCACGCTCAGGTCGTTGCCGCGCAGTCCGCGCCACAGTGCCGCCTGGTGTTCGGCGGGCCGCAGCGGCGTCGAGCACACGTACTTGGCGCCTTCGAAGTCCGGCCGGGCGAGGTCGTCCGTGGACAGGAAGAGGTACTGCGGGCAGGTCTCGCCGAACACATCGAGCCCGAGGTCGCGCGCCTGGGTGATCTCGGCGACGGCCTCCGCGGCGGACACGTGCACGACGTAGAGGGGGCTGCCCGCGACGCGGGCGAGCTGGATCGCCCGGTGGGTGGCCTCGGCTTCGAGGAGCGCCTTGCGGACCTCGCCGTGCACGCGCGGGTCGGTGCGGCCCTCGGCGAGCGCCTGGGCGATCAGCACGTCGATGGCGATGCCGTTCTCGGCGTGCATCATCGGCAGCGCGCCGTTGTGCGCGGCCTGCTGCATGGCCCGCAGGATCTGGCCGTCGTCGCTGTAGAGCACGCCGGGATAGGCCATGAACATCTTGAAGCTGGTGACGCCTTCGCCGACCAGCCCGTCCATTTCCTTCAGGGTGGCGTCGTTGACGTCGGCGAGGATCATGTGGAAGCCGTAGTCGACGGCGCACTTGCCGTCGGCTTTGGCATGCCACGCGTCGAGGCCTTCGCGGAGCGAGCCGCCGACCTTCTGGATCGCGAAGTCCACGATCGTGGTGGTGCCGCCGAACGCGGCGGCGCGCGTGCCGGTTTCGAACGTGTCGGACGCGACCGTGCCGCCGAACGGCATCTCCATGTGGGTGTGCACGTCGACGCCGCCCGGCACCACGTACTTGCCGGTCGCGTCGACGACCCGGTCCACGCCGCGCAGCCAGCCCTCGGCGGTCTCCGGCGACGCGACTGCGGCGATGCGTTCGCCTTCGACGAGGACGTCCGCGTACATCTCCTCGGCGGCGGTCACCACGAGACCGCCGCGGACCAGGATGCGCATGTCAGGCCTCCGTGAGCGGGCCGTACGCGTCCGGTCGGCGGTCGCGGTAGAACTGCCACTGCGTGCGGACCTCGTCGATGACCCCGAAGTCCAGGTCCCGGACCACGAGTTCCTCGTCGTGATCGGATGCGACCGGGCCGACGAATTGCCCGCGCGGGTCGACGAAGTAGCTGGTGCCGTAGAAGTCGTTGTCGCCGTACTCCTCGACGCCGACCCGGTTGATCGCCGCGATGAAGTACTCGTTGGCGACCGCGGCGGCCGGCTGCTCCAGCTGCCACAGGTACGACGACAGGCCGCGGCTGGTCGCCGACGGGTTGTAGACGAGCTGCGCCCCGGCCAGGCCGAGGGCCCGCCAGCCCTCCGGGAAGTGCCGGTCGTAGCAGATGTACACGCCGATCCTGCCGGCCGCGGTGTCGAACACCGGCCAGCCCAGGTTGCCCGGGCGGAAGTAGTACTTCTCCCAGAAGCCCTTGAGCTGCGGGATGTGGTGCTTGCGGTACTTGCCGAGCACCGTGCCGTCGGCGTCGATCACCGCGGCGGTGTTGTAGAGGAACCCGGACTGCTCGCGCTCGTAGACCGGGACGACGATCACCATGCCCAGCTCGCGCGCGAGCGCGCTCATCCGCGCGGTCGTCGGCCCGTCCGGGACCGGCTCGGCCCACTGATAGTGCTCGGGCTCCTGGACCTGGCAGAAGTACGGGGCGTTGAAGACTTCCTGGAACCCGATCACCCGCGCGCCCTGCGCCGCGGCCTCGCGGGCGTACGCCTCGTGCCGGTCGACCATCGACGTGGTGTCGCCCGTCCACTTGGCCTGCACGAGTGCGGCGCGTACGACTGGAGACATGCCCGACCCCCAACAGTCAACGAACCTGCCGAACCGGCCGAAACCAGCCGGAATCCGCCGGATCCCACCGGATAGCGTCGGAAAACCGACATGGCGGGAAGAGCCGACTGTAACGCCGGGCATGCGGCGGCCGGTGGATTTCGCGCGGTGCGTGTCGCGTTGGGGGGTTCAGTGCCGTGGGGCAGGGCCGGTCAGGCGTCCTCGGCGGGCCTCTCGTTGTAGACGCCCGCCGTCTCCTGGCCCGACAGCTTCTGGATCGCTTCCATGATCTCGTCGGTGATCTCGCGGCGTGCCTTGCCGACGTCCTTGCGGTCGTAGTGCGCGGAGAAGTCCATCGCCTCGCCGAACCGCACCAGCGCCTTCGGCGAGAACTTGGGGATCTTCGTGCCGATCGGCTGCACCTTGTCGGTGTCCACCAGCCCCACCGGCACCACCGGCACGCGCGCGGTCAGCGCCAGCCACGCCACGCCGGTACGCCCGCGGTACAGCCGTCCGTCCAGCGAACGCGTGCCTTCCGGGTAGATCCCGAACGCGCGCCCCTGGTCGAGGATGCCCTTGCCGGCTTCCAGCGCCGCCATCGCGCCGCGGTTCTCGGAGCGCGGCACCGGCACCGCGCCGAGGCCCTCGAAGAACGCGCGGCTGGCCGCGCCCCGGATCCCGGTGCCCTCGAAGTACTCCGCCTTCGCCAGGAACGTGACCTGGCGCGGCGCGACCAGCGGGATCACCAGGCTGTCGCAGAACGACATGTGGTTGCTCGCGATGATCACGCCGCCGGTCTTCGGGACGTTGTCCGCTCCTTCGACGCGGGGACGCCAGATCGCGCGCGAGGTCGGTGCGACGACGCGGTGCATGAAGTGGTAGAACAGCACGTCTTTCCCCCGGTCGGGTCTAGGGCCAAGCCACCCTACCCACTCCGCGCGGCCCGCCGTGCGACCGCCCACCCCTACGGGTGGTTACCAACCGGTCACCTTGAGCGTCTTGGCCCGCAGTGGCCGGAAAAACGCCCTGATGTCCTCGACGAGCAGCTCCGGCTCCTCCATCGCGGCGAAATGCCCGCCCGACGGCATGTCCGTCCAGTGCACCAGGTTGTACTGCCGCTCCGCCCACCGCCGCGACGGGGTGCTCAGCCGTTCCGCGGGGAAGTACGCGTACCCGGTCGGCACCTCCACCCGGCCCCGCTCGCGCGGCTCCGTGGCCGCCACCGCGTTCTCGTAGTAGAGGCGTGCGGCCGAATGGGCGGTCGCCGTCACCCAGTACAGGGTGATGTTCGTGAGCAGCTCGTCCCGGGTGAACGCCGCCTCGACGTCGCCGCCGCAGTCGCTCCAGCCGCGGAACTTCTCCACGATCCACGACGCCAGCCCGGCCGGTGAATCGGTGAGGCCGTGCCCGAGCGTGTACGGCTTGGTCGCCTGCAGCCGCAGATAGCCCGCCTCGTCGCGCCCCAGGTCCCGCATGCGCGCGAGCGACGCCCGCTCGGCGTCGGTGAACCCGGCCGGATCGTCGTCCGGACCCGGGCCGGCGATCAGCAGGTTGATGTGCAGTCCGACGACGTTTTCCGGCCGCGCCAACGCCAGCTCGGTCGACACCACCGAACCCCAGTCGCCGCCCTGCGCCCCGTAGCGGTCGTAGCCGAGCCGCGCCATCAGCTCGGCGACGGCCGCGGCCATCCGCACCGGACCCCAGCCGGCCTCGCGGACCGGGCTCGACCAGCCGTACCCCGGCAGCGACGGGCACACCACGTGGAAGGCGTCCGGGCCCGGCTCGGTCAGCGGCCCGACGATCTTCGCGAACTCGGCGACCGACCCCGGCCAGCCGTGGCTGATCACCAGCGGCAGCGCGTCCGGATCGGCGGACCGTGCGTGCACGAAGTGGATGCGCTGGTTGTCGATCTCGGTGACGTGGTTCGGGTGCGCGTTCAGCGCGGCCTCGTGCACGCGCCAGTCGTAGCCGTCCCGCCAGTACGCGCACAGTTCGCGCAGGTACTCGGTGTCCGTCCCGGCGTCCCACCCGGTGCCCGGCACCGGCTCGGGCCAGCGGGTCCGGGCGAGCCGCTCGCGCAGGTCGTCGAGAACCGCGTCCGGCACATCGATCCGAAACGGCTGCACAAGGCTCATGGCGCGGTCCGATCCCCGGCCCCATCGGGCCGGACACATGACGGGAAGTCAGATCCCTTGTGTCCTATCCGGATTGGGTGGCGGGATCAAGGGGCGGAGGGGTCGAGGGGGTGCCGTCGGCCGTGCCGGCTCCGCAATGCCGCGGGGTCGAAGCCCCGCTCGGCAGCAGCCGGCGGGCCGTCTGTACGCCGGCCCGCCGACCGCGTGAAAAGGATCTTTCACCGCGCGTAGACCTCTACGCCGGGATCGGCTACCTTGCGCGGTGGGGGGAGAAATCCCCGCGCGGAAGGGCCGGTGCCTGGGGAGGACCACCGGTCCGCGGTGCGGGCCCGGCGTGTGGCAGCCCCCGTCTGCCGTCGTCGCCGGGCCGGCATCCGCGGTTCCGCGTCCGTATGGGACGTTCGGCGTCCGACACAGGACGCCGCGACTGCTGGGGGGAACCATGCAGTTCGGGGTGGGGCGATGACGTACGCGGGAGCGCGTGCCGCCCTCGACACACGGCACGCCCGGACCGAATCCGGGTCGGCCGCCGCATTGTTCGGCGGGGCTTCGGCCCGGCCGGCGGTGCCCGGCCACGTCACGCAGGGCCGGTTCGGCCTGCACGAATGGCTGCTGCCGCCGCACGGCGGCCTGGTGGCGCCGCACAGCCACACGTTGTTCTCCGAGTCGTTCCACGTCGTCTTCGGCACCGTGCAGGTCTACGACGGGGAACGCTGGACTCCCGCGCCCGCGGGCGACTTCCGGCACGTGCCGGAGGGCCGCGACCACGGGTTCCGCAACGACGGCGACGAACCGGCGGCGATGCTGGTCCTCGTCATGCCGGGCGCACCCCGCGAGGCGTACTTCCGCGAACTCGCGGAGATCTCCGCGGCGGGCCGCGACCTCAGCGACGCCGAATGGGACGAGTTGTGGGAGCGCTACGTGCGGGTAGGAGCGACCTGAGAGCAGGCCGTGCTTCCCGCCGATGAAGCGCGGCCCTCCCGCGGCCGGCGAGGGCCCCCACCCCTCGCCGGCCGCGCCAGGTCGTCCTCAGGAGCCGGAGACCGCAAGGTCCGCGGCCCGGCGCAGCAGGTTCTGCTCCTCGTCGATGGTCAGCGGCACGTCGAGCACTTCGAGCCAGTCGGCGAGTTCGCCCGCCGCCAGCGGGCGGTGCTCGGTCGGTTCGCCGGCGCGCCGTACGGTGACGGTGTCGTGGGTGACGGTGACGTGCCGGTCGGGCAGGTGCCGGGCGACGACCAGGGTGCGGGTGAAGTGCGAGTCGGGGTGGGTGCTGGTGTAGTGGTGCCCGATGGCGACATCTATCGGCGTGACCGGCAGTTCGTCGGTGCTGTGCATCATCAGCCAGCCGTTGTCGCGCCAACGGCGCATGCGCCACGTGGTGTCGGCGCAGGCGCCTTCGGTGTCTTTCGCGGGCTCGTCGTGCCGTTCCATCCGGTAGCGCCAGCCGAGGTGGTCGTCTTCCGCGCCGTCGGCGAGGGCGATGGGGCGGAGCAGGCTCATGCCGAAGCCGGTGTCGCAGAGCAACCGCTGTCCGTCGAGGTCGACTTCGACGACCATGTGGGTCCGGCCCTGCCGGCTGCCGTCGGCGGGGTCGCCGACCCGGCCAAGGTGGCGGCGGACGGTGTAGCCGAGGCGTTCCAGCACGGCGGCGAAGACCGTCGAGTGTTCGAAGCAGTAGCCGCCGCGGCCGCGGCCCACGAACTTGCCTTGGACGGCGTCGAGGCCGACGCCCGGGTGCTGCCCGAGCAGCACGTCGATGTTGTCGAAGGTGAACGTGCGGACGTGGGCTTCGTGCAGCGCGTCCAGGCCCGCCCGGGTCGGCTCCTGCGGTTCGAGGCCGACGCGTGCGAGGTAGCCGTCGAGGTCGAGGCGGTCGGCTTGCCATTGATCGGTGGTCACGGCACCAGTGAACCAGCGTCCGCCGACGTCCGCGGCGCGAAGGTCCCGGTGCGGGCCCGCCGGTGCCGCAGCCAGGCGGCGCCGACGACCGCGGCGGTGGCCAGTCCGTAGGCGCCCTGGTGGACGGCGCGGATCTGGCCTTCGGTGAGGTAGAGCAGCCACGTGAAGTAGAGCGCGTATCCGGCGAGACCGACGGCGAGCCATTCGACGCGGCCGTCGAGGACGACCAGGGCGACGAGCAGCAGCGCGTACCACGGGTAGTTGGGTGCCATCACGAGCAGCAGGACGCCGGTCATCGTCAGCGCGGCGCTCCAGGGCCGGTCGGGGTCGGAGCGCCGGGCGACCAGGACCGCGGTGGCGGCCAGGACGGCGACGGCGGCGAACGGGGCGACGGCTTCCGGCAGGGCGAGGTCGAGGAGGCCGAACCGGGCGCCGTCGTCGTAGCGTTCCTCGCGCAGGTAGCCGGGCAGGTAGCCGACGACGGCGGAGCCGGAGGCGAGGAGGTAGGGGACGTACGCGCCCGCGACCGTCAGCACCGCCGCTCCCCAGGTGTGCCACGGCTTGCGCTTGCTCGCGCCGACCAGCGCCGCCGCCGGGAACATCTTCACCGCGATCGCCGCGCCGAGCAGCACGCCGCCCGCGGTCGCCCGGCGCGCGGCGACCGCGGCCAGCCCGAGCAGCATGAGGAACACCCCGAGCCCGTCGACGTGGGCGTTGTTGCCGAGTTCGAGCGGCACCATCGGGCACCATGCCCACAGCACGACGTAGCGCGGGTCGCGTCCGATGCGGCGCAGTATCCGCAGCAGCAGGCCGGTGACGGCGAGTCCGGTGAGTGCGGCGGCGATCTGCACGGGTTCGCGGTGGCCGGGCGGGGTGGCCGCGTGGATGCCGAGGTACCACGCTTGCGCGACGGGCGGGTAGATGGTGTGCACGTTGGGACGGTTGATGAGGGTGCAGCCGCCGTCGGGGAGCGGGTGTTCGAACCAGCCGCGGCAGGCTCCCGGGGGGAACAGCCAGTCGTCGCGCAGGTGGGCGACGGCCGGGTCCTGCGGCGCGTACCGGTAGGGGGAGATCCCGGCGGCTTGCACGCGGCCGTCCCACGCGTAGCGGTAGGCGTCGTCGCTGGTCTGCGGCGGTGCCGACACTGCGACGATCTGGAACGCGACGGCGCCGATCCACACGAGCCACAGGGCACGACGCACCGGGACGCGGCGGATCACCGCGAACGCGGCGAGCGTGAACAGCGCCCAGGCGACGCCGTACACGGCGTACGTGCCCGGCGTGCCGGGCCGTGTGTAGGGGCCGTGGACGGCGTACGCGAGGACCGCGCCGAGTGCGGTGGCGCAGGCCGCGGCGGCGCAGGTCCACGCGGTGCGGCTCCCGGCGCTTCGGCGGTCGGCGGGGGGCCGCGGGGCGGTGCGCCCGGTCCCGGTGCCGGGCGTGCTGATGTGCATGGTCCGACCTTGGCAGTTCGACGCCGGCGGATCGGTGTGCGCGGAGGTACGTCAGCGATTCGTAAGCAGATGGGCGTCTGCCGATGCTCCGTTTGGCGTTTGTCAGGATTCGGTAATGCGCGCCGGAGGTACGCGGCGGTGCTTTCGGGGGTTGAGTGCGGTCATGAGGAGGAATCGCATCCCCAGTGACGTGCCGCTGCCCGAGCCCCCGGAGGCGTTGCGCCGCGGGCCGCTGCGCGAGGGCGCGTTCGGCAAGGCGTTGCACGATCCGCGCACGGCGGTGGTGGTGGGGCGTTGGCTGGGCCCCGCGTTCGCGGTGTGCTTCGTGACCGGGCTGATCAGCCACTACATGCAGCACCAGCCGAGCTGGCTCGCCATCCCGAGCCGCCCGGTGTGGGGCTATCGGGTCACCCAGGGCCTGCACGTGGCGACCGGTCTTGCGGCGATTCCGCTGCTGCTGGTGAAGCTGTGGGTGGTCTATCCGCGGTTGTACGTGTGGCCGCCTGCGCGGTCGGTCCGGCATGCCGTGGAACGGCTGACGGTCGCGGTGCTGGTGGCCGCGGCGCTGTTCGAGCTGATCACCGGACTGATCAACATCGTCGAGTGGTACCCGTGGCCGTTCCCGTTCGTGCCGGTGCATTTCTGGATCGGCTGGGTGGCGACCGGGTCGGTCGTGCTGCACATCGCGGTGCAGCTGCCGGTGATCGCCGCGCACTGGCGACGCGGTCCGGAGGCGCTGCCGGCTGTGGACGGCCCGTCGCGGCGCGGGTTGTTGGCCGGGCTGGCGGCGTCCGTCGGAGTGGTGACGCTTGCGACGGTCGGGGAGACGGTGGCGCCGCTGGCGGAGGTGTCGCCGCTGGCGTTCCGACGCCCGCGGGTGGGCTCGCAGCATCTGCCGGTCAACCGCACGGCGGCCGCGGCCGGTGTCCTGCCGGTCGTCCACGACCCCGGATGGCGGCTGACCGTTCTCGGCCCGCAGGAACTCTCGCTCTCCCGCGACGAGTTGCTGGCGATGCCGCAGCACACCGTGAAGCTGCCGATCGCATGCGTCGAGGGCTGGAGCGCGTCGGCCACCTGGTCGGGGGTCCGCGTCCGCGACCTGCTCGACCGCGCCGGGGCACCGCACGACGCGACCCTGCGTGTGGTGTCCCTGGAGAAGTTCGGCGCCTACGCGGTCATGGAGATGCGCAAGGAGTACACCCGCGATCCACTCACCTTGCTCGCCCTGACGGTCAACGGCGAAACGCTGAACGAGGACCACGGCTACCCGGCCCGGATCATCGCCCCCAACCGGCCCGGCGTGCTGCAGACGAAGTGGGTCGACCGGATGGAGGTGCTGGCATGACCGGGCAGGCAGGCCCCGATCCGGCCGCGGACGAGACGGCCCGCGTCCCCGTGTCGCGCGCCATGACGGTGTCCCGGCTCGTCCTGGGCGCGGCCGGGCTGGCGGCGATCGGCTATGGCACGGCCGGACTGCTCGACGAGCCGTCGTACGTCGACAAGTGGGGCGTCGGCCGCTGGCTCCTGGGCGGCCTGCTCGCCCACGACATCGCCTTCGCCGCCCTCGTGTTCGGCACCGGCGGGCTGGTGATGCGCGTCGGCCGCGGCCGTGGACCCGAGCCGTGGGTACGCCGCACCCTGCTCGGCGGACTGGCGGCCGGCGTCGCGGCCACGCTCGTCGCCCTGCCCGTGTTCGTGCGGCCTTGGCCGCCGCCCAACCCGTCCGCGCTGCCGCTGGCCTACGGCCGCAACCTCGCCGTGGTGTGGGGCGTGGTGGCGGCCGGGACGGGGATGGTCATCGTGATCCGGAAGTGGGCGATGCGGCGCCGCCGGGAGGGTGCCGGGCACGGGTAGGGAGGAGGCGGCGGGGCGTCTGTGGGCGCCCTGCCTTGGTGCTCGGTGCTCGGTGCTCGGTGCTCGGTCCTCGGCCCTGTTCCTTGGTCCTCGGCCCTTGTTCGCCCCTTGGTCCTTCCCGGTCCGGTCGGTTTTGGCCCGGTCGGTTCCGGCGCCGGTCAGTTCCGGTGCAGCGCCACGAACGTCCGCCCGCTGTGCCGCCACGTCTCGGTGGCGGTGAACCCGTGCGCGGGGCCGAGCCGAGTGAGGGCCGCGGAGCCGATGCGGGCCCAGCGGAACGGGCGTCCGCGGCCGCCGCGCGCGTCCTCGACGCGTACCGCGAACCGTTCGTGGACGTCCGCGTCGTCCGGATCGGTTTCGGCGAGCAGGACGCCGCCGCGGCGCAGCAGCGCCGCGACCCGGTCGAGCAGTGCCGCGGGGTGGCCGCCGATCCCGACGTTGCCGTCCGCGAGCAGCGCCCCGGACCAGCGGCCCTCGCCGGGCAGCGGCTCGAACACCGAACGGCGCAGGCAGGCCGCGCCCGTGGCGATGGTCAGCCGGACGGCCTCCCCGGAGACGTCGACGCCCAGGACCGGGATCCCGCGGCGCACCAGCGCGGCGGCCAACCGGCCGGGCCCGCAGCCGATGTCGAGCGTCGGCCCGGTGCAGCGCGCCAGCAGCGACGCGTCGGCGGCATCGGCGGCGGCCTTCCAGCGGGCCACGTCGACCGGAGCGCGGGTGCCGTCGGCGCGGCGTACGTAGAGGTCGCCGCCGGTGCGCAGGGCGGCTTCGTAGGGAGCCGCGGATGCGCCTTCGGTGTCGGCGAGTTCGTCCGCGGCGGGCTCGCGGCGTGCGGGCAGTCGGCCTTCGGGGATCCGGAGGCCGTGCTCTGCGGGGCTCGTCATGCCGTCGCCGCGGCGGTCGCTGTCGCCGTTGTTGTTGCCGTTGCCGACGCCTTCGCCCGGGCGGGGGCGCGGTGCGGCTGCGGGACCGCCGTGCCGGGCAGGAGGCGTCGTGCCAGCCGGGCGGTCCGGGTGCCCGGTGCGGCTGCGGCGACGGCGGCGAAATCGGCGATGTGGTCGATGTCGGTGAGTTCGGGGAGCAGACCGACCCGCAGCCCCGCGCCGGTGAGGCGGGCCAGTTGTGCGGCGCCGGTCCGCGGGGTGGACATCGGGACGCCGAGCAGCAGCGCCGGATCGGGCCGGCGGAGGCCGAGCGCCCAGAACCCGCCGTCCGCGGCGGGCCCGAACCACGCGTCGCTGTCCGTCCAGTCGACGGCGAGCAGGTCGGGCCGCAGCTGTGGCGTGTCCATACCGACCAGCAGCGCGGGCCCGGTGCACAGCCCGAACGCGGCGGCGAGGCGCACGTCGAGCCCGCCGCCCGTCTGCGGCACGACCTCCAGGCCGCACGGGAACCACGGCCGCGGCGGCCCGTCGAGGACCAGCACACGGCGCGCGGCGGGTGCGGCGAGGACGGCGTCGAACGTGTCGGCGAGCGCGGCTTCGGCCACGTCCGCGGCCTGATCGGGCGTCAGGTCCGGGGTGAGCCGGGTCTTGACCCGGCCGGGTACGGGGGTTTTCGCGATGACCAGCAGCGTCGTCCCGGTGGCGGTGGCGGTGGCGGTGGCGCTAGGGGCGGCGGCGGAGGCCGAAGCTGAAGCGGGGGAGCGGCGGTCAGACACGGGCGAGCACCGCGCTCATGTCGCGGACCGCGTGCAGCGTGCCGCGCACGGTGCCGGTGACTTTGGAACGCCCGGTCCGCGGCAGGTACCGCACGTCGGTTTCGCGGATGCGCCAGTCCGCCGCGGCGGCCCGCACCACCATCTCCAGCGGGTACCCGGACCGGCGGTCGGCCAGCCCGAGCGCGAGGAGTGCCTCGCGGCGGGCGGCGCGCATCGGGCCGAGGTCGTGCAGGCGCACCCCGGTCCGCGACCGCAGCTTCCCGGCCAGCACCCGGTTGGCGACCCGGGCGTGCGGCGGCCACGCGCCGAACGTCGCGGGACGCCGTCGGCCCAGCACCAGGTCGGCCTCGCCGTCCCGGACCGGGTCGGCGACGTAGGGGAGCTCGCGCGGGTCGAGGGACGCGTCGCAGTCGCAGAAGCACACCACCGGTGCGGTGGCCGCGACCAGCCCGGCGTGGCATGCGGCGCCGAAGCCGCGCACCGGCTGGTCGACGACCAGCGCGCCGAGCCGGCGGGCCAGGTCGCCGGAGCCGTCCGACGACCCGTTGTCCACGACGATCGCGCGGTAGCCGGGCGGCATGCGGTCCAGGACCCACGGCAGCGCGTCCGCCTCGTCCAGGCACGGAAGCACCACGTCGACCGCGGCGGTGGGCGATACGGCCGCCGGGGCGGCCTCGAGGGGCTTGTCCATGACCGCAACGCTACGGAGCGCGACGGCGGATTCCGGGCTGCGGCGTGCTTACGGAATTCGTACGTCCGGGTGGTCTCCGGCCGGTCGGCCGTCCCGCGGCCCGGGAGTCTTACGGATTGCGAACGGGCCTCGCGGGCGATCCCGACGCGCCTTCCCGGCTCCGTACACTCGCCGCATGTCAGGCACCGTACTCGTGGTCGACGACGATCCGACCGTCGCGGAAGTCGTCGTCGACTACCTCCGCCAGGCCGGATTCCGCACCACTCACGCCGCGGACGGCCCCGCCGCCCTGGCCGCGGCCGGGGAGATCGCCCCCGACCTCGTCGTCCTCGACCTCATGCTGCCCGAAATGGACGGCCTGGAGGTCTGCCGCCGGCTCCGCGCCCGCGGCCCCGTCCCTGTGGTGATGCTGACCGCGCTCGGCGAGGAAAGCGACCGCATCATGGGCCTGGAACTGGGCGCCGACGACTACGTCACCAAACCCTTCAGCCCCCGCGAACTCGTCCTGCGCATCCAATCCGTGCTGCGCCGCGCCGGAACACCCCCCGAGCCGGGGCCCGGCGTGCTGCGCGGCGACGGCATCGAAGTGGACGTGACCGCCCACCGGGTGACCCGGAACGGCAGCGAGCTGTCGCTCACCGCCCGCGAATTCGACCTCCTGTGCTTCTTCCTGCGGCACCCCGGCAGGGTGTTCTCCCGCGACGAACTGATGCACGAGGTGTGGGGCTGGGAGTTCGGCGACCGGTCGACGGTGACGGTGCACGTGCGGCGGCTGCGGGAGAAGGTCGAGGACGATCCGGCGGCGCCGCGGCATCTGGCGACGGTGTGGGGGGTCGGGTACCGGTGGGATGCGGGGCCTGACGCTGCTGCCGCCATGTCGGGTGGGTGACCGGCCGTGCCGCTGAAGGACTTTCTGCTGGTCTGCCTCATCGCGGGGCTGTGCGGCCTTGCGGTCACCGCCGCGGGCATGCTCGCGCTGCGGTGGGCGGGGCGCCGCCCCGTCGCCGTCGCGCTGGGGGCATCGTCGGTGGTGACAGTCGCCGCGATGGCCGCCGGGACGCTCGGCGTCGCGCAAGCCATGTTCCTCTCCGGGCACGACCTCACGGTGATGATGGCGGTCTGCGCGGTGGCCGCGGTCCTGGCGATCGGCGCCGCGGCGGTCCTGGGGCGGCCGGTGGTCGCCGACGTCCGCGCGCTCCAGCAGGCCGCCCACGGCCTCGGCTCGGCCTCGGCCGACGACGAGGCCGCCTACCGGCCACCGCCGCGTCCCTCGGCGATAGCCGAACTCGCCGACTTGAGTGTCGAGTTGGAAAGAACCTCGGCCCGATTGCGGGAAGCCCGGGCCCGGGAACGCGCCGTTGAGCAGTCCCGCCGCGAACTCATCGCCTGGATCTCCCACGACCTGCGCACCCCGCTCGCCGGACTGCGTGCGATGGCCGAGTCGCTGGAAGACGGCGTCGCCGCCGACCCGGCGCGCTACCACCGCCGGATCCGTGTGGAAGTCGACCGGCTCAGCGGCATGGTCGACGACCTGTTCGAACTGTCCCGCATCCAGGCGGGCGCCCTGCAGCTGTCGGTATCCCGGGTGTCCCTGTACGACCTGGTCGGCGACGCGCTCGCGGGGACCGAGGTCCTGGCCCGGTCCCGGGCGGTACGCCTGGAGGACAGCGGCATTGCCGCCGTCCCGGTGCACGTGGACAGCAAGGAGATGTCGCGGGCGCTGACCAACCTGCTGGTGAACGCGATCCGGCACACCCCGTCGGACGGCACGGTCGCCGTGGGCGTGGAACGCCTCGCGGACGACCACGTGCTGGTGACCGTCACCGACGCGTGCGGCGGCATCCCGGAAGACGACCTGCCGCGCGTATTCGACACCGGCTGGCGCGGCTCGCACGCACGCACACCGGGACCGGACGGCGGCGCGGGACTCGGGCTGGCCATCGTGCGCGGGATCGTCGAGGCACATCGCGGGACGGTCGACGTGGTGAATGTGGGCGGCGGGTGCCGGTTCGAGATGCGGTTGCCGGCGTGACCTGGTGTGTCCGTGTCAGTTGCTGCGCCTGCTTCAGCGGAGGGGTGCGGCGGCGAACTCCCGCATACCGTCCTCGAAGGCCACCCGAGGCCGCCAGTCCAGCTCGGTTTCCAGGCGGGCGGGTGACGCGGTGATGTGCCGGACGTCGCCGAGCCGGAACTGGCCGGTGACGACCGGGGTGGGGCCACCGTGCGCCTCGGCGAGGGCCGCGGCCATCTGCCCGACGGTGTGCGGGCGTCCGGTGCCGGCGTTGTAGGCGCGGAAGCCGGATCCGTCCGGGCTTGCGCTGCCCTCGGTGGTCGCGCGGGTGAGCGCGGCGACGTTGGCCGCGGCGATGTCCGAGACATGGATGAAGTCGCGCCGCTGGCCGCCGTCTTCGAACACGCGCGGGGCGATGCCCGCGGCCAGCGCCGACCGGAAGATCGACGCGACACCGGAGTACGGCGTATCGCGGGGCATCCGCGGCCCGTACACGTTGTGATAGCGCAGCGACGTCGCCGTACCTCCGACGGTACGCGCCCACGCCGCGGCCAAGTGCTCCTGCGCCAGCTTGGTCGCGGCATACACGTTGCGCGGATCCGGCGCCGCGTCCTCGCCGACCTGCCCCGGCGCCAACTCCGCGCCGCAGCGCGGACAACGCGGTTCGAACCGACCCGCGGACAGATCCGCGGCCGGCCGCGGACCGGGCACGACGGCGCCGTGCTCGCCGCAGGTGTAGCGGCCTTCGCCGTACACGACCATCGACCCGGCGAGCACGAGCCGATCCACTCCGGCGCGGGCCATCGCGGCGAGCAGGACCGCGGTGCCCAGGTCGTTGCAGCCGACGTAGTCCGGCGCGTCGTCGAGGTCGAGCCCGAGACCGACCATCGCCGCCTGGTGGCTGACCGCGTCCACACCGCGCAGCGCCTCCGCGACGGTCTCGGAATCGCGGACGTCCCCCTCCCGGAACTCCACGTCCCCCGGCATCGTCGGACGGCTCCGGTGGACGGCGGGCAGCAACGCGTCGAGCACCCGCACCTCGTGGCCCGCGGCGAGCAGGGCCTCGCAGACATGCGATCCGATGAACCCGGCACCGCCGGTGACCAGAACCTTCATGGACGCGACGCTAGGCCCGAATCGGGGGCGAGGGGTGTAGGCGGGGCGGGACGTCACGGGTCCGTAAGGCGTTCGGATCAGCGGGCGAGCACGCGTTCCGACACCTGGGTGGTGAGCGGCCGCTCCTCGCGGTCAGCACGTAGACGACCGCGGCAGCTGTCCGCGAAGCTGGGGCAATGCCGGGGCAACAGAAGAGGAAGCGCAAGAAGCAGGACGAGTACAGGCGGTTCGCGGCCCGCACCGCACCTGGTACGGGCCGCTGGGTAGTCGTTCTTGAGACGCAAGACGCGTCGGAATGGCGTGACCGGTTCAGCCGCCTGCGGTCCGGAGAGGACCAGATCGACTGGTCGAGGACCCGCATCGACATGCTCTGCGGTCGCGGCACGTACCCGACTACCCACCGACTGAGTCTGTTCGTCCCGGACGACGAGTGCGCGGGCATCAGCGCGTCGAACCTGACCAGCGCCTGCCTGCGACGGGGAATTCCACCACCGCCTCGCGGAGGCCACATGATCCGCATCGAACGACTCGACGGGCCCCACGCCGCCGAAGCCGAAGACGCCATCCGGCTCGTCTACGCCGAAGCCTTTGCCGAACCCCCCTACACCAAGACCTCCGTCGACGTCGACGCCAACTTCCGCCGCTTCCGTTCGCAGACCAGGAAGCCCACCTTCCGGGCCCCGCTGGCCCGGACCGAGGAGGACGACGAACCCATCGGCATCGCCTACGGCTACGCACTGGCGGACTACCGCTCGGCCGCGATGTAGCTGCCCGGCAGCTGCGGGCACAAAAGCCACCGTCCGCCATACCGGTCGAGAGCGGATATTCCGCTGGCGTCCGCAAAGCCCGCGGCGAAGGATGGCGGGCATGAGCCACGAGCCCGAGCGATGGACCCAGGCCACTGTCTACCCCGACATGTGGATGGATCCCGACGACGACCCGCGCAGCGAGACCGCCCCGGAGGGCGAGCGGGCCACGCTGCTGGACTATCTCGCGAACTTCCGGATGACGCTTCTCCTCAAGTGCGACGGCCTCGGCCCGGAGCAGTTGGCGCGGCGGTCGGTGCCGCCGTCGACGATGTCGTTGCTCGGTTTGCTGCGGCATCTCGCCGAGGTCGAGGTGGACTGGCGGAACTGGATCACCGAGGGTACTGATCCGCTGCCGAAGCTGTACGGCGCGAGGGGTGCGGACTTCGACGGCGTGGCCGAGGCCGACCAGGCGATGGTGGACGCTGCCTACCGCGACCTGGCGCGGGAGCAGGCCGCGACCGATGCCGCGGTGGCCGGGTTCGCCGACCTGGGTGCGAAGGTGGGCCGGGACCAGGTCGTGGTGCGGGAGCTGATGGTGCACCGGATCGAGGAGTACGCCCGGCACTGCGGCCATGCCGACCTGCTGCGCGAGTGCATCGACGGCCGCGTGGGGCAATAGCGGGAACGGGCAAAGCAAGCGGGCGGTGTGTGCGGACCTGCCCCCGTGCGGCGGCAGGCCGATTCGGTGATCCTCGTGCCCGCTCCTCCATCCGACGGAACTCGTGCGTGTCGCCGTGTCCTCTGCCGATCCACGGGTGGCGTGAATCGGATAGTCGGCCTGTATGACCAAGCCGGGGGCCCGCCGACAGGAGCACCACGTGATCACCGACATCCGTCCCCGAGAGCCCCGACGTCCGCGACGTCCCCGACACGCCCGCGCGATCCGCCGCAGACGGCTGGCCGCCGCGGTCGTGGGTGCTGCCGCCTTCGCTCCGGTCGTGCTGTTCCCGGCGGTTGCCTCGGCGGCGCCCGGGGACAACGGCGACGTCAAGATCCACGCGACGACCACGCCGGTGGACGACGAACGGAACGAACCCAAGGTCTGCCGCTTCTACCTGGATGCGTTCAATTTCGACACGCTCCAGCAGGTCGGCTGGACGATCGACCCGCAGCCCGCCAACAGCGGCACCGGGCACCTCGAAGGCACCATCACGCTGCTCGACGGCACCGGCCACACCGCCGCGCTGTCGCTGCCCAACGGGCAGTACAAGCTCACCTGGACGTTCGAAGGCGAGAACGGCGCCGGCAAGCACAAGGTTTTCAAGGTCTCGTGTGTGACCCCGCCGCCGAACACGCCGACCAACACCGACGTCTTCGGCAACGTCGTGCCCGCGGGCGGCGCCGACACCGGTGTGGGCAGCACCGTCTCGGGCTCGGACCCGGTGAAGGCGGTCGGTGGCGTGGCGATCGCGGCGGCCGCGCTCGGCGGCGGCGTCTGGCTGCTGCGGCGCGGGCGGCGCAGCGACGGCTGACGAGGAACACCGCGTAGTGACGCCTGGATCGGCCCCGCGCCGTCCGCGCCCGGGAAGGCCGCCGGCGCGCCCCGTGACCCGGGCGCGGCGGCGGCCTTCGCCGCGCCGCGGGCGGCCCGACCGCGTTCGGCTCACGCGCCGCGGGCGCCGGAACGGGCTGAGGCTCACCCGCCGCGGCCGACTCGCCGTGGTGGGGCTCGTCCTGGTGACCGTGTGCTTCGGGGGCAGCCTGGCCGTCGACGGGTTCACCGCGCACGGCGGTCCGCCCGCGCCGAGCACCGGCGTACGGCCGCCCGGCCCGGACAGCGCGGCGCCGATGGCCCCGGCGAGTGCGGCCGGCGAGATGCGGCCCGCTCCGCCGATGGCGGCATCGCCGCCGACGCGGATCAGCATCCCGATGGTGCGCGTCGAGGCGCCGGTCGGGACGGTGGGCCTCACGGCCGACGGCACGGTCGCCGCGCCGCCGCCGGACAACGCGAACTTGGCGGCCTGGTACACGGGTTCGCCGACCCCGGGGGCGCTCGGCACGGCCGTCGTGGTCGGCCACGTCGACGCGAAGGGCGGCCGGGCGGTGTTCTACGACATCGCGACGCTGCACAAGGGCACCACGATCCGGGTCGCCCGCCAGGACGGCAGCACCGCGGTGTTCACGGTGTACGGGATCCAGGTCTTCAAGAAAGCCGACTTCCCCGTCGAACGGGTCTACGGCGGCACGGGTTTCGCCGAACTCCGCATCCTGACGTGCGGCGGCAAGTACGACAAGAAGCAGGGCTACACGGGCAATGTGGTGGTCTTTGCCCGGCTGACGGGGGAAGGACCGCCGGGGCAGAGCATGCATACGTGAGACCGGGGTGGGCGGTGTGTCGCCGCCCCGGTCATCGGACCCGGTTCCACATCCGCGTCGTTCCGTCGAGGCCACCACTGGCTATGAGGGTGCCGTCAGGGCTGACGGCGACCGCGCGCACGTCGTCGGTGTGCCCGGTCAGCGTGGCGACGCGTCGGCCGGAAGGGACGTCCCACAGCACCACGTTGCCGTCGTCGCCGCCGGTGACCAGCACGGTGCTGTCAGGGGTGAAGGCCACCGACGCGGTCCACTTGTGCGCGAGCGTGGCCGTGATTGTCCAGGTGCCGACGTCCCACAGCCGGGTGGCATCGCCGCAGCCTGCGGCCAAGAACCTGCCGTCGGGGCTGAAGGCCAACTCGGACACGCTGCGGGTGGGCTCGGTGAGGAGGGCGACCTGTTCGCGTGTGCCGACATGCCACACGCGCACGCTGCAGTCCGCGCCGCCGGAGGCCACGAGCTTGCCGTCCGGGCTGAACGCCACCGAGTACAGCTCGTTGTTGTGGTCCGCTCCCGACAAGCTGTCGACCGGCTCTCGGGTGATCACGCTCCAGAGTTGGAGCCGGTAGCCGTTGGCGCCGGCCAGGAGCGTGCCGTCGGGGCTGAACGCCAGCGAGCAGACGTTGTCGAATTTGAGATCGAGGGTGGCGAAGAGCGAGCGCGTGGCGACGTCCCACAACCGCACCTGCGTGCCGACGTCGACGCTTGCGACGAGCTTGCCGTCCGGGCTGAAGACGGCCGACTGTACTTGGTCGCCGTGTCCGGTCAGAGTGGCGGCCACGGAACGGCTTGCGAGGTCCCACAGCCGGATCGCGTAGTCCGCGCCCGCGGTGGTGTGGAACACGCCGCCCGCGGTCGCGAGTGTGCGCCCGTCGGGGCTGAACGCGACGGACAGGACGGGGTCGCTGTTCGCGGTCAGCCGGAACAACGATGTGTCCTTGGTTGCGCCGCCCGCGCACCGATCGAGGACAAGGCCGCCTGCGGCCGCGGCCAGGGCCGCACCGCCGCCGATGAGGACCGTGCGTCGGGACGGCGCGCGTCCGGGCGAAGCCGAAGGGGTGCCGGGTGCCGGCTCGGTGGGATGCGGTGGAGGAGGCGCAGAAGGGAGCGTGGGCGTGGCTCGTGGGTTGGGGACCGTCACGGCGGCTCGGGCCGGGGCGGCGCCGGGGGTGGTGCGCGGCGCGCGGCGCGCGGCGGGCGTCGTCGCCGCACCGGTCGTGGCACTCGCCGCGTTCGAGGCGGGGCGCCCCGCCGCGTCCGGCAGTCCGCGGAGCAGCCTCAACGACTCCTCGGCATCCGGCCGTTGCCGCGCCTCCTTGGCCATCAGCGCCACCAAGACCTCAGCCAGCGGCCCGGCATGCGGAGCCTCGGGCAGGGGGGCCGTCAGGACGGCGGTGAGGACGGCGGTCAACGTCGGGCCGTCGAAGGGCGGCCGGCCTTCCACGGCCGTGAACAGCGTGGCGCCCAAGGCCCACAGGTCGGTGGCCGGTTCGACCGGTCGGCCTTCGAGTTGCTCCGGGGACATGTAGTGCGGCGTGCCGATCACCGCGTGCGTGCTGGTGAGTTGGCCGACGTCGTCGAGGACCCGGGCGATGCCGAAGTCGGTGAGGAGGACACGGCCGCCGGCCATCAGCACGTTGTCCGGCTTCAGATCGCGGTGCACCACCCCGGCCGTGTGGGCGTGGGCGAGCGCGTCGGCCAGGTCGGCGCCGATCAC
This sequence comes from Uniformispora flossi, assembly GCF_049534875.1. Lineage (NCBI taxonomy): Bacteria > Bacillati > Actinomycetota > Actinomycetes > Kitasatosporales > Streptomycetaceae > Uniformispora > Uniformispora flossi. Next base: position 170,702 of record NZ_JBMULZ010000007.1, read on the forward strand.
CGCGGCTCGCCGCCAGTCGACCGGGCCCTGCTCGGCGAGGTGCGCGGCGAGCGAGCGGCCGCGGACCAGTTCCATGACGATCCACGGCGCTCCGTCGTGCTCGGCCACGTCGAACACCGTGACGATGCCGGGGTGCTGGAGCCGTGCGGTGGCTTTCGCCTCACGCGTGGTGCGGGCGGTCAGCCGGTTGCGCATCTCGTCCGACAGACCCGCGGGGAACAGGACTTCCTTGACCGCCACATCGCGGTCCAGGACGTCGTCGTGGCCGCGCCACACCCGGCCCATGCCGCCTTGGCCCACCGGCTCGACCAGCCGGTACCGTCCGCCGATCAACAGCCCCGCGGTCCCCGTCACGGCGATCACCCTAGCCAAGCCCGCGCCACCGACGGGAAGTGTGAAGCGCCCGCTGTCCGGTCGCCGCGGATTTGTGCGCGGTCCGAACGCCGCCGACGCGTGTTCCGTGCGAAGCGGGGCAGTCGATCGTGAGGGGGCGAACCGGAAAGGGGAACCGACATGCGGCGTCCGACCGCACGTTTCCAGTACGTGCGCCGAGAGCCGGGCCTCGGCGAGTACCTGGCGATGACCATCCCGATGCTGGTGCTTGCCGCGGTCGGCTACGTGGTTCTGCTGGTGCTCCTCGGAGTTGCCGGTGCGGGCGGCGCGGCGGTGGTGTGGCTGTGCGGATTCCTGCTGCTCGGCGGGATCACGCACGGACGGCCGCCGCTCGCCCTGCTGCGCTGGGGCTGGCTGATCGCCGGGGCATTGGTCGTACTGACTACGTAACGCGTTGGTCGTGCTGACGACGCCACGGGACCGGCCGTCCGCCAAAGAGCCCTCAGGCCTCAGCCCGCCCCCAGCGCCCGCGCGAGCATCCCCGTCACCAACCGCACGAAGCCGTCGTGATCGGGTGCGATCTTCCTCTCCCCGCCGTGGACTTCGGCGGCCGGTTCGCCGTCCGCGCCCTCGTCGATCCGCCGGGCCCGGTCGGCCATCACCGCGGCATGCATCTGGACGGCGAGGGCGAGGCGTTCGTCGATGTCGGACACGCCGGAGCGGTCGAGGTGGTCCCGGAGCAAGGCCAAGGTGCGCACGACGGCGGGCGGGGCCGCGGGCGCGCCCGAGCGGACTTGGGCCAGGTGGGACACCTGCGGGAGCAGGCGCAGGTAGTCGCGGCCTTGTGCGGTGTGCAGTTCCTCGGCCGCGGGGCTGACGAGGAGGTCGACGATGACGGCCAGTTCGGCGTGCGGGCGGCCGTCGTCGGTGCCGGGGGGTGCGTAGCGTTCGTGGAACACGTCGAGGGCCACGGCTCGGCGGGCGTCGACCTGTTGGCCGTGGCGTGCGGTGACCGCCAGGGCGAGTTCGAGGACGGAGCCGAAGTGGTAGCGCACCGCGGACTTGTTGCGTTGGGCGGCGGCGTCCTGGATCTGCGTCACCGGGACGCCGAGGCCGTGCCGGGCGATCAGCCGGGCGCCGCTGCTCAGCAGCGCCTCGCGGGTGTCGGCGGCGTCGGCCCGGGGCTGCCGGGTGCGGGTGGGCGTACCCGGGGCGACGCGCGAGTCGGCGGTCACGCGGCGGGCGCGAAGATCGTGACGCGGTGCAGGACGCGCTTGGCGGTGCCGTAGTCGTTGACGGCGTAGTGCTGCGTGCAGCGGTTGTCCCACAGGGCGGCGTCGCCGGGCGTCCACGTCCACCGCACGGTGTTCTCCGGGCGTTCGGCGTGGTCGCACAGCATGCGGAGCAGTCCGGTGCTTTCGATCGAGGACATGCCTTCGAAGCGGGTGGTCCAGCCGCGGTTGACGAACAGAGCGCGGCGTCCGGTCACCGGGTGGGTGATGACGGCCGGGTGGGTGTGCTCGCCGGTGGACGGCGGACGGCCGTGCACGGCGCGCAGGCCGTCGACGAGGGTGCGGACCGGCTCGGACAGCGTCTCGTAGGCGCGGTACTGGTCGAGCCACATGGTGTCGCCGCCGCGTTCCGGGCAGGTGCGCATCGACAACAGCGCGCCGGTGGGCGGAGTTTCGGCCCAGGTGACGTCGGTGTGCCAGGCGTTGGCGCGTTCCTTGTCGGCGTCGATCTCGAGGATCTCGCCGTGCGCGCCGAGCACGGTCTGCTGCCGGTGGTCGTCGGCGCGGCCGGGACTGGTGGCCGCGAGGTTGCCGAAGAGGGAGCCGAGGGCGATCAGCCGCTCGTCGTCCAGGTGGGCCTGCGGGAAGAACAGGACTTGGTGCCGCATCCACGCGTCGTTGAGCTGCGCGGCGACGGCGCCGTCGAACGTCTCGGGCAGTCCGGTGACGACGGCGCCGAGCGCCTGCGGCATCGGCGTGATGGTGGGGGACGCAGGGGACACAGTGCCGGCCTCCGGAAGTTAAGGAAATTCCTGATGTCTCCGGAGGGTGGCACGGGTGTGTGACCGAGTCAAGAGACCTTGGGCTCGACCGCCTCGACCGCCTCGACCGCCTCGACCGCCTCGACCGGTTCCGTCGGCTCCAGGACGAACAGCGGGATCTGCCGGTCGGTGTTGCGCTGGTACACGGCGTAGTCCGGGTACGCCTCGACCGCGCGCGCCCACCACAGTTCCTTCTCCGCGCCGGACGCCTCGTGGGCGCGGTACGTGCGCGTGACCGTGCCGTCCTGCAGCTCGACGACGGGCTCCGCGGCCACGGAGGCGTACCAGTGGGGGTTCTCCGGCATGCCGCCCTTCGAGGCGACCGCGGCGTACCGGCCGTCGTGTTCGACGCGCATGACCGGCGTCTTGCGAAGCTTGCCGGTCTTGGCTCCGCGGTACGTCATGAGCACGGTCGGCAGGCCCTGGATCGTCACGCCGTCGGTGGTGCCGGTGTCGATGATCCGAGCGACGTGGTCGCGGACCCAGTCGAGAGCGCTGGGCTCGAAGCCGGCGGTGTCGTCGGCGCGGGTGATGGGCATGGCGGGGCTCCTCGCTCTTGGTTATGCGCATAACTATTATGCGCATAACTATCGAGCCTTGGCGAGCCCCGCCGCGGCCTCGGCCCCGCACCCACCGCGGCCCCGCCCCAGCCCACCCCCGCTCCACCCAACCTCAGGAGATCGTCAGCCCCCCGTCCACCGTCAGCGTCGTGCCGGTCGTGTAGCCGGCGGCGTCGGACGCCAGGAACACCACGGCGGCGGCGAGTTCGCGCGCGTCGCCCAGGCGGGGGATGGGGAGCCGGGCGATCTGGCCCTCCAGATAGCCGTCCTTGTACTGGTCGGTCATCTCGGACGCGAAGAACCCCGGCGCGATCGCGTTGACCCGGATTCCGCGGCGCGTGCTCCACTGCGCGGCCAAGTCGCGCGTCAGCCCGAGCAGCCCGGCTTTGGACGCCGAATAGGCGGCCTGCGGAAGACCCGCGGTGACGAGCCCGAGCACGCTGGAGATGTTGACGATCGACCCGCCTTCGGGCATGACGTCGGCGGCGGCTTGGGCCATCCAGTAGGCGCCGGAGAGGTTGACGTCCAGAACGGCCCGGAACTGCTCGGGAGTCTCCCGGGCGGCGGGGACCGCAGTGCCGACGCCGGCGTTGTTGACGAGGACCCGGACCGGGCCGAAGTCGGCTGCCGCGGCGGCGAGTTCACGGCACTGCTCGGGTGAGGAAACGTCCGTGCCGACGCACAAGGCCCGACGTCCGGCCTCCTCGACCGATGCGGCGGCCTCCGCGAGGCGGTCGGTACGCCGTGCCGCGAGCACCACATCGGCGCCGGCTTCGGCGAGAGCGCGGGCGAAGACGACGCCCAGGCCGGAGGAGGCGCCGGTGACGATGGCTACGCGGTCGGTCAGACGGAAGGTGTCGAGGATGGTCATGCGTTGCCTCCCAGGACTCGCAACCCGGCTGCCGTCAGCGGCTCCACCGCACTGCCCACCGAACCGAACCCGGTGCCGCGGGTCAGCCCCTGTCGGTGGCGGGCGTGGATCCCTTCGGCGATGACCGCGACCTTGAACAGGCCCAGCGCGGTGTAGAACCCCAGGTCGCGGACGTCGCGGCCGCTCGTGGCCGCGTAGCGATCGGCCAGTCGGTCCGGCGACGGCAATCGCGGGCTCGTCGACGCCGCCGCATCGGCCAGGACCGGGGCGAAGGCCGGGTTGGCGTAGGCCAGATGCAGGCCGAGGTCGGCCAACGGGTCGCCGAGAGTGGCCATCTCCCAGTCGACGACGGCGCGTATGTCCGACGGGTCGTCCGCGGCCAGGATCGCGTTGTCGATGCGGAAGTCGCCGTGCACGATCGACGCGCCGCTCTCCGCCGGGCACGCCTCCGCCAGCCGCGCGTGCAGCTTGTCGACGTCGGGGAGTTCGCGGGTACGGACCCGCTGCCACTGGTCGTGCCAGCGGCGGATCTGCCGGGACAGGTACCCCTCCGCCCGGCCGAAGCCGGCCAAGCCGACCGCGTCGGGGGAGACGGCGTGCAGGCCGGCCAGCGTGTCCACCAGCGCGAACGCGCAATCGGCGATGCGCGCGTCGGGCAGCGCATGAAGGTCTTCGGGGGTCCTGATCACCGCGCCCGCGACGTGGTCGAACACCGCGAACGGAACCCCCAGCACCTCCGCCGGCCCGAACACCACCGCACGCGCCACGGGCACCGCGCTGCCCGCGAGCGCGTCGACGACCCGGTACTCGCGGGCCATGTCGTGCGCCGACGGCGTGACCCCGCCCAGCGGCGGGCGCCGCAGCACCCACGTCCGGTGCCCGTCGGTGAGCCGGTACGTCAGGTTCGACCGCCCGCCGTGCATCAGCTCGGCCCGCAGGCCGCCGTCGAACTCCGGCACGTGGTCGGCGAAGAACCGTTCCAGGGCCGGCAGGTCCAGTCCGTCGACCGTGACCGCCCCGCTCATCGGGCGTCCTCCGCATCCAGCCGGCGCACCACGCGGCGGGCGATCGTCCACCGGTGCGTCTCGGACGGCCCGTCGTAGATCCGGAACGGCCTTACCTCGCGCAGGAACCGCCCGAGCAGCACGTCGCCGGACACCCCGAGCGCGCCGCAGATCTGCAGCGACCGGTCGACGACCCGCCAGACCGCCTCCGCGCAGAACGTCTTCGCGATCGACGTCGAATGCCCGGACGGGCCGCCCAGGTCGAGGTCCGCGCACGCCTGGAGGATCAGGCCGTGTGCGGCGGCGATGTCGATCTCGTTGTCCGCGATCATCTGCTGCGCCATGCCCAGCTCGGCGAGCCGGGAGCCGAACAGTTCGCGGGTGGAGGCGCGCCGGACCGCGATGTCCTGGGCCCGCCGGGCGATGCCGAGCCACCGCATGCAGTGCGTGGCCCTGGCCGGGCCGAGGCGGACGCGCGCGTACGCGAAGCCCTCGTCGACCTCGCCGAGTACCGCGTCGTCCGGCACGACGCAGTTGTCGAACACCATCTCGGCGTGGCCTCCGAAGAGGCTTTCGTCCAGTGTCTCGATGTGCCGGACGATCTTCATGCCCGGGTTGCCCGCGTCGACGAGGAACATCGTCGCCCCGCCCGCCTCGCCCGGCGCCCCCGACGTCCGCGCCATCACGATCGCGAAGCCCGCACCGTCCGCGCCGGTGATGAACCACTTGTGTCCGTCGATACGCCAACCCCCCGGCACCCGCGTGGCCTTCGTGGCGAGCGCGGAGGCGTCCGAGCCCGCGCCCGGGGCCGGTTCGGTCATCGCGAAGCACGAACGCGTCTCGCCCGTCGCGAGCGGACGCAGGTACTGCTCCTTCTGCGCGGGAGTCGCGACGGCCTCCAGCATGTGCATGTTGCCTTCGTCGGGCGCGGCGCAGTTCAGCGCGAGAGGGCCGAGCAGCGAGTAGCCGGCCGCCTCGAACACGAAGGCGCGGTCCCGCATGTCCAGCCCGTGGCCGCCGAACTCCGAGGCGACGTGTGGGGCGAAGACCCCCGCGGCGCGGGCGGCCGCCTGGAGTTCGCACCGCTCGTCGTCGGAGCGAAGCACGCCGCCGTTCGCCTCCTCGACGGGGACGACGGTGTCCCGGACGAACCGCGCGGTGCGCCGCGCCAGTTCGGCCGCGACCGGACCGGGGGTGAGATCGACTGCCATGGAACCCTCCACGCTGACACGTCGGCTAACGGGTATTAGCCGAACATAACAGGAGGCACCGCAAGGCGGCGGGATATTATGAGATGGCCAACACGATGCTTGAGCTAGCAAGAAATAGCTTCCGGAAAGGCAGGGCAATCCGTGTCCGGTTCGCCGCGGTCCGACGACATCCGCGCCGCCGCGCTCGACCTGTTCACCCGGCAGGGCTACGAGGCGACGACCATGGCGGACATCGGCGCCGCCGTCGGCATCCGCGGCCCCAGCCTCTACAAGCACGTCGCCTCCAAGCAGGACCTGCTGGCCGGCCTCATCACCAGGGCGATGAACGACCTGCTCGCACTGCACCGCGCCGCCGTCGCCACCACCGCAGATCCGGTCGAACGGCTGCGCAGGGCCACCGAGGCGCACGTGCGCTACCACGCCCGGCACCGCAAGGAGGCGTTCGTCGGCACCCGCGAGCTGCGCAGCCTTCAGGAGCCGCACCGCTCCGACGTGCTCGCGCTGCGCGCGGCGTACGAGTCGGGCTTCCGCGAACTGGTGAACGCCGGGGTGGAGGCGGGCCGGTTCCGGGTCGCGTCCGCGCGGCTGACGTCGTACGCGATCCTGGACCTCGGCATGGGTGTCGCGGTGTGGTTCCGCGAGGACGGCGAGATCGGCGAGGATGCCGTGGTGTGGGAGTACGGCGAACTCGCGCTGCGCATCGCCGGCGCAGGCCTGCCGGACTGAGCCCCTGCGGCTGCAGGCCTGATAAGGCGACTCATCTTGCGGTCAACGGCAGCAAAGGCCCGGATTCGCTAGGATGAACCCCTGAATAAGTATCCTTTTTCGTGGGAAGGGCGGCACGGCGTATGCAGGAGGGAGGCAGTCAGCGGCTCGCCGAGACGGTGGCCGCGCGGATCGAGAAGGACATCGTCTCGTCGGGCTGGAGCACCGGCACCGTCCTGGGGTCCGAGCGCGAGCTGATCGAGCGGTACGGGGTGAGCCGGGCGGTCTTCCGTGAAGCCGTACGCCTCGTCGAGCACCACCAGATGGCCCGCATGCGGCGCGGCCCCGGCGGTGGCCTCGTCGTCACCGAACCGGACCCGGGAATCGTGCGCGACGCCGCGCGCGTCTATCTGCGCCGCGCGGCGGTCAGCCGCCGGCAACTGTTCGACGCCCGGATGGCCCTCGAACTCGCGGGCGTGACGGCCGCCGCGGAGAAACTCACCGAGCCGGGCATCGCCCGGCTGACCGAATCGCTGGCCACCGAACGGGACTTGATCGACCGCGGCGTCACCCTCGGGCATGCCCGCAACCTGCACAGCGTGATCGCGGAACTCGCGGGGAACCCGGCGCTGACCCTGTTCGTCGAGGTGCTCGCGCAGCTCGACCAGGACATGGTGCAGCAGGAGTGGGAGTCGGGCGAACAGTCCGACGAAGGCCTGCGCGAAGGAGCGCTGCGCTCGCACGAGGCGCACGAGGCGATCGTGGAGGCCATCGTCGGCGGCGACGCCGCGCTCGCCCAGCACCGGATGCGGCGCCACTTGCAGGCAATCGCCGCCCTCCTGGACGACGAAGCGGCCGACGAGCGGGAGTGAGCCGGGTCGGTCCGGCGGCTGCGACCGTCTCGGCGCAAGCGCGCCCGGGGCAGTCCCGGCTTCCGCCGGGCGTGGCGTAGCGTTCGCGAGATGAGCTGTCGGACGGCATTCATCCTCCGTGATGCGGATGGCAGATGCCTGGTCACCGCGGAGAAGCACAGCTGGTGGGATCTCGGCCGTGCGGAGCACGTCGACGGCATGCTGGAGATGATCCGCCGCACCGGCATGCCGACGGACGACGGACGCGCTGCCGACTTCGTCGACGGCTGGCACTGCCGGGCCGTCGCGATCGACATGGTCGAACGCCGTGTGCGCCACTTTCAATGCGGAATGTCCCTGCACAGTGCCGCCCACGCCGACAGCTTCGCGGCGTGGGTCGCGGCGGCCCCGGTGTGGTCGGGCTGGGATGTCGGCTACGCGTGGGGAGGCCGACAGGGGCTTCTCGACGCCGTGCCGCAGGCCGCACCCGCCGTGGCGCCCGACGACCCGGCTCCGGCGGACATCCCGCTCGCCGCCCTGTGTGCGCGCGACGAGTGGTTTGTCGGGTGGGACGCCGGGCGGTCCGAGATCACCGTGAAGTATGCGGAGTCTTCCGCGGATTGGTTCCATTCCGGCTGCTCGGTCGTCAGTGTCGTCCGGCCCGACAACGTGGTGCTGGACTACCGCCTGGAGTACTGGGACGTCGCCGGCTGGCTCACCCGCCACGGCGAGGCGGTGGTTCCGGCGCTGTCGGCCGAAGCCCCGTACCCGCTGCCCGACGAATCCACCATCGGCCGAAGCGCGGGCGCGGTCCTCGACACGGCATCCCGGCGTCTGCGCTATTGGACGGCGGACGCGGTTCCCCCGGCCGCGCAGGAGCGGCTGGTAGCCGCATGGCCGGGGTGGCGCACGGAACGCCTGCCCTACGGCTACCCGGGCCACTTGGCCTGCACGGGCCGGACGGACCACGACGTCCTCAGTTCACCTGAGCAACTCCGCGGCGGAGGCTGGGACGATGCCCTCCTCGCCCACCGGGACGCGGGCCGCCGACGGTTGGCGGTCCCCGCCGACACCCTGCGTGCCTGCCGCATCGTGGTGGTGGACGACTGAGGCAGCCGAACGCCCCCTCACCCCACCGCGACAGGCCGCAGCGGTGACCCCGCAGCTGGGTGCCCCGCCGGGACAGCAACTGCGGTGGCCCATCGGCAGGGTGTGTCGGCGGGACGCGGAAGCCGTCCCACTTCGGCTCGAAGACTCCGGCAGCGGTCAGCCTGTAGACCGGCGCCGCCAATATCGGCTCCGCAGGCACCCGCATCGTCATGACGGGCCGCTACCACCTGCGGATCTGCCTCATGCACGGTCACGCCGTCGATGAGGCTCCCGATACTTGGGAACGGGCTCGCTCGCTGAAATTCCCGATCTACGTGACGCTGACCTGCGGGCAAGTGCCGCACCGGAGGGCTGCTGCGGAGCTGTCGGCCGGCGCTGGTTGAGGGATTTCGTTCACGCGGACGGAGGGGGATCGGGGACGGAACGCCGTGGCGGGGCTGCTTCGGCATGACCGGCCGAACCGATCGGCCACTGCACAGCGGGAGAGCGACCGACGTAGAGATGATCCTCCACTTCAACCGTCACGACTTGGACCTGTTCACTTCGGGCCAGGGCTGACCGAGGGCGCCACATCGCAGCACGAGGTGAAGGCCCATGCCGCAGCCGCGGCATGGGCCTTCGGCACGCCGTCGCGGCCCCTACGCCGCCGGCGTGCGCAGCCGCTCGGCTTGGAGCCGGAGCGGCTGTGCAAGGTCGGGGTGGTCGCCGCGGTCGATGCTCTGCAGCAGGGATGCCGTGACGACGATCTCCGCGGCGCGGCCGGCCGGGCTGTCGAGGATCGGGAATGCCTGGCGGACGCGGGCTGCGGTTTTGGGGTGCACGAGGCTGTAGGCGTGGAGCATGGCGGCGTCGAACCCTGCCGGGCCGCGGCCCCAGCCTTCCCAGTCCAGGATGATCGGAGTGCCGGTGGTGAGGTTTGCCCAATGCATGTCGCCGTGCACGGTCACCGCGTCGTCGAGGCGGGGCGAGGGAACGCCGATGAGTTGAGGCACGACGCGGTCGGCCCATTCCTGGCGTACGGCGGTTCGGTCCGTGGGGGTCTTCGCAACGGTGTCGAGTGTGTCGCGGAGGGTGGTCCACCACAGATCGGGCAGCGCGAGGTCCTGGCGCGGGAGGGGACTGGCCGAGCAGACGGCTTCGGTCAGGAGCGGGGCGAGATCCGCGCGGTACGCGGTGTCGCAGTCGATCCAGTCGTACAGCCCGAGTAGGGCGGGCCGCCTGCCGTCGAGGTCGCCGAAGGCCTCGGCCGCGTCCTTGATGCCGTCCCAGAGCTTGCCGTGGGCCTTGGCTTCCGGGACGGCGACCAGGCGCAGCCACACGGAGCGGCTTTCGGCGTCGGTGCCGGGGCGGCTGATGGTCCGGCCGAGCCAGCCCCATGCAGGTGTGCCGTGGCAGCTCACGGCCAGTGCGGCGGCGGCCTGTTCGTGTGCGTCGATCATGCGTTGTTCGTCGGCCGGGTCACTCGGCGGCGAGTACATGGGCGACCTTTCGGAGGTGTTCCGTTGGGAGCGGCGGCAGGTCAAGGGTGTCGGCTGCCTCGCGCCAGTGTTCCGCAGTGGAAGCGGACAGCAGGACATGCGAGATGTCGGGACAGGACATGACCGCATGGAGGGCGGCCCGCGCCGGAGTCAGACCCGGGCGGATGTAAGCCGCGAGTTCGTCGTTGACGAGCGGGGGGAGTTCGCCGCCGTGGAGCGGGGCCGAGGCGAGGACGGCGAGTCCGGCGCGGGCCGCGTCGGCGATGGGTCCGCGGCCGTCGAGCCATGCAGTGATCGGGTCGAGATTGACGAGGCTGACAGGAAGCTGGACCGCGGTGAGGTGGTGTGCGCCGGGCGCCGCTTGGTCGGCGAGGGCCAGGAGGTCCGCGACGGAGAACAGGCCGTCGGTGAAGCCCGACCAGGTGGCGACGCCGTAGCCGCGGATATGCCCCGCGTCGGCCTCGGCTTCCAGGACGGCGAAGGCGTCGAGCAGCATGGCGTGGAAGGCGTCGCGGTCCGGGCCTGCGCCGTGCTCGGGGTTGTGCAGGAACACGGTGTCCAGGATGTCCCGGCCGAGTTCGGCGCGGTTGCGTTCCATCTGCCAGTGCACGTAGGCGGGGTTGAGGTCGTGCGCGGTGTTCGCGTGCTCGACGACGCCGGCGTGTGCGGCGTCGATGGCGGTGCCGGGGGCGAGGAACCCGACCTTCGTGGATACCAGGGTCTCGGGGTGGTCGGCGAGGAACCGGGCCAAGCGGCGGTGCGCGTGCCGTGTTGGTAGTTGGGGGCGGTGTCGATCCAGCGTGCCCCTGCGGCGTGGGCGTGCGCCGCTGCGGCGTCGGCGTGGCGGCAGCGGTAGGTGCCCAGGGCGAGGCCGGTCACGGGGCGGCCTCGACGGTGACGGCCTGGCCGGAGACGAGTTCGGTCAGTACCGCGGCGGTGTCGTGCGCGGTGATGCCGGAGGCTTGGGCGAGCTGCGCGACGGTCACGGTGGCGCCGTCGACCAGGAGCCGGAGCATCGGTTCGGCGGCCGGCGCGAAGTCCCATTCGGTGCCCGCGGCGGCGAGGGTGACCGTGTCCGGGCCGGTGTGGAGGCGGGCCCGTGCGGTTGTCATGCGGACGCGCAGACCGGGGTCGGGCGGGATGTCGCCGAGAGTGGGGAGCGAGGTGCGCGTGCGGCCGGTGTCGGCGCCGTCGCGTGCCGCCGCGTAGCGGTCGATCAGGGACGGGTCGCGGAGTTCGTCGGTGACGAGCTTGCGCAGCTGGTCGAGGTAGGCGGCTTTCTCTTCGTGGGTGTCGTGGGTGGGCAAATCGGCGCGGATCTCCGTGTGGGTGCGCAGGATCTCCGACAGCCACCCGATCAGGTCGGCGCCGGTGTGGGTCTGCAGCCCGCACGTGATGTGCATCGAGTGCAGTCCCTGGTCGGCGGAGACCGCGTGCCACCAGCCGCGCGGCAGGTACAGCAGATCGCCCGGCCGCAAGACGAGTTCGGCGATCGGTTCGGTCGGCGGCGCGCCGGCGTCGAACTCGACGTCGCGGTGCATGGGGAGCACGCGGGTCGGGCCGAAGATCCTCCAGCGCTTGGCGCCTTCGAGCTGCATCACGATCACGTCGTGGTCGTCCCAATGGGTGCCGAACCCTTCGGTTCCGGTCCACGACGCGTAGACGTTGATCTGCACGCCTGTACGGAGGAATCGCTCGATGTCCTCGGCGAACCGGCCGAGCGGCGGGTGAAGTTCATCCGCCGCGTCGAGGACGAGGGTGGCGCCGTCCCGCAGCCGCGCGTGCAGGTCGGCCGGTTGCACCTGGTGCCACACGGTGTGACGGCGGGTGGTGACGGGCCGGGTGTAGCGGTGTGCGGGGAGGGCGTCCCCGTTCAACGCCACGCGCAGGCGGGGCGCTTCGAGGCGGTGGGTGCTGAGGAGGGTGTTCAGCGCGTGCCAGGTCATCAGGTGCTCGGCGTCGCCGGGGCTGCCGGGGATGTGCCGGTAGTCGCGCCGTAGCGTCTGGGCAAGGAACGCATCCCCGCCGAGGCGCGTCGCGATGGACGTGGGCGTCATCGTGTGGGTCCTCCCGCTCGGGTTGGAATGGACACGGAGGCGCGGTGCGCCGGAGCGGACGCTGCTCCGGCGCACCGCGTCGAACTACGGCCGTGCAGGGGGTCAGTCGTTGCTGTCGCTGACGCCGGTGCTGCCGCCATCTGACGGCTGGGTGCCACGGGCGCGGGCGGCGACGATGTCGCGGCGGGCCTTGAGCAGGCCGGTGGTGACGGGGGCGGCCTCGCTCGTTGCGGTCTTGTCGGTCTTCATGGCAGGGACCTTCCTGGTCGGTGCTGCTGTACCGCCCGACGGTTGACGGGCGGGGGTCTGGAGCGCCGCGGCCCGGGATGGGGCAAGAAGTCACCGGACCGCGGCGGGCTTCGGGTGCGCCGCCTACGGGCGGACCGCGGCGAGGCGGCCGCGGCGCACGGTCGGCAGCGCGGCACGGATCCGCGCGGCGAGGCGCTTGGACTGGTCGGCCTGTTCGAGGTCGACCTCGAACCACAGGACCCGGCCGTGCGCGTGGGGCTCGGCACCCCAGGCGGCGGCAACGTGCGCGACCACGAACAGGCCCGTCCCTGGATGCGGTGCGGTCGGGAGCGTCATGCCGGCATCGATGACTTCGAGCCGGAACCGGGGGCCGTTCACGGACAGGCGCGCGCTGCACCCCGCGCCGATCTCGTAGTGGGAGTGGCCGACGAGTTCGATCGCGCACAGACCGAGGTCTGCGAGGGCGTCAGGGTGCGCGATGTCCCACGTGCTGGCGACCGTGAGGACGCGTCGGCGGGCGTTGGCGATTGCCTCCGTCGTGGGCTCGACGCGGAACACGTCGGGCAGCGGTGCGAGGCCGGCGGCGCCGTGTGGCGTCATGCCTGTCCCCCCGGGGTCGCGAAGAGGCAGGAGAAAGAGGACAGCGAGACCGACCATTCCAGGCCGCCACCCTCAGGACGCAGGTACACCGTGGCCCGGTCTCCGCCGTCGTCGACGGTGCCGACGACGTCCATCACCACCTGACGGCCGTGGATCGTGTCGAGGACAGCGCCGATCGCGGGCCGTTGGGCAGGGGCCCGGACCGCGCCCGGCGCGGTCGTGATGCCCTCGCTGCTCATGTCACAGGCTCCTTCGGTTCGTCGTGGTCCGCGGTGTGCCCCCGCCCTGCCCGACGTGGGGGGGCCACGCGGACAGAGCGGGAGCTTTCGCCGGCAGCTCCGAAGGCGCGTTTCGGGGCTGCGCTGCTCGGCGTCCTCCGAGGAGCAGGCTCCTTGGCCGGGATGCCGTGACGACCAGTCAACGCCCCGCTACGTATGGCGACGAGGTCATTGAGCGGCCATTCAGCGGCCATTCCGGCCGCGCGTGCGTGGCCGGTGCGGAGGACCGGGCAAACCCTGCTTCGATCGAGCTTGCGCAGATGCCCGAACCACCGTGGAAGGGAGGGATGTCGTGGACGCAGGCGCCATTCCGTCGGGAAGCGAGCTGCTGGGGGAGATGCGTCGTGCACCGCCCCGCCGGCGCCGCACCGGCAGCCGGCAGCCCGTCGCAGTCCTGGAACTGACGTGCCGGAAACGGGTCCGTCAGTCGTTGACCTGCATGTACGGTATGAGTCCGTTCAGTTGGGGGCCACCGTGGACACCGGCAAGGCAGACCGGCAGGAACCGGGAAACGAGGCGCTGCGCGCCGCCCGCCTTGCACGAGGCTGGTACTCCCAGGAGCAGGCAGCCGAGGGGATCAGCCAGGCCGGTCGCGAGGCGTTGGGTGATCCCAGCTTCGAAGTCAGCACCAGGACATACCGGCGGTGGGAGTCCGGTCGTCCTGGATGGCCGCGACCCGACTGCATTACTGCTCTGCAAGCAGCGTTCGCCACCGTGCCGGATCGCCTGGGGTTCACCTCGCCCGGCAAGGCCTCCGTCGGTGCACTACGAACGCTTGCAGCACCACAGATCTTGGAGGACGACGTGCGTCGTCGTACGTTCCTCGGCAGCGCCCTCGGCGCGATCCCTCTTTTCGACGTCGACGCTCTCGAACACCTTGCTGCGGCCACCCGCGACGCCGGCCGCTACAGCGACCAGGCCCTGGTCGAGCACCTGCGCAACGCGCTGGACGACGTCGCCGGCCTCGACGGCCGGATGGGACCGCGCCGAGCGTTACCCGCGACGCTCGGAATCCTCGCCGTCATCGCCAACACCGCTCGCGACGCCCGCCCAGACCTACGTGCTGATCTCCTGCGCCTGGGCGCCCGGGGCGCAGAACTCGCCGGGTGGCTCCACAAAGACGGAGGCGCCCCCGCACACGACACCGCCTATTGGCACCAACAATCCAAGGAATGGGCCGCGCTGACCGGCGACGGCGCGATGCACGCCTATGTCCTGCTGCGGCAGGCCCAAGCGACAGACCCGGCGCAGCCCACGCGCATGCTGGATCTCGCGCGAGGCGCCACGACCGGACCGTGGACCCTGCCGCCGCGCCCACGCGCGGAAGCCCTGCAACAGGAGGCCCGCGCCCTTGCGTTGGCCGGTGCGCCTCTCACCGCGGTGGAGCGCACCCTCGACCGGGCTCACGCCGCCCTTGACCAGGCTGCCCCGGTCACCGCGCCGCCGACCTGCACCGGGCCGCTGGGCGACGGATTCACCGCGGACCGGCTGATGGTGCAGACGGCCATCTGCTACCGCGAGGCCGGGCACCCCGAACGCGCCGTCCCCGTGTTCCAGCGCCACCTGGCCGACGGGGCGTTCGCTCCGCGCGACCGCGCGTTCTTCACCGCCCACCTCGCCGGCGCGCTCGCCGCAGCCCGCGAACCGGACGCGGCAGCCGACGCCGCCATGAGCGCCCTGGGCATCGCGGCCCCTGCCCGGTTCGGCCAGGCCCTGGCCGAGCTGCGCCGGACCGCCGCGCACCTGGGCTTGTATGCCGACCGTCCGGCCGTGCGTGAATTGCGTGACCGGGTGCAGGCGGTCTGAGGCGCGGTTAGGCGAGGAAGGCGCGCACCCGGCTGATCACATCGCGCTGCCACGCCTGTGTCTGCGGGTCGAGGTATTTCGGGTCGTCGTGGACGGCGAAGCCGTGTTGTGCGCCTTCGATCTCGACCAGCTCGGCGCTGGCCCCGAACAGCGGCAGCAGGCGGCGGGACGTCTCGACGGGGACGAAGGTATCCGCGGTGCCGTGGAGCACCAGGACCGGTGAACGGACCGCGCCGAGGACGGATGGCAGCTCCCACAACAGCACTTCGTTGAGGAGTGCCCGGCCCAGCTCGAACGGGGACCGCTCCGTGAAGCCGTGCGCGTCCAGGTGCTTGGCCGTCTCCGGCGACAGGTAGTCGTCCGTCCAGCCGGGGCGGGTGGTGGTGTACCGCTCACGGTAGTCCAGGCGCGGATTCAGCAGCACGAGTCGGTCGATGTCGTCCGGGCGGTGTCCGGCGAAGCGTGCGCACGCGCCACCGGAGAACGACGCCGACACCACATGCACCGGCCCCGGCCATCCCGTTGAGCGGCGGACGTGGTCGACGGCCGCGCGGACGTCGTTGGCAACGCCGGCGATCGTCAGCTCGGCTTCGCGGCCGGCGCTCGCACCGTGCGCCCGCAAGTCGAAGCGCAGGTTCGGCACCCCTGCGTCGGCGAGGCTCGAAGCAAGGCGAGTGAAGAAGCCGCCTTCTTCCCGGGTGACGCCGGAGCCGTGAACGAGTACCGCGGCGCCGTACGCCGGTAACTCGGACTCGGCGACCGTGCCGTACAAGGCCGTCCCGTCCAGGGAGTTGAAGGCTGTTTCTGTGTCCCTCATGGGCCCAGGCTAGGGCAGCTCGGGCATCCGGAACCGGTTCGGTCGGATCTCCTGCCTTGCTGGAACCGGCTCGTTTCGATTCCGCAGGTCGCGACGAACCCACAGATCAGAGTGCTCGCCAATGCCGGTTCGAGTCCGGCTCCGGGCGCGGGGGTAGACGCTGGGCTCGACCGGCGGAAAGGCCGTGTCTGCTGCCGCCCGAACTCCTTCGTGGGTGCACCGTGGGTGCACGGCCCTGGCCGCGCCCGCACGGATATGAGGTGCTTCCGTACGTGGGAGCGAACGTGTGCCCGTATCAAGGGCGTTCGGTGCGGCTACCATTCACCCACGTACAGGACCACCACGCGCCGGGGGACTACCGGCTTGAGGACGGAAATGAACTCCGCAGTGGTCTCCAGCTCCATGACACACCGCATGAACTGCCGGAGATCACGGCGCTGCATGTCGTCGAGCCCTCGCACGACGGTGACCACCGGACCCTCGTCCGCCACGACGAAATCGGAATAGCAGTCGGTGTAGGCGGGCCAACTCTCCCCGAAGTAGTCCGGGAAATCGTAGGTCCCGGCCAGCGCCCGCAATACATCGCGCTCACCACCTCCTGCGGGAACATCGACGTCCAACCGTACGAAGCCGGCCGCGACGAATCTCCCGACCACGTCCCGAGCGGTGGGCTCGTCGACCAGGTAGGGCTTGTCTCCCAGCGCGGCCAGGACGTCTGTCCCGTCCTCCCACCTGCGCGATCTGCGCCGGGCGGCGACGACCCACGGGTCCGTCGAGTCCCTCGGCTCGTTCGCCAGCCTTTGCCAACCATCAAGCGGTCCGGTCAAAATTGCAGCCCTCCCCGGCAGAACCGCCACGGCCCTCTCCTGAGCCTGTCCTATCCCCGTGGCTCCCCGTGCGGTGGGTCCTGATTCTCGCGGTCGGCGGGCCGCCGCCGGAGCCACCGGGCTCGTCGGCGCCACCGCCTCAGACCACCGCGATGGGCCGCAGCGGTGACCCCGTCCCCCCGCGGATCGTCAGCGGCAGGCCCATGAACAGGAACTCGGTGATGCCGTCGGCGGCCAGTTCCTCGCAGTTCACCCATTCCATGATGTGGATGCCGTGCTCGTGCAGCAGGTACACGTGCACCGGGAACGGGTTGGCCGGGTCCGGGGACGGCATGCGTTCGAACGACAGAGTGTCGGCGCCGACGTAGCGGGCGCCTTGGGCGACCAGCCAGTGGGCGCCGTCGAGGGCGACGCCGCTGCCGTCGCTCAGCGCACGGATCTTCTTGATGTCCGGCCAGTACTTCATCTGCCCGGTGCGCACCAGCACGATGTCGCCGTCCCGGATCTCCACGCCGCCCGCCTCGGCGGCCTGGCGGAGGTGTTCCTCGCCGATCCCGAAGTGCGGCGGCAGGACGTCGACGCCGAGGGCCTTGGGGATGTCGAGCAGCACGCCCCGGCCGATGATCGCCGGCAGCTCCGACGCGTCGCCGCTTTCCGCGCCGTAGTTGCCCATCGCGTCGCGCGCCGAGACGCCGCCGTGCCATTCGTCGTTGTCGCCGCACGTGATGTGGCACAGCGCGTCGATGTGCGTTCCGGTGTGCAGGCCGCCGGAGACCAGCTCGGACGTGTAGCCGATCTGCTCCTGGTTGCGCTCCGGGTCGTCGAAGGGGAAGCGCTTCTCGCTGCGCTGCGCTTGCGGCGAGTTGTAGGTGACCACCTCGAAGCGCGGATACCCGGCGAAGCTCGGCATGTGCCGCCACCAGCCCGACGACAGGTCGTAGACGGTGCCCCGGGTGGGGAGGGCGAGGCTGCCGAGGAGGTCGGCCGCGCCGAGGCGCGGCGGAACCGGCGAAGTCATGGAGCGTCCCTTTCGCGAGTCGCTGCCGGGGCGCCGGAGACGCCCCCGCTGAACACGCCGTGCCCGACGTGTCGACACAAGTTCAGTGTACTCAACAGCTGGCAAAGGTCCAGGGTTGCGGCATGGTAGCCCTCGGTAGGCTGCCTGGTTGGCACCGATCACGGCAGTTTCTGCCCCGTCGGCGCCCGGCGGCCATTGTGTGGTCGCCGATAAAGAGGATACTCTTTTCGTGTTTCGGGTGGGGTCGAGAAGAGAGGGCTTCCCGTGGTCAAGGACATCGGGCGGGCGCTGCACGGCGTCGCCGTCGTCGGCGCGTTCAACACGCCGCAGGCGCGGACGCTGCCGGGACGGACCTCGGCGTCGGTGACGCTGGAAGCCGCCAAGGGCGCGCTGGCCCAGGCCGGTCTCGCCATGGCGGACGTCGACGGGTTCAACATCACCGTCGGGCTGGACGCCGAGGCAAGCGCCGCGTTCGCCTACGACGTCGGCGCCGAGCACTTCTGGATCGGCCACGAGATGGACGGCGTGCAAGCGGTCCTGGAAGCCGCGCTCGCGGTCGCGTCCGGCGAATGCGCGGTCGCGCTGATCGCCAGCGGCCAAGCGTCGCTCTACACCGACCGCGCGTCGACGGCGCCGTGGACCCGCCCCACGAACGAGTTCATCGAGACGTGGGGCCTGCACACCGCCGTCGAATGGGCCCTGCCCGCCCAGCGCTACCTGCACGAGTTCGGCATCAAGCCCGAGGACGTCGCGCACATCCCCGCCACGATCCGCAACTACGGCGCCGTGAACCCCAACGCCGTGTACTACGGACGCGGCCCGTTCACCGCCGACGACATCCTCGCGTCCCGCATGGTCGCCTCGCCCTACCGGCTGCTCGACTGCGCGACGACGTCCGAAGGCGGCAGCGCCCTCGTGCTCACCAGTATGGAGCGCGCCCGCGACCTGCCCGCGGCGCCGATCCGGCTGCTCGGCGGCGGCCGTGAGGAATGGGGTCCGACGTACGTCAACCCGCCCGCGTACCGACGCACCGGCCCGGTCGGCCGACGCGCCGCCGACGCGGCCTTCGCGCAGGCCGGCATCGCCCGCGACGACGTCGACGTCTTCGAGGTCTACGACAACTTCACCTACGAGATCCCCCGCTACTTCGAGGCCTACGGATACTGCGCGCCGGGAGAAGGCGCACAGATCCTCTCGCCCGAGAACATCCGCCTCGACGGCCGCTACCCGATCTGCACCGACGGGGGCGTCATGGCGCACTCGCACACCGGCTATTCGCAACTCACCCAGAAAGTCGTCCGCGCCGTCCAGCAATTGCGCGGCACCGCGAACGTCAACCAGGTTCCCGGCGCGAAGATCGCGCTTGCCAACTGGCCGAAAGGCCTGCTGCTCATGACCTCGGAGTGACCTGTGAACCCTGCCTCCCCTTCACCGGCACAGCGGCCGATTCCGGTGCCGACCCCGTTGTCCGCCCCTTTCTGGCAAGGCTGCGCGGAAGGAAAACTGCGCTACCAGGAATGCGAAGACTGCGGCCGCGCCATTTTCAAGCCGCAGGACTTCTGCCCGAACTGCCTCGGTATCCGGCTCACCTGGCGGGAGAGTTCCGGGAGCGGCGAGGTCTACAGCTACTCCGTCGTCTGGCGGCCGCAGACCCCCGTATTCGAAGTTCCTTACGTCGTGGCCATCGTCGAACTCGCCGAGGGCTATCAGATGCTCACCAACGTGGTGAACTGCGAGCCCGAAGCGGTGTATTGCGGCATGCCCGTGTCCGTGGTGTTCGCCCCGGTCGCCGACGACATCGCGCTGCCGTTCTTCGCACCGTCGCCCGCCTGACCGGCCCGACCACCCACCTCAACCCCTCCCGACGGCCGGACGGTGACGCATGAACGGCATGGCATTCTCCGAACTGACCCCGACGGCCTTCGCCGCCCGCGCCGCCGCGGTCTTCGCCGACCGTCCGGCCGTCGTGGACGGCGGACTCCGGTTCACCTACGCCGAGCTGTGGCAGCGCAGCACCCGCCTCGCGGGAGCACTCGCGGCGCACGGCGTACGGCCGGGCGACCGGGTCGCCGCCCTCGCGCCCAACACGCACGTCCTGCTGGAAGCGCACTACGGCGTCCCGCTCGCGGGCGCCGTCCTGGTCGCGCTCAACACCCGGCTGGCGCCTGCGGAGATCGCGTACATCCTCGGCCACAGCGGCGCCGCCACGGTCGTCGTCGACGCCGAATACCGCGACCTCCTCGCCGCCGCGCTGCGCGCCGATCCGAGTCTGCGGCCCGCCGTCGTCGAGTCCGGCGGCAGCGCCGACGCGTACGAAGCGCTGCTGGCCGCCGCCGACCCCCTCGCGCTGCCCGTCGCCGACGAGAAGTCCCTGCTGTCGCTCAACTACACGAGCGGCACCACCGGGCGTCCCAAGGGCGTCATGTACCACCACCGCGGCGCCTACCTCCAAGCCCTCGCCATGGCCTACCAGGCCAAGCTGGACACCTCGTCCCGCTATTTGTGGACGCTGCCGATGTTCCACACCAACGGCTGGTGCTTCCCGTGGGCGGTCACCGCGGCCGGCGGCGTCCACCACTGCCTGCGCAAGGTCGACGCGGCGGCGATCTGGCGGGCCATCCGCGAGGACGGCGTCACGCACTTCTGCGCCGCACCCACCGTGCTCGCGATGCTGGCCGCCGACCCAGCGGCAGCCCTCCCCGCCGAGCGGGAGCACCGCGTGCAGGCCTTCGCGGGCGGCGCACCGCCCGCCCCCGCCCTGCTCGCCGAACTCGGCGCCGCGGGCGTGGAGATCCACCACCTCTACGGGCTGACCGAAACGTTCGGCCCGGCCGTGGTCTGCGCTCCGCAGCCCGAGTGGCGCGGCCTCCCCGCCGAACGCCGTGCCGCGCTCACCGCCCGGCAGGGCATCGCCAACATCGTCGCCGAACCCGTGCGTGTCGT
Organism: Uniformispora flossi; assembly: GCF_049534875.1. Taxonomy (NCBI): domain Bacteria; kingdom Bacillati; phylum Actinomycetota; class Actinomycetes; order Kitasatosporales; family Streptomycetaceae; genus Uniformispora; species Uniformispora flossi. The sequence continues at coordinate 191,473 of NZ_JBMULZ010000007.1, forward strand.
CGACGAGTCCGGCACGGACGTGCCCGCGGACGGCGCGACGCTCGGCGAGATCGTGCTGCGCGGCAACAACGTCATGCTCGGCTACTACCGCGACCCGGAGGCGACCGCCGCCGCCCGCACCGCCGACGGCTGGTTCCGCACCGGCGACCTCGGCGTCCTGCACCCCGACGGCTACGTCGAACTCCGCGACCGCGCCAAAGACGTGATCATCTCCGGCGGCGAGAACATCACCTCCGTCGAAGTCGAACACACCCTCGCCCGCCACCCGGCCGTCCTCGACGCCGCGGTGGTCGGAGCACCCCACCCCAAGTGGGGCGAAGTCCCGGTCGCCTTCGTGACACTCCGCGCCGGGACCTCGGCGGACGAAGCCGAACTGATCGCCTTCGTCCGGGACCGCATCGCCAAGTTCAAAGCACCCCACCGGGTCGTCTTCGGCGACCTGCCCAAAACCTCGACCGGCAAGATCCAGAAGGCCCTGCTGCGCACGCACGCCGCCGGGCCCCTGGGTACCGAGCCCTGGCACCGGGAGAACACATGACAGGACACACGACCGGACAACCGACAGGAGAGGTGACCGAGAACAGCACGTCAAGCAAGAGCAGCAAGAACAGCAAGAACCGTACGACAGCCGGGAACAACCGCAGGAACCTCGCCCTCGCCGCGGCCTTCGCCATCGTGCTCGGTGCCGGCGGCGCAGCGGCGACGACCGCCGCGATGGCCGACCCGGCGGACGGCAAAAGCGCCGGCGGCAACGCCGCCGGCCGCGGCCAAGGCCCGCGCGAAGTCCCCGCGACGCGTTACGCCAAGGTCGCGGACCTCGACCCGCCGTCCGGCTTCGGTCCGCTGACCGTCCTGGAAGGCCCCGCCTTCGGCCCCGACGGCAAGCTGTACTTCGTCGACCTCACCGCGCCCGCGGGCGGCCCCAAGATCCTCAAGTTCGACGTGCGTACGAAGGCCGTCACCCCGGTCTACCGCGACGCCGACAGCGGCTTCTCGTCGCTCCAGTTCAGCCCGGCCGACGGCAAGATCTACGCGACCGACTTCAAGAACGGCAAGATCGACCGGCTCAACCCCGACGGCGGCGGCTTCACCACCGTCTTCTCCGGCCCCGTCGAGGGCCGCACGATGGTCCCCGACGACCTGGCCTTCGACAAGGCCGGGAATATGTATGTGGCCGACTACCACGGCTCGCCGTGGGACCCGACCGGCCGCATCGTGCGGTTCGACGCCGACGGCACCCATCCGACGGTGCTGCAGGGCGGCCTGTCCGCGCCGAACGGCATCTCGTTCAACGCCGACTACTCGGCGCTGTGGGTCGGCGAGTACAGCACCGGCCGCGAAGCGCTGTTCACCCTCGCGCCGGACGGCAAGAGCGTGGTGGAGAGCCGGGTGGCGATGACCGCGAACATCGGCGGCCACGGCTTCGACTCCAACGCGGTCGACGCCGCCGGAAACGTCTACCAGGTCGTGATCGGCACCGGGAAGATCCTCGTCTGGAACGACCACGGCGACCTGATCGGCACCATCATGGTGCCGGACGAGCGCGGCTGGGAGCCGCTCGTCAGCAACCTCGTCATCAAGCCGGGCACCACCGACGGCTACATCACGGTCGGCGGCAAGGACGGCGGCTACATCTACTCGTTCCGCGCCTTCGCCCCGGGCACCCCGCAGTCCAACGGCGGCGGCGCCTGACCCCGCGGTCCGCGTGAGGCCCGCCGCGCGCGGCGGGCCTCACACCCGGGCCTGGACCCCGCCGTCCCGGGGGAGGACGGCCCGGTGCCGGTCTCGGTGCGGGTCAGCGCTCCAAGCCGAACGCCTGGCGGGCGACGAGCCCGCGCATCATTTCGGACGTGCCGCCGCCGATCGTCTCGAGGATCGCCTGGCGCCACATGAACTCCACGTCGGTGCCCTTCACCAGCGCCTCCGGCGACCCGAACTCCAGGGCCGCGCGGGCGATGTCCTGGGTCAGGAGGGTGCCGGCCAGCTTGTGGTAGGCCGCCGGGACCGCGGACGGCTGCCCGCTGATGATCTCGCCGAGCAGCGCCAGCCCGAGCGCCTCGACCTCGGCGACCTTGGCCGCCAGATCGCCCAGCGTGCGGCGCACCACCGGGTCGCCGTCGAGGCCGGTGTCCCGGACCCACGCGGCGAGGTCCTGCAAGTCGCGGCGCAGCCGCTTCGGCGGGAACTGCACGTGCCGTTCCACGGCGAGCGCGGAACCGGCGACCTGCCAGCCGTGGTTCTCCTCGCCCACCCGGTTCTCCGCGGGCACGCGCACGCCGTCGAACCGCACTTCGTTGAGGCGGCCGCCGTCGTGGGTGGGGATCGGCGACACCGACACCCCCGGATGGTCGAGCGGCACGATCAGAATGCTGAGCCCGCGCGCCCTGCTGTCCGCCGGTCCCGTGCGGCACAGCAGCCAGATGTAGTCGGACCAATGCGCGTTGGACGTCCAGCACTTCGCGCCGTCGACGACGTATTCGGCGTCGGACGCGCGCCGGGCCCGGGTGCGGACCGAGGCCAGGTCGGAGCCCGCGTCGGGTTCCGAGTAGCCGAGGCAGAAGTTGATCCGGCCGAGCCGCAGGTCCGGCAGGAAGCGCTCGCACTGGTCGGGGGTTCCGTGGCCCATCAGGGCTTTGGCGACCAGACCGGGGCCCATCGGGGGCCGGGCGACGCGGGCGTAGGCCATCTCGTCCCACAGGATGAACTCGTAGGCGGGGGAGAGGCCCGCGCCGCCGAACTCCTCCGGCCAGGACAGCGACAGCCAGCCGCGCTCGCCGAGCGCCCGGTAGAGGCCTCGGAGGCCCGCCCCGGTGTGGTCGCCGCGGTGGAAGTAGCCCTGCAGGTCTTGGTAGTCGGCGAGGAAGTCCAGGACCTCCTTGCGGAAGTCCTCTTCTTCGCGGGTGAATCCGAAGTCCATGTCAGCCGTCCTCGCGCGCGCCCGTCGTCCACCGCGGCTCGCGGCCTTCGGCGAACGCGCGGGGGCCTTCCTTGGAGTCCGGGTGCGCCCAGTGCATGCGCAGCAGGGCCCAGCCGTACTCGCAGGCCTGGGCGTAGCTCATCTCCAGCGAGCCCCAGATGGCCTGCTGGGACAGCGACACCGCGGCGGGGGAGTTCTTCACGATGGCCCGGACGATTTCCTCGGCCGTGTCCATCAGGTCTTCCGGGGCGGCGAGTTCGTCGACCAGGCCGAGCTGGTAGGCGCGTTCCGCGGGCATCCGGTAGCTCTTGCCCATCAGCGTCATGCGCAGCGCGGAGCCCAGCGGCAGGCGCTTGGCCAGGCCGATGTTCTCCATCGCGCCGACCAGGCCCACGTTGACGTGGGTGTCCATGAAGCTCGCGCGCTCGGACGCCACGACGATGTCGGCGTCCACGACGAAGTGCAGGCCGGCCCCGGCGGCCAGGCCGTTCACGGCGGCCACGACGGGCTTCCAGACCCGGTTCTGGCGCGGCGACCAGAACACCTCGTCGGTGAGCGGGCCGGTGCCGGTGCTCATGCCGCCGCGGTTCGCGACGACGTTGACGTCCGCACCGGTGGAGAAGTGCCGTTCGCCCGAGCCGGTGACGATCGCCGCCCGGATCCACGGGTCGTCGCGGACCTCGCCCCAGATCTCCCGCATGCGCGGCATCATCGTGCCGGTCAGCGAGTTGCCCTTGTGGGGGCGGTTCAGCGTGATGTACGCGACGTGGTCGCGCTTCTCGAAGAGGACCTCCGGGGCGTCCCCGCCCGCCTCGTTCGCCGCCGCCTCGTTCCGATCCTGTGTCATGCCCGGCCCTTCTCCGTGTACATCGCCAGTACCCGCTCGCCGATCCCGGCCTCGTGTGCGGGCAGCAGGGACAGTTGCCTGATGCGCTGCGCCACGTGGCCGACCGGCCCTTCGACCGAGTAGCCGAGCGCGCCGTACGTCTGGTGGGCGACGAATGCCGCCGCCATGGCCGCCCGCCCCGCGGACAGCCGCGCCGCCGCCGCGAGGGCGGAGGCCTGGTGGTGTCCTTGGTCGACCGCCTGGGCGGCGACCACGGCCAGCTTTTCCGCGGCCTCCAGGCCGAGGCCGGTGTCCACGATCGGGTGCGCGACCGCCTGGAACGTGCCGATCGCGCGGCCGAACTGGACCCGGGTGCGGGCGTGTTCGACCGTCTCGTCGAGCAGTCGCCGTCCGGCGCCGCCGAGGTAGCCGGCGAGCGCGACGTTCGCGAAGTCCGCGCCGTCGGCGGCGTCCTCCAACGGGGCGACGCGTTCCAGGGCGACGCGTCCCCACGGCTCGCCGCCGAGCGTGTCGACGGGGTCGATACCGCCGCTCGGCCGGGCGAGCCACGCGAGGTCTCCGTCGGTTTCGACGAACACGCTCGCGGCCGGCGCCCACGGCATCAGCGGCGGCTTGCCCATCGACACCAGGGCCTCGCCCGCCGCCACGGGTTCCGCGTCGGCGCGCGGCAGCGCGCGGACCGCGAAGAACGTCGCGGCCACCGGGCCGGGCGCGACCGCGCGGCCCAATTCCCTTGCGGCTGCGCACACGTCGCCCGCGCCGCCGCCCTCGCCGGGCAGCGCCATGGCGAAAACCCCGAGGTCGGCCAGCCCGCGCCAGAACGGCAGCGGGAACGCGTCGGCGGGCGCACGCCGGACCTCTTCGGTGCACTTGGCCGCGCAGTAGCGGCGCACCGCGTCGGCCAGGGCGGCCTGCTCCGGCGTGAACGCCACGGGGATGCTCACGCCGCCGCTCCCCACCGCGACGCCGTCACGGCTCGCCGGTGCCCGCGCAGCCCGCCGGCCTCCGCGGCCAGTTGCTGGAGGCGGAGCGTCCACAGGTGCAGGTCGTGTTCGCGGGTGAGCCCGACCGCGCCCATGATCTGGTGGGTCTCGCGGGTCAGGCGGCGCACCGCGGCCATGGTGTGCGCGGCGGCGACGGCGGACGCCTCGGCGGGGGCGCCGTGGTCGGCGGCCTCGTAGGTGAGCCAGCGGGCGCCTTCCACGTGCACGCTCAGCTCGGCGAGGCGGTGCTGGAGCGCCTGGAACGAGCCGATCGGGCGCCGGAACACGGTGCGGTCCTTGGCGTACTGCACGGTCAGGTCCAGCGCCTTGCGCATCATGCCGACGGCTTCGGCGGAGACGCCGACCCGCCACCAGTTCGCCGCGGCCGCGGCCGTGCCCGGGTCGAGGTCGGTCGTGCCGGCCGGGGAGACGCGGGCGAGGGGGTAGCCGTAGGCGGACGGCACGGGGGTGGCGTCGTCGGGCACGAGTTCCGCGGCGGCGCACCGGTCGGGTCCGACCAGCAGCGCGCGGCGGGCCGCGGCGCCGTACCGCACGGGGCTCGGGTCGTCGCGGACGGCCAGCACGACCGGGACTTCGGGGGAGGGGAGGCCGAGTGCGGGCAGTACCAGCAGGTGCGGCACCGCGCTGACCGCGCCGAGTTCCGCGGCGATGTGCTCGACCGCGAGGGCGGCTTCCAGCGGGCCCGCGTCGGCGTCGGCGAACAGCTCGAAGAACCCGCCCGCGCGCAGCTTGGCGTCGAGAGCGTGGTCGTATTCGCCGCGCACCGCCAGTTCCCGGGAGCGCGCGGGCCCGGCGTGCCGGCGCAGCAGCGCGTCGAGGGCGTCGAGGAGCGCGCGTTGTGTGTCCGACGGTTCGAAATCCACGGCTATCCCTTCGGGAGTTCGAGGATCAGGCGGCTGATCAGGTTGAGCTGGGTTTCGTAGCTGCCCGCGGCGATGCCCGCGCCCAGCGAATTGCGGAATTGCGCGTCGCCGGGGGAATGCTCGACCAGGGCTTCGCTGCCCATGACGTCCAGGGCGAGGTCGCCGACCGCGCGTTCGGCCAGGACCATGGCCGCGCGTGCCTGATAGGCCATGGGCGACGGCTCCTTTCCCTTGGCCCGCTCGTCGATCACACGGTAGACAAGGACGCGCGCGGCTTCGCACAGGACCCGGGCGTTTCCGAATTGCTCCTGGATTCCCGGGTCGGCGAGCAGGCCGGCGTTCCGGCACCATTCCGCGAGCCCGTCGAGAACGCGGGCCGCGCGGGCATAGCGCGGGGCGCCGACCCTTTCGTAGGCGAGGGTGCGGCGGACGATTTCCCAGCCCTTGTTCTCCTCGCCGAGCCGGGATTCCGCGGGCACTCGGGCGTCGGTGAGGAAGACCTCGTTGAACGAGTGCGCGCCGACGAATCCCTCGATGCGGCGCACCTCGACGCCGGGGGTGTCCAGCGGCAGCAGGAACACCGAGATGCCGTCCCGGCCGTCCGCGACGGTGCCGGTGCGGGCGAGGAGGAAGCAGTAGTCGGCCTCGTTGGCATACGACGTCCAGATCTTCTGCCCGTTCAGCACGTAACTGTCGCCGTCCCGGACCGCGCGGGTCCGCAGGGCCGCCAGGTCGGTGCCGGCCTCGGGCTCGGAGAAGCCCTGGCACCAGAAGACCTCGCCGCGCGTGATCGGCGGCAGGAGGGTGCGCTTCTGCTCCTCGGTGCCGTACTTGATGATCGCGGGGCCGACCCAGTTGACGTTCATGTACTGCGGGCCGCGCGGCTCGCCGCGCATCCACATTTCCTCGCCGAGCACGAAGTGCTGCCAGGCCCCCTGTCCGCCGCCGCCGTACTCGACGGGCCAATGCGGGGTGAGCCAGCCCTTGGCGGCCAGCGTGCGGACGAACTCGCGCGAGAAGTCCGTGAAGACGGCACTGCCGAGGCCGAACTCGGAGCGCGTCCAGTGCGCGAGTTCGGGTTCCAAAAAGGCGACGAGATCGCTGCGAAACGCCGCGTCCGCTTCGGTGAAAGCGAACTCCATCTGTTCCTCCCGGTGCTACGGGCAACACTGAAAAGAGTACACTCTATTTTCGAGGGTCGGCAAGGGCGGTCCGATCACGCCTCCCGGCCTGCTCGCATGCTGCCTTGACCACACTGGCCATCCCGCTCTTCCCTGCGACCGGGGTGGCGTGCATAGATTAAGTGCACTCAATCACTGCCGGGTCGCTTCCGAAGGAGCCACGCATGGCCGACGTCCTGACCCTGCCCCACTGGCTGCGCACCATCGGTACCCAGCCGCACGGCGCGCACCGCCGGGCGCTCCGCGACGAGGCCGGCGACGTCACGTTCGCCGGACTCGTCGGCGCCGCGGACGCCGTTGCCGTCGGCCTGCGCGCCGCCGGACTGCGCCCCGGCGAGCGGGTCGTCACCGCCATGGAACCGTCGGTCCCGCACGCCGCGGTGATCCTCGGCACGATGGCCGCGGGCATGGTCGCGGCACCGCTCAACACCCGGCTCACCGCACCGGAAGCCCGCGCCTACCTCGCCCCGCTGCGCCCCGCCGTGGTGGTCGCCGACCCCGCCCACGCGGACCTCGCCCGCGACACCGGCCACCGCGTCGTCGAACTCCCGGCCGCCGCCGAACACCTGCCGATCGCCGCCCGGCTCGCCCCGCTGCACACCGTCGGCACGCCGCCGCCGCGTCCCGCGGAGGCCGCCCCGGCCATCGTGTTCGGCACCGGCGGCACCACCGGCACACCCAAAGGCGCCTTCCACACCCACCGCAGCCTGTGGCTGTGGCTCGACACCTGCGTGCGCGGCAACCCGCGCACCCCGGAGGACGTGGAGCTGTGCTTCTCGCCGTTCTTCCACATCACCCTCGGCACCAACCTGCTGGCGCCGCTGCTGGCCGGTGGCGAGGTGTGGATCCAGCGCAAGTTCGACGCGGGCGCGGCGCTGGCGGCCGTCGACGACGGCGCGACCCGGCTGATGGGCGCGCCGACCATGTTCACCGCGATGCGCGCCCACCCCAAGTTCGCCGCGGCACGCCGCGACCGGGTGACCGCGATCCGCTTCGGATCGGCGCCGTCCACCGGGGACTTCGTGCGCGACCTGCTGAGCGACTACCCCGACGCGAAAATCCGCGCGGGCTTCGGCGCGACCGAACTCGGCTCGGTCATGGGCTTCGACCACGACGACCTGGCCGCGGGCCGGTTCACCGGCGTCGGCCGGCCGCTGCCCGGCGCGACCGTGCGGGTCCTCGGCCCCGACGGCCGCGAGACGGCGCCCGGCGAGGTCGGCGACCTGGTCGTCGCGTGCCCGTGGCAGGCCCGCGGCTACTACGGCCTGCCGCGCGACACGGAGGAGACGTTCCGCCCGGACGGCGTGCACATCGGCGACCTCGCCGCGCGCGCCGCGGACGGCTGGGTGACGATCGTCGGCCGCCGCAAGGACATGATCACCAGCGGCGGCGAGAACGTGTACCCGCGCGAAGTCGAGGACGTCGTCCTCCGCCACCCGCGGGTCGCCGACGCCCTGGCGTTCGGACTCCCCGACGACCACTGGGGCGAGCGCGTCGAGATCGCCGTGGTCCCGGTGCCGGGCGCCACCATCGGCCTCGCCGAGTTGCGCGAGTTCTGCCGGACGAGCCTGGCCGGCTACAAGATCCCCAAAGGACTGCGGCTGCTCGACGCGATCCCGCTGACGGCCAACAGCAAGCCGGACCGGCGCCGCGTGCGGGACGACGCCCTGCGGGAGGCGGACGCCGCCGCCGTCCGGCGCCCGTGAGCGTCCCTCGCCCCCTCGGGATTCCTCCCGCCCCCTCACGCACGGAACGGAGCTTCACCATGCCCCTCGTCGTCGACGGCATCGCCGAGATCACCCGCCTGGCCGGCCGGGACCTGGGCCACTCCCGGTGGTGGGAGGTGACGCAGAAGCAGATCGATGCGTTCGCGGACGTGTCCGGCGACCACCAGTGGATCCACACCGACACCGACCGCGCCGCCGACGGGCCGTTCGGCGGCACCATCGCGCACGGCTACATGATCCTGAGCTGGGGCGTCCCGATGGTCGCCGAACTGATCCGGGTCACCGGCGTCGGCATGGCACTCAACTACGGTCTCGGCAAGGTCCGGTACCCGGCCCCGGTCCCGGTCGGCAGCCGGGTGCGCCTGCACGCGGCCGTCACCGCCGTCCGCGAGGTCGGCCGCGGCGGGGTCGAGGTGAGCCGGGCGTTCACCTTCGAACTCGACGGGTCCGCGAAGCCCGCGTGCGTGGCGGAATCCCTCACGCACTACTACCCGTGACAGACAACACCCTCGGAAGGAGCAGCACCGTGCACATCAGGATCGTCGGCGCGGGCGTCATGGGACGCGGCATCGCCCAGTGGGCGGCCACCGCCGGCCACACCGTCGAAATCGGCGACATGCGCCGCGAATCCGTCGGCGAAGCGGTCGAGTTCGTGGCCGACATGCTCGCGCGGGCGGTGCGCAGGAAGCGCATGACCGCGGACGAAGCCGCCGCGGTGCGCGGCAGGCTCGTCCCGCTGGACTTGCCTACGGCGCCCGGCCCCGGGGTCGACCTGGTGGTCGAGGCGGTCCGCGAGGACCTCGCCGTCAAAACCGAGCTGTTCCGCGCCCTCGAAGCCGTCCTGCCGGACACCGCGGTGTTCGCGACCAACACCTCGTCGCTGTCGGTCACCCGCATCGCCGCGGGCCTCGCCGACCCCTCGCGGCTCGCCGGGCTGCACTTCTTCAACCCGGTCCCGCTGATGAAGGTCGTCGAGGTGGTCCCGGGCGTCCTGACCCGCCCGGACATTCCGGCCCGGCTCGCGGACCTGGTCCGCGGCGCCGGCCACGCCGCCGTGATCGTGGCCGACACCCCGGGATTCCTGGTCAACCACGTGGGCCGCGGCCTCGCCACCGAGGCGCTCGCCCTGCTGGAGGACGCGGTCGCGGAACCGGCCGACATCGACCGCATCGTCCGCGACGTGCTGGGCCTGCGCATGGGCCCGTTCGAACTCGTCGACCTGACCGGCCTGGACGTCAGCGCCGCGGTCAACGACGAAGTGTGGACGGGGTTCCGGCACTCCGACCGGCTCCGGCCGTCCTACCTCACGCCCAACCGGGTCGCCGCGGGCCTGTACGGACGCAAGACCGGCCGCGGCTTCTACCCCTACACCGACGGCACGGCGTCGGTCCCCGACGAACCGCCGATCGCCGGGAACGCCGACCGGCCCGTGCGGGTCGCGGGTACCGGGCCGGACGCGGACGCGCTGCGCGACGCCCTCGCACGGTCCGGCGCGACCGTCCGCACCGACGGCGGACCGGACGACGACACCCTCGTGCTGGTGCCGACCTGGGGCACCACGGTGGCCGCCGCGGTCGCCGAAGGCGGGCTCCCCGCACACCTGGCGTTCGGTGTGGACCCGCTCGCGCTCGCCGCACCCCGCCGGGTCCTCGCCATCACCCCGGCCTCCGACCCCGCCGCCGCGCGCGACGCGCGGGCGCTGCTCGCCCGACCCGACGCCGGGGCAGGGGCGGAGCGCATGGTCACCGTCGTCCGCGACACGCCCGGCGGAGTCGCGCAGCGGATCCTCGCATCGATCGTGTCGGTCGCCGCCTCGGTCGCCGAGCGCGGCATCGCGCACCCAGGCGACATCGACAGTGCCGTCGCCGCCGGACTCGGCTATCCGCACGGCCCCTTGGCCTGGGGCAACCGGATCGGGGCCCGGCGGATGCTGCAGCTGCAGCGCGCCCTGCACGACGAGACGGGGGACCCGCGTTACCGGCCTACCCGGTGGGTGACCGAACGGGCCCGCCTGGGGCTGCCCCTGACCGAAGCCGGGACCGCACCGGCCGACGTGTAGCGCCCCAGCCCCCTACCTGCACTTCAAGGAGCCTCCCTGATGCCCGCACCCGACTTCGGCCTCACCGACACCCAACGCGATATCCGCGCGATGGCCGCGGACTTCGTCGACACCGAGATCGCCCCGCACGCCCGCGCCTGGGACCGCGCCGAGAGTGTCGACCGGGGGATCGTCAAACGCCTCGGCGACCTGGGCTTCCTCGGCCTGACCATCGCCGAGGAGTACGGCGGCACCCCCGCCGACATGCTGTCCTACGTCCTCGCGACCGAGGAACTCGGCCGCGGCGACTCCTCGGTCCGCGGCATCGTCTCGGTGTCCCTCGGCCTGGTCACCAAGACCATCGCCGCCCACGGCACCGCCGAGCAGAAGAGCGCGTGGCTCCCGCAGCTGGTGAGCGGCAACGCCCTCGGCTGCTTCGCACTCACCGAACCCGGCACCGGATCGGACGCCGGATCGCTGGCCACCCGCGCGGTCCGCGACGGCGGCGACTGGCTGATCAGCGGCACCAAGATGTTCATCACCAACGGCACGTGGGCCAAGGTCGCGCTGACCTTCGCCCGGACCGGCGACGACGGGATCACCGCGTTCCTGGTGCCCACCGACAGCCCTGGCCTCACGGCGTCGGAGGTCCACGGCAAGCTCGGCCTGCGCGGCCAAGCCACCGCCGAACTGGTCTACGACGCGGTCCGCGTCCCCGACACCGCCCGCCTCGGCGACGTCGGCCGCGGCCTCGGCATCGCGATGGCCGCGCTGACCCACGGCCGGGTTTCGGTGGCGGCCGGCGCGGTGGGCGTCGCCCAGGCCTCGGTGGACGCGGCGGTGCGGTACGCGACCGAGCGCACCCAGTTCGGAAAGCCCATCGCCTCGTTCCAGCTCGTGCAGGAACTGCTGGCCGACTCCGAGGTCGACGTCCGGGCATCGCGGCTGCTCACCCACCAGGTGGCGCGCATGGTCGATGCGGGCATGGCACCCAAGGAGTTCGCGACGGATGCGTCGATCGCGAAGTACCACGCGGGCGAAACCGCGGTGCGCGTCACCAACAACTGTCTTCAAGTCTTCGGTGGCTACGGCTATATCGACGAGTACCCGCTCGGCAAGTACCTGCGCGACGCCCGCGTCCTCACCCTCTACGAAGGCACCAGCCAGATCCAGAAGCTCATCATCGGCCGCGCGCTCACCGGCGTGAACGCGCTGGTGTGAGCCGGGCCGCCGCGAACTGCCCTACCCAGAAAAGGAACCAGATGACGACGCAGCCCGCCGAACCGCTGAAGCTCGACCTCGGCATAGGCACCCAGCCGGACATCGCCAAGGCCGCGGTGCTCGCCGAACGGCACGGAATCGACCGGGTCCTGGTCCCGGAGACCGCACAAGACCCCTTCCCGCCGCTGGCCGTCGCGGCCTCGCACACCGTGTCCGTCGAGGTGGGCACCGGCGTGGCGATCGCGTTCGCCCGCACGCCGATGACCCTGGCCTCCAGCGCCTGGACGCTGCAGCGGATGTCCGGCGGGCGCGCGGCCATCGGCCTCGGCTCGCAGGTCAAGGCGCACATCACGCGCCGCTTCGGCATGCCGTGGTCGAGCCCGGCCGCGCGGATGCGCGAGTTCGTCGCCGCGACGCGGGCGATCTGGGACGCGTGGCAGACGGCGGAGAAGCTGGACTTCCGCGGCGAGTTCTACCAGCACACGCTGATGAACCCGCTGTTCGACCCGGGACCGATCGAGCAAGGCCCGCCGCCCGTGCTGATCGCCGCCGTCGGCCCGCGCATGGCGGCGACCGCCGGAGCGGTCGGGGACGGGGTGATCTGCCACCCGTTCAGCACCGCCGCGTACGTCACCGAGCGGATCACCCCGGTGGTCCGCAGCGCCCGCGCCGAAGCCGCCGGCGAACCGGGCGCGTCCACTCGGCCGTTCGAAATCACCGGCCAGGTGTTCACCGTCACCGGCCGCACCGAAGCCGAGTACGCCGCCAACCGCAGCGGCATCTGCGAACGCCTGGCCTTCTACGGCTCCACACCCGCCTACCGCGCGGTCCTGGAACACCACGGCTGGGGTGCCCTGCACGAGGACCTGCACCAACTCTCCTTGCAGGGACGGTGGAAGGAGATGGGACGGCTCATCGACGACGACGTCCTGGGCGCGTTCGCCGTCGTCGCCGAAGACCCGGCCACGGCCGGGCGGTTGCTCCGCGATCGGTACACCGGCGTGTACACGAGGGTGTCGATTGCCCTGGCCGCGGAGTCGGATCTGGACCTGGCTTTGGCGGTATTGGAGGGCGTGCGGAGTTAGTCCCACCACAAGGCCCACAGCTCCGAGCGGACCATGCCTTCTCCGTGGACATCGTCACAGTAGGCCGCCAACTCGGCGGCGGCGCGAGCTGCCTCGGCCCGGTTGCTCGGGCAGGGCAGCCCGAGCAGGAACGGCACGTGCCAGGGCTCCTCGGCCGGGATCAGCGCGAGCCACGGGGTATCCGACCGACTTTGGGCGGAGCCACGTGGCGTGAAGGCGTGCTGTCACGCACTGTCAGAGACGGGTCGAGGCACGGGAGAGTGCGCCGCCGACGAGGGCGTACACCACGGCCGCGAGGCCTTCGTTCACGAAGATGCGGGCCTTGTAGCTGTCGGGAGTGAAGAGGTCTTTGGACCAGCCCGAGATGTCGCCCGCCCAGTTGGACAGGTGCTGGACCAGGCTGTTCCCCGGGTTGGCCTCGAGCAGCACCAGCAGGATGTGCAGCACCAGGATGCCCACGAAGACCGCGGTCACGGCTCGGATGGCCGTGGCGATGAGATGAACGTGCGTTCTGCGCCTGCGAGTTGTCGCCATATAGGGAATTTGCTCGCTATCCGCCGACCCAAACGGGCCCGCCTGCTGCCCGGTGACGGCAGGGCGTCACCGGGCAGTCGGCGGACCCGCACGGCCGTCACTCGGGGCGCAGGATTCCGGACACCAACTCGCGCGGGAGGCCATGGGTGTCGTGCAGGTACCGGTAGTCCTCTTCGCCCAGCCTGCGGGCGAATTCGGGGCGGGTGAGGACACGGCGTCCGCGCTCCAGCAATGTCCGGAAGCGGCGTTCCTCGTCGTGCAGCACGGCGAGGACCGGGTCCGACCCGCCGGACTGGCGGAAGTGCTCCAGCGTGTGGTCGAGCAGTTCGGGGGGCAGGTCGGTGAGGGTGCGCGACGGGTCGCCGCGCCACAGCGTGGTGAGGACGCGGCGGATCAGGCGGCGCGGGACGTACCCGCGGCCGGTGTTCGACGGCCGGACGCCGTCCCCGACGATGACGGCGGCGGACCGCAGGTGGTCGGAGACCAGGCGCAGCGATGGCTCGTCGAGGTCCCACAGCGGCGGCAGCAGTCGCATCCACGGTTCGAACAGGTCGATCCCGTAGACCGATTCCCGGCCTTGCAGCAGTGTGGCGAGGCGTTCCAGGCCCATGCCCGTGTCGATGCTCGGCTGCCGCAGCGGTTCGAGGCTGCCGTCGTCGTGCCGGTGGTAGCGCATGTGCACGTGGTTCCACACCTCCACCCAGCGCGGATCGGTGCTCGGCCGGCCTTGCGGCGGTGTTCCGGGGCCGCCGGTCCACACGAAGATCTCCGAGTCCGGACCGCACGGGCCCGTCGGGCCGTTGGACCACCAGTTGTCGCCGCCGGTCGGTTCCACCGGGACGCCCAGGCCGTCCCAGACCCGTAGGGAGTCGGTGTCCGGGCCGAGGGTGTCGTCGCCGCCGAAGACGGTGGCGTGCACGCGCTCGTGCGGGATGCCGAAGCCGTCGCGCAGGAGTTCGTAGCCCCAGCGGAGGCTTTGCGGGTGGCCGTAGTCGCCGAGCGACCACGAGCCGAGCATCTCGAAGACGGTCAAGTGTGTGGTGTCGCCCACCTCGTCGAGGTCGGTGGTGCGCAGGCAGCGCTGCACGCCGACCAGGCGCCGCCCCTCGGGATGCGGCTCGCCCAGGAGGTAGGGCGTTAGCGGATGCATGCCCGACGTGGTGAACAGCACCGGATCCCCGGGCGGGGGAAGCAGCGTCGTGCCGGTGATGAGGTGGTGCCCGCGTTCGCGGAAGAAGTCGGTGAAGGTGCGCAGGATCTGCTCGGTGTCCATGGCCGTGGTCCTCGGGGCGAAGGGGCGGGGGACGCCAAGGACCGGGAACGGAGGGCGGGAACCTTGCCGCGACGATACGGCACACCCGGCGGTCCGTTTCCGGCCGCCGGGCGAAGGAAGGGGAGTTCAGCAAGCAGCGGCAGCCGGCGAGCGGGTCGCTCGCGCGGCTGCGGCGTCGGTCCGCGGACCGGTGCGCACGTGGGTGGGCAGGAACTCCATGTCCCGACCGTAACAGGGGCCGGCACGGGAACCGATCGGTTTTTGGACCGACACGCCCGCTAAATCGAACGCGTGTTCCATTTTGGGGCCGCGTCGGCCCGGGAATCCACCCAGGGGTGTTTTCTGCCCCCGACCCTTGGTAAGGATGGGGGCATGGCCGCCGGGCCGCCTGCCGGTTCCGGTGATGTGGGCGGGTGTCGACCGCCCCGGGCCAAGGCACCCGACACGTGCCGGGCTCCGCGCCGTAGCGTGCGCACATTGCGCGTCCCGCGGGGTTCCCCTGCCGCCGGCGCGACTTCCGACGGGGCCCGGCCAAGATCCGGGCACGCGCCCCGCAGGGTCTCGCACCAGGGAAGGAGCCTCTGTGGCTTTTGCAGCGACCGCCGTGGAAACCCACCTGCCGTCCGCGCCGCCGGACTTGTGGCTGGTCGATGCGCTGGGGATGGACCGGGTACGCGACTTGGACAAGTCGGACGCGCGCCGGGTCACCCGGGTATTGCTGGCACGGTTGCGCGACGCGGAGGAGGGCACGCGCGAATACGGGCGTATCCGAGCCGCGTTGGTCGACGCCAACCTCGCGCTGGTGCACCACGCCGCACGGCGCTACAAGCGCCGCCGCGACCTGTACGAAGACGTGGTGCAGACCGGCATCGTCGGCCTGATCAAGGCCATCGACCGTTACGACCCCGAGCGCGGCGACGAGTTCGCGTCGTTCGCGCTGCCGACCATCACCGGGGAGATCAAGCGGTTCTTCCGCGACACCGGATGGGGTGTGCACGTCCCGCGCGGGCAGCAGGAGCGGTTCCTCGCCGTGACCCGCGCCCAGGAGGAACTCCGCCAGGAGCTGGGGCGCGACGGCAGCGAACAGGAGATCGCCGCCCACCTCGACACCACCGTCGAAGACGTGCGCCTCGGCCGGGAAGCCGAACACGCCTACAGCGTCGATTCGCTGGACGCCGTGCGCAACCGGCCCGAGGGCGACCCGGGCCAGTCGTCCACCGAACGGCTGGGCGCCGAAGAGCCGGAGTTCGACCTCGTCGATTTCAAGGTCTCCGTCGCCCCGCTCATCGCCGACCTCGACGAACGCGACCGGACGATCCTGCGCCTGCGCTTCTGGGGCGACAAGACGCAGCGCGAAATAGGCCGCGAACTCGGCATCTCGCAAATGCACGTCTCCCGGCTGCTCAAGCGGGTCTTGGACCAACTGCGCACCCCGCTGGAGAGCGAGCACGGACGAGCCGTGCGCGTCTGACCCGACGCCCGAAGCCGGCTGTCCGATGGGTGAGAGGGCCTGACAGTCCGGCCCCGGCCCCGGCCCGGTCTGGAGGGCGCGATCCTTCCGACGGCGGCCGGGGTGCGCCATGATGCGTGCCGGTCGGGCGGCGGGGGGGTTCGCGATGGCGGGGACGGGCGACCGACTACCGGGAGCCGTCCGGGTGCTGATTGCCGTGCCGACGCTCGCCCTGGGGTTGTTCGCGCTGGTGATGGAGGCCTGCGTTCTTCTGATCTGCGAGTTCGGGCTTGCCTGGACGTCGTTCGGCACGGGCTTCCTGACGACGTATCCGTTCTGGGTCCTCTTCATCCGGCCGCGGGCGGGAAGCGCGACGGTGGTGGCGGGCGGCTCTGGTGGAGTGAGTGCGGGTCATCCGGCGGCCCTGCCGGGCGTGGGCGTGCCGAACCAGCGGGTCAAGTGGGTGGCGAGGTCGTGTTGGTCGTCGCCGATCCAGGCCACGTGGCCGTCCGGACGGAGCAGCACCGCCGGAACGTCCACGTCTTCGGCCGGGTCGATGCGGTCGGCGACGTGGTCGACGCGGTCGGCCCAGGCGTGTGCCGACAGGCCGCCGGTCCGGCCGGTCTGGTCGAGGAGCAGGCCGCGGCCGGCGTGCAGCAGCGGGTAGAGGCGGCCGTGCGTCAGCCGGACGTCGCGAAGGCGTCGGCCGACGAGGTCGTGGCTGGCGGGCTCGCCGAAGTCGTAGCGGATGTCCAGGGCGGTGATCATGCCGGTCACATGGCGGTTGACGTCGTCGAAGGCCATCAGTTCGTCGAACAGCCCGCGTAGCGCGACGGCGCCCGGGTCGGTGCCCATCAGCGTCATCTGCGCTCGCGTGCCGGACACCACCCGGGCGCCGACCGGGTGGCGTTCCGCGTGGTAGGTGTCGAGGAGCCCGTCGGGTGCCCAGCCCCGCACCGCGGCGGCGAGCTTCCAGCCGAGGTTGAACGCGTCCTGGACGCCCAGGTTGAGCCCCTGTCCGCCGGTCGGGGGATGGATGTGCGCGGCGTCGCCGACGAGGAAGGCCCGGCCGACCCGGTACTGCTCGGCTTGCCGCGTGGCGTTGCCGAACCGGGACAGCCAACGCGGTGCGCGGGCGCCGAAGTCGGTGCCCGCGACGGTCCGAAGTTGGCGCGCGAACTCGTCGAGGGTCGGGGCCTCGCGGCCTTCGGCCAAGCCGTCCGCGGGCATGACGACGCGGTAGAGGCCCGCGACCTCGCGGTCCGGGACGGCGCCGAATCGCAGCTGGGTCTTGCGGACTTCCGCCACGACCTCGGCGATCGCCGCCGGGTCCGCGGTCAGTTCCAGCTCGCCGAGCAGGTGTTCGGCGGTGGCGGGTTCGCCGGGGAAGGCGACGCCGAGGAGCTTGCGGACCGTGCTGCGGCCGCCGTCGCAGCCGACGACGTAGCGGGCGCGCAGCGTGCTGCCGTCGGCCAGCGCGACGGTCGCGCCGTCCGCGTCCTGGTGCAGGTCGACGACCGCGCAGCCGCGGCGGATGTCCGTGCCAAGTTCGCGTGCGTGTGCGTCGAGCAGTCGTTCGGTGACCGGCTGCGGGGTCGCGAGACCGTACGGGTGCGCGGTGTCCATGCCTGGCGGCCACGGCTTCGGCAGTCCCGCGAACAGGCCTCCCGACTGGAACTTCTCGCTCACCGCGGCGAACCGGTCCAGCAGCCCGCGCTGGTCCATGATCTCGACGCTGCGCGCGTGCAGTCCCTGGCCGCGCGACTCCCCGGTCGGCGCGGCCAGCTTTTCCAGCACCACCACGCCCACGTCGTGCAGGCGCAGTTCGGCGGCCAGCATCAGGCCGGTGGGTCCGCCGCCGACCACGATCACGTCAATCGTCACAAGAACGCCCGTTCGAGGAGAAGGATTTCGAGCACGGCCGCGGGCGGGCGCACATGCCGCGCCGCATACCCGTGCCAAAGCCGTGAATGCCTAGTTTTCGGAGTATCCCGGCATGTTGTCGCCGAGGCCGGTCATTCTGCGGCACCACGGGGGTCTTGCCGCAAGGCCCCCGGTCGGCTATAGCTTGAAACCGGCGGCCCCGGCCGGCGTCGGTGTGCGGTGCGTGCCGCGCCCGCGCAGCGGCTCACCGTCGGTCACGCCGCTTTCGCACGCGGAGTGGAACCCTGGATACATGGCCTCCACCCCCGTCTCCCTGTTCCTCTGCGGCGACGTCATGCTCGGCCGCGGTGTCGACCAAGTGCTGCCGCATCCCGGGGATCCGCACCTGCGCGAGGAGTTCGTCGGCGATGCGCGGGGGTACGTGCGCTCGGCCGAAGCCGTCAACGGGCCCATTCCGCGGCCGGTGGAGTACACGTGGCCGTGGGGAGAGGCCCTGGCCCTGCTGGACGACGCGCAGCCCGACGTGCGGATCGTGAATCTCGAGACGAGTGTGACCTCCGAGGGCGACTTCGCTCCGTACAAGGCCGTGCACTATCGGATGAACCCCGGCAACCTGCCGAGCCTGGCCGCCGTCCGTCCGGACGTCTGCGTGCTTGCCAACAACCACGTGCTGGACTTCGGCCGTGCCGGGCTGCTGGAGACGTTGGACGTGCTGCACGGTGCGGGCCTGCGCACGGTCGGGGCCGGGCGGGACGCCGACGAAGCCGCGCAGCCCGCGGTGCTCCGTACCGCCGCGGGTGCACGCGTTGTCGTGGCCGCGTTCGGGATGCCCTCGAGCGGTGTGCCGGTCGACTGGGCCGCGGCCGAGCACACCGCGGGCGTGGATTTCCTGGCCGATGCCTCGGAGGAGTCGGCCGATCACGTGCTGGAACGGGTCGCGCGGGTCGCGGAGCCGGGGGACGTCGTGGTCGTATCGATCCACTGGGGCGGCAACTGGGGCTATGACGTCGACCGCGCGATGACCGACTTTGCCTGCCGGCTGATCGACGGCGGCGTCGACGTCGTCCACGGGCACTCGTCGCACCACCCCCGCGCCGTGCAGGTCTACCACGGCAAGCTGATCCTGTACGGCTGCGGCGACTGCGTCGACGACTACGAGGGGATCAGCGGCTACGAGTACTACCGCGACGACCTGCGGCTTCTCTACCTCGCCACGGTCCGCCCGGACGACGGCGACCTCCTCGACCTGCGCATGGTCCCCATGCAGGCCCGCCGCATGCGCCTGCAGCACGCCGGCCGCAACGACGCGGAATGGCTCGCCACCACCCTGTCCCGGGTCAGCCGCCCCTTCGGCTGCGATGTCGGCGTGGACGCGGAAGGCGATCTGGCGGTCCTGCGGTGAGGCCCCCTTTTTTGACACCGGCTCGACTTCGGCCCCTTTTGACATCGGCCCGCTCCCGGCTTAGGACGGGAGTTGGGTCCGGGAGACCCGGCCTACCCGACGCGGGCGAGGAGGTACCGCCATGACACGTGCGGTGGGGATCGATCTCGGGACGACGAACTCCGTGGTGGGCGTGCTCGAAGGCGGTGAGCCGACGGTCATCGCCAACGCCGAAGGGGCCAGGACGACCCCCTCGGTGGTCGGCTTCGCGAAAGGCGGCGAAGTCCTCGTCGGCGAGGTCGCCAAACGCCAGGCCGTGACCAACGTCGACCGCACCGCGCGGTCGGTGAAACGGCACGTCGGGGACGCCGCCTGGCGGTTCCCCGAGACCGGCGACATCGACGGCAAGCGGTACACCGCGCAGGAGATCTCCGCGCGCGTGCTGCAGAAGCTCAAGCGGGACGCGGAGGCGTACCTGGGGGAGAAGGTCACCGACGCGGTGGTGACCGTCCCGGCGTACTTCAACGACGCCCAGCGCCAGGCGACCAAGGAAGCCGGGGAGATCGCGGGCCTGAACGTGCTGCGGATCGTCAACGAGCCGACCGCGGCGGCGCTCGCGTACGGGCTCGACAAGGAGAACGACCAGACGATCCTGGTCTTCGACCTCGGCGGCGGCACCTTCGACGTGTCCCTGCTGGAGATCGGCGACGGCGTGGTCGAGGTGAAGTCGACCAACGGCGACACGCACCTCGGCGGCGACGACTGGGACCAGCGGGTCGTCGACCACCTCGTCGCGCAGTTCAAGAACGGCTACGGCGTCGACCTGTCCAAGGACAAGATGGCCACCCAGCGGCTCCGCGAGGCGGCCGAGAAAGCCAAGATCGAGCTGTCGTCGGCGTCCGAGACCACCATCAACCTGCCGTACATCACCGCGTCGGCCGAGGGCCCGCTGCACCTGGACGAGAAGCTGACCCGCGCGCAGTTCCAGCAGCTCACCGCCGATCTGCTGGAACGCTGCAAGCAGCCGTTCCACAACGCGCTCAAGGACGCCGGGATCTCCGTCTCCGACATCGACCACGTGATTCTGGTGGGTGGTTCGACCCGCATGCCGGCCGTGACCGAACTGGTGCGCGAGCTGACCGGCAAGGACCCGCACAAGGGCGTGAACCCGGACGAGGTCGTCGCGATCGGCGCGGCACTGCAGGCCGGTGTGCTCAAGGGTGAGGTCAAGGACGTCCTGCTGCTCGACGTCACCCCGCTGTCGCTTGGTATCGAGACCAAGGGCGGCATCATGACGAAGCTGATCGAGCGGAACACGACGATCCCGACGAAGCGCTCCGAGGTCTTCACGACGGCCGACGACAACCAGCCGTCCGTGCAGATCCAGGTCTTCCAGGGCGAGCGGGACATCGCGTCCTACAACAAGCGCCTGGGCATGTTCGAGCTGACCGGTCTGCCGCCGGCGCCGCGCGGCGTCCCGCAGATCGAAGTGACGTTCGACATCGACGCGAACGGCATCGTGCACGTCGCCGCGAAGGACCTCGGGACGGGCAAGGAGCAGTCGATGACCGTGACCGGTGGTTCCTCGCTGTCGAAGGACGACATCGACCGCATGGTCCGGGACGCCGACGCCCACGCCGCCGAGGACCTGCGCCGGCGTGAGGACGCCGAAACCCGCAATCAGGCCGAGCAACTCGTCTACAGCACCGAGCGGTTGATCCGCGACGAGGGCGACCGGATCCCCGCCGCCACGCGCACCGAGACGGAGGCGGCGATCGCCGAACTCAAGACGGCGCTGGCTGGCGAGGACACCGAGGCCGTCCGCACGGCCGCCGAGAAGGCCGCGACGGTCGCGCAGCGCATCGGCACGGAGATGTACGCGCACGCCCAACCGGGTGACGCGGCATCCGCACCCGGCGGCGGCACTGAAGGCACCGGCGGCCAGGCCGCCGAGGACGACGACGTGGTCGACGCCGAGATCGTCGACGACGAGCGGAAGGAAGGCCAGGGCTGACCGGCCGCGCGCCGAAGGCACGCCCGCACGACGCGCTGACCTGCGTATTCAATCGACCGGTTGACGATGCCCGCACGCCGGCCTAGGGTGGTATTCAACCCCAAGGTTGAGAACGTGAGGTGGCTGCGGTGTCCGACGACCGGCTCTCCCGCGTGTTCGCCGCGCTGGCGGACCCGACCCGGCGCGACATCGTCGCCCGCCTGGCCGACGGCGGGGATGCCACGGTCGGGGAACTCGCCGAGCCCTACGCCGTCAGCGTGCAGGCGGTCTCGAAGCACCTCAAGGTCCTCGAGGACGCCGGGCTGGTGAGCCGCCGCAAGGACGCCCAGCGGCGCCCGGTGCACCTCGAAGCGGACGTCCTCGACCTGATGACCAAATGGATCGAACGCTACCGGCGCGAGGCCGAGGACCGGTTCCGCCGCCTCGACGCCGTCCTGGAGTCGCTCGACGACGACCGCGGCGACCCGCCCGACGGCCACGTCGGCGACCGGGCGGCGCGGCCGGCCGGCGCGTCCCCGATGGAGGAAACGGCATCATGACCGGCACCGACACCCGCCAGAACGACGACACCCGGATCGCGGCCGACCCCGCGCTGCCCACCATCGTGATCAGCCGCGAGTTCGCCGCGGCGCCCGAACGGGTGTTCCGCGCCTACACCGACCCCGACCTGCTGATCCAGTGGCTCGGGCCGCGGCGGCTGACCATGCGGATCGACGCGTACGACGCGCGCCGCGGCGGCTCGTACCGCTACGTCCACCGCGCCGACGACGGCACCGAGTTCGCCTTCCACGGCGTGTTCCACGACGTTCGCCCGGCGGAGCGGATCGTGCAGACGTTCACCTACGAAGGCTCGCCCGACGAGGTGAGCCTGGAGACCATGGTCTTCGAGGACCTCGGCGGCCGGACCCTGGTCACCACCACCTCGCTCATGAGTTCGTTCGAAGCGCGCGACGGCATGCTGGCGAGCGGCATGGAAGGCGGGGTCCGGGACGGCCACGAACGCCTCGACGAACTACTCCGCGGCACCCCTGCTGCCGCCGAACATCGGCGTATCGCAGGCGTGTTCACCGAGCGGGTGCGCGGCGTGGCGGCGGGGGGCTGGGACGCCCCGGCGCCGTGCGAAGGCTGGGTCGCCCGCGACGTCGTGCGTCACCTGGTCGAGTGGTTCCCGGAGTTCCTGAAGTCCGGCGCCGGGATTGCGCTGCCCAAGGGCCCGTCGGTGGACGACGACCCGGTAGGCGCGTGGACGGTGCACAGCGAAGCCGTGCAGGCCTTGCTCGACGACCCGGCGACCGCGGGAAAGACGCTGTCCAACCCGCACATCGGCGACGTCCCGCTCGACACCGCGGTCGACCAGTTCTACACCGCCGACGTCTTCATGCACACCTGGGACCTGTCCCGGGCGACCGGCCAGGACGAGGCCCTCGACCCGGAGAAGTGCCGCCAATTGCTGACCGGCATGGAGCCCATCGACGAGGTGCTCCGCGGCAGCGGGCAATACGGGCCCAAGGTGGCGGTCCCGACCGACGCCGACGCGCAGACGCGGCTCCTGGCCTTCATCGGCCGGCAACCCTGACACGGGCACCGTCACAGACGCACACAGACACAGACACACACAGACATAGACGCACACAGACACGGACACGCACAGACGCAGGCGCAGACCCGGCCTCGGGTGCCGGTTCCCGGGGCCGGTCGCCCCGCGTCCGGGCCTCCGCCGCGGCGGCCGGTCTCGACCTGACCGCGGCGGAGCCGGCGGACCTGGACGGCTTCCGGCCGGATCCCGCGCGGCGGCGCTGACCGGGTCTACGGCGGCGGGGGCGCCGGCTTGGGCTGAGGCTTCCGCTCGGGGCCGGGCTCCGGCTCGGGCTCGGGCTCCGGTTGGCCCGGTTCGGGCGACGGGTCGGGTCCGGGTCCGGGTCCCGGCCCGGGGACCGGCGGTTCGGGGGTGAACGGATCGGGGGTCAGCGGGCCCGGCCAGGGGTCGGGCAGCGGCCCGGGGTCGGGGACCGGCGGCCCCGGCGGATGGGTGTCCGGCTCCGGCGGTGCGGGAATCGTCATGGCGCTCCTCCTGGACTCCTCGACGGCGCGTCGATCGCGGGCGATGGCGGGCGCCGGTGCGGCGGGCACCGGGCGACCCCGCGGTTACCCGGCCGCGGCCCCTTCATGCGCCCCCGCTGCCCGGCCGGGCGCGGCTGAAACCGGGCCGGAGCGGGAACCGGGTCTCTCATCACCCTCGGGAGGCGCCATGTCCGACACGTCAGCACCGCGCGGCGACGACGACGCGCGCGGCGCCGAGAACCGCCGGGCCGAGCGGGACAGGGTCCGCGTCGGCCGCCGGGAGAGCGCCGACGAGCGCGCCGACCGGCGGTGGACCGATCTGCTCCAGGAAGTGCGCGTCGTGCAGACCGGTGCGCAGGTGCTCTTCGGCTTCCTGCTGAGCGTGGTCTTCACACCCCGCTTCGGCACGCTGAGCGACTTCGACGTGGCGTTGTACGTGGGCGCGGTCGTGCTCGGCGCCGCGTCCATGGCCGTCCTGGTGTCCGTCGTCTCGCTGCACCGTGCGGTGGCGGGCCACCACGTCAAACCGATGCTGGTCCGCGTGGGCTACCGGCTCGTGCCGCTCGGCGTCGGGCTCCTGGCCTGCACGATCGGCTGCTCTCTGCTGCTGCTTCTGCGGGTTGCGGTCGGCGCGGTGACGGCGGGCCTGCTCACCGGGCTCGCCGCGGTGTGGTTCCTCGGCTGGTGGGTCGTCCTCCCCGCGGTTCTGCGCGGGAAAAGCCGGGACCCAGGGGAGGACGACCCACTGGAGTGACCGTGCCCGCTACGGGACCGACACCGTGAGCGTCGGAGTGTCGTTGTCCCAGGAGACGCCCGAGCTGCGCGGGATGGTCGGCGCCTGTGCGGCCAGCGGGTCCGCGGGTGTGTCGGGACGGCTGATCGACCGTGGCGACCGCTTTGCCGCCGCCCCCGCCGACTACTTGCCGAACCGGCGTTCCCGGTTGGCGTACGAGCGCAGCGCGCGCAGGAAGTCCACGTGCCGGAACGCCGGCCAGTAGCAGTCCACCCAGTACATCTCGGCGTACGCGGACTGCCACAGCAGGAAGCCCGACAGTCGCTGCTCGCCCGACGTGCGGATGACGAAGTCGACGTGCGCCGCCGTCGGCGAGTACAGGTGCCGGGAGATGTCCTCCACCGCGAACCGCTCGACCAGGTCGGCCGGGTCGCCGCCGGTCGCCATATGGGTCTCGAACGCGCTCTTTACCGCGTCGACGATTTCCCGCCGCCCGCCGTAGCCGACCGCGACGTCCACCTTGAGCCCCGGACGCCCGACCGTCGCCGCGGCCGCTTCCTTGAGCACCCGCGCGGTGTCGCCGGGCAGCATGTCCAGCGACCCGATGACCTGCACCTCCCAGGGGCGGCCTTCGGCCGAGATGTCCCGGACGGTCTCCTCGATGATCTCGATCAGCGGCTCGAGTTGCTCGGCGGGGCGGTCGAGGTTGTCGTCGGACAGCATGTACAGGGTCACGTGCGCGATCCCGTCGGCCGTGCACCAGCCGAGGAATTCGGCCACCTTGGCGCCGCCCGCGCGGTACCCCTCCCGCACGTCGGAATGCCCCGCCTGCCGGGCCCAACGCCGGTTGCCGTCGAGCATGATCCCCACGTGCTGCGGCCGGGGGAGACCGACCATCGTGGCCGACAACCGACGCTCGTACACCGTCTCGATCGGCCGTCGGAGGAACAACGGGAGCAGCCTCATGGGAAACATCTCCATCGCGTCGGGAAGCCTCGGCAGGCTACCAGGGGCGCACGCTCCTTCCTCAAGCCCTGCGACCAGGCAATTGGATTGACCGACAAGCGACTTGACGACATTGCCGCGATCGGGCAAGTCAGCTGCCCCGGGCGGTCGGCTCCACCGGCCCGTCGCCGACCGCCGCGGCGGCCACCGGCGGCGCGGACGCCGCGGGCACCGGCGTCCCGGCACCGCGATCCGGCCGCCCGGCACGGAACTTGAGGTAGACCAGTGCGGCACCGGTGACCGCCGCGGGCCACAGCAGATACCGGCCGGACATCGCGAGCATGATCGCCACGGCCACCACCGCGCCCCACACCGCGACGCGGTGCCTGCCGTGCTTCGGGAGCAACCGGACCGCGGCCGCCACGCCGACCGCGTAGACCGTGACGAACGAACCGGTGGTCATCAGCACCAGCGGGCGCACGCCGAGCCGCGCCGCCGTCACCACGCCCAGGGCGGCCACCGCGAGCGCGGACACGGTCGCGAGGCTGCGGCGCGGTACTTCGCCGGCCAGGCTGCCGCGGCCGAGCCACGCCGGGAACGCCCCGTCGCGGCCGAGCGCGGCACCGAGTTTGGCGGCGCCCGCGTAGTACGCGTTCATCGCGCCGAGGGTCAGCAGCACGGCCACCACCGCGGCCAGCACCTTGGCGTGGCCGCCCATGCCGCGTGCCATGAGGGCGCCGAGGGGCGCGTCGGCGTCCGCGGCGGCCGGGCCGAGCACCGCGATGACGGCGAACGCGACCGCCAGGTACATCACGCCGACGACGAGCACCGCGGCGGCGGTGGCGCGGGGGATGTCCCGGGCCGGGGCACGGAATTCGCCCGCGAGGTGGGTGATCGCCTCCCAGCCCGCGAAGCTCCACACGAGCAGCGCGGCCGCGGGGCCGATCGCCGTCCAGCCGTGCGGGGCGAACGGGTGCAGGTTCGCGGTGTGCGCGTGCGGCAGCGACAGCGCGACCGAGGCGAGCAGGAGCACGACCAGCAGTCCGGCCAGCGCGAATTGGAGGCGTCCGGCGACCGTGATGCCGAGCGCGTTGGATGCGGTGACGATCGCCATGAGGCCCGCCGCGGTGGCCGTTTCGGTGGTCCGGCCGCCGCCGACGGCCGCTTCCACATACGCCCCGGCGAACAGCGCGGCGGCGCTGGCCCCGGCCGGGATCGCCAGGTAGAAGCACCAGCCGATGACGCCCGCGACGCGGTCGCCGAACGCCAGCCGGGCGTACGTCGACACCCCTCCCGCGTCCGGATGCCGCGCGCCCAGCGCGGCGAACGTCGCGGCGAGCGGAGCGGACAGCACCACGAGCGCGAGCCACGCCAGCAGCGAAGCGGGCCCCGCGGCGTCCGCGGCGAGCGCGGGCAGGGCGATCACGCCGGTGCCCAGGACCGCGCCGATGTACATCGCCGTGCCTTGGAGTGCGGTCAGCCCCGTGCGCCGCCCGGCCGTCGTTGTTTCCTTCGCGGAACCCATGGAGCGAGTGTCCGGACTGCGAGACGGCCCCACCAGCGGCAGAAATGCCAGGGTGCGTTAAATTCCTGCCACGCGGGGGGCGGGGTGGGCCGCCCCCGGAACTCCGGCTCGGGAGCCGCCATGTCCCTCGTCACCGCTGTTCGGCACGTGCACGACACCCAATGCCGCCGACGCGGGTGGGAATCCCGGCTGTTCGCAGCCTTCCTCGCCTTGGCCGTGGGCGTGGCCTGGCTCGAACTGTCCGGCGTGGACCTCGGCTTGGCCGAAGCCGCCAGTACCGTCGTCGTCGCGTTCACCTGGCCGTGGACGTGCGCGATGGGGTGGGTCGGCTCCTTCTTCGGCGCGAACTGGTGGACAGGCGGGACGTCGCCGATCGCGCGCACCGTGTGGGCGGCCGGGAGCCTCGTGGCCGTCCTGCTGGAAGCCGCGTTCGTGGACGCGGCGTTCCGGCAGCTGCGCGCGATCTTCCCCGGGCTCGGCCGCACCGCGCCGGTGATCCTCACGTCGGCGTGGCTGGCCGGCGCCGTGGCGCTGGTCCTGGCGACGTTCTGAGTAATCCGCCGCGCGGCGTCAGCCCTTCGACGCCGCCTTCAGGAGAGCGTCCACCAGGCGTTCGGCGGCGTCCGGGCGGCCGTGCGCGCGGGCCCGTTCGGCGATGGCGCGGCGCTTGGTGTCGTCGGAGAGCAGCGGCCCGAGGGCTTCCTGCAGGGTCTGCGCGCTGACCTCGCCGAGCAGCGCGACCGCGGCTCCGGCGTCCGCCAAGTGGCGTGCGTTGTGGGCCTGTTCGTTGCCCGCCGCGGAGGCGAGCGGGACGAACACGGCGGCCTTGCCCAGCGCGGTCAGCTCGGCGAGGGTGCCCGCGCCGCTGCGCGACACGACCACGTCCGCGAGCGCCAGCACGTCGGGCAGTTCGGGGCCGACGAAGCCGGTCAGGTGGTAGCGCGCGGTCAACTCCGCGGGCAGCGAAGCCGCGTAGGCGCCGAGCGCCTCGACGTTCTTCGGGCCGCACTGGTGCACGACGTTCGCGCGTTCCAGCAGCCACGGCAGGCTGTCGCGGATGATCGTGTTGATCTGCTGCGCGCCCTGTGCACCGCCGGTGACATACACCGTCGGCAGGTGCCGGGCGAAGCCGTGCCACCCGAGCGCCTCGACGGCCTTGCTCGCGTTCCCGGCCAGCACCTCCGGGCGCACCGGGTTGCCGGTGACGACGGCGGTCGCCTTGGCTGCCTCGGGCAGCAGCCCGAGGGTGGACTCGGCCGACACGGCCACGCAGGAAGCCCCGCGGGCCAGCACGCGGTTGGCGAGGCCGAGCCGCACGGTCTGCTCGTGCACCACGAGCGGGCGGCGGCACATCTTCGCCGCCAAGCCGATCGGCACGGCGACGTAGCCGCCGGTGGACAGCACCACGTCGGGGCGGAACGCGGCGACGATGGACCGCGCCTGCGCGACTCCGAGCGGCACCCGGCCCATGTCCTTGACGTTCGCGGGGGACACCATCTTCAGCGGGTTGGCCGACCGGCGGATCTTGCCGGTGGCGACCTCGGCGAACGCGATGCCTTCGGCCGCGGCGACCCGTGCTTCCAGGCCCGCGGCGGTGCCGACCCACAGCACCTCGACGGCGCGGCGGGTCACCGCGAGGCGGGCCTGCAGGGTCCGCACCGCGGTCAGCGCCGGATATGTGTGGCCGCCGGTCCCGCCTCCCGTGACGAGCAGCCGGAACGGCCGTCCGGCACGGTTGTCGGAATCATCGTGGTTCACGGGCGCTCCCACACACTCGGGCACGGTCGGACACGGCGGCCGTGGACGGGCACGGCCGCGACCACAGTATCGGGACCGCGTGCGCTCCTCGGCCACCCGTGTCGGGCGACCGAGGAGGCCGGGCCGGCGGGGGAGCGCGGGTTCAGTCGTCCTCGGCGCGGTGCGGGTCCCCGCCGGCGAGGGCTTCGGCGACCAAGTCGTCGTCGGTGGCGCCGCGCCGCCAGTAGCCGGTGAAGACGATCGACTTGCGGTCGATGCCGCGGACCGCGACCAGGTTGCGGCGCACCGCGCGGACCATGCCGGATTCGCCGGCGATCCACGCATACGCCCGTCCTTCGGCCGGGAGTTCCGCGGCCGCGACCGCGCCCGGCAGCGGGTCGGCGGCGTGCCGGACGAACCACCGCACGGTCGCGTCGGCTTTCGTGGTCAGGTGCCGCATGTCGTCCTGGTGCGGCACGGACAGCCAGGCAAACGCGGGGAGACCTGCGGGCAGGCCGGCGAGGATGCCTTCGGCGGCGGGCAGCCCGGTCTCGTCCGCGGCGATCAGCACCCAGTCGGTCCCGGCCGGCGGCCGGAAGTCCACTCCGGCGTTGTCGGCGACGGCCGGGCCGAGGACGGTCACCCGGTCGCCGGGGCGCGCGGCCTGCGCCCACCGCGACGCGGGGCCGGTGTCGCCGTGCAGCGCGAAGTCGATGTCGACCTCTTCCGGCGCCCGGGATTCACGGATCGTGTACGTCCGCATGACGGCGCGCTCGTCCGGCGGCAGTGCCGACCAGGCCCCGAACCAGTTCTCGCCCGCGTCGACGGGCACCACGGGGGTGTCCTGGCCGGGGTGTGGGAGGAAGAGCTTGACGCGCTGGTCGAAGCCGCCGTTCGCGAACCGGCGCAGGTCGTCGCCGGTGAACGCGATGCGGATCATGTGCGGGCCGACGCGGGTCGCGCGCGCGACCTCCAGGTCGAAGAATCGGAAGGGATAGGCGGGCTGTTCGGGCTGTTCGGGCTGTCGGGTGGCCGGCTCGGCGGTGTGCGTCACGTCAGCTTCCTCGCTTTCTGCAGGGTGGCGGCGAGTTGTTCGAGGAGGGGCGCGCAGCCCGCGTACGAGTACCGCGGTTCGCTGACCCACGGCACGACCTGTCCGGCCTTGACCGCGGGGAGTTCGCGCCATGTCGGCTTGCCCGCGAGGCCCTGGGGCTGGAGGGCCGTGGACCGGTTGTCGAGGATGATCACGTCGGCCTGGTAGGTGCCGACGGCTTCCCAGCTGAGGCTCTCGAAATAGCCCTGCCGGTCGACGTTCTTGGGCAGGACGAAGTCGACGCCGAGTTCGGCGAAGTAGCGCAGGTCGGCGGACGGGGCGGGGGTGGAGACGTAGAACAGGTCGGGGCTGCCCGAGGCGGCCATGACCTTGATGCCGCCCGCGGCCTTCGCCGCCTGGCGGAGCGTTTCGGCGGCGGCTTCGAAGCGCTGCTTGTCCGCGAGGGTCTTGGCGGCGTTCGGGTCGGCGCCGAGCGCGGCGGCCAACTCGGCGTGACGGCGCAGGGGTTCGGTGAGGGGCACCCCGGAGACGTTGAGGGCGACGCTGGGCGCGACGGCGAGGATCTTGTCCTTGCTGTCGTCCGGGACGTACCAGAGGGTGTCCTTGTCGTACGTCGCCGAGACCAGCAGATCGGGCTGCAGCGCGGCGTAGTTCTCCAGCGAGAATTCGCCCCATGTGTTGCCCAGCACCTTCAGCTTGCCGATGTCGAGGTCGCCGGCCTGGACGTCGGGCTTGCCGTCGGCGGTCTTGGTGGGCCCGAACACGCCTGTGCACGCGATGCCGTAGTCGTGCAGCGCGGCGGCGGTGCCGACGAACGCGACGATCTTCTTCGGCCGCGCCTTCGTGCCGACCGTCTTGCCGCGGTCGTCGACGAAGCTCCACGGCCCGTCGCCGCCCGGCGCGCCCGAGCCGCCGGGTGCCGCCGCGGGACCGGTGTCGTCGGATGAACTGCCGCAGGCCGCGGCCAGGGCGCCGACGCCGAGCGCGGCACCGGCCGCGAGGAATCTGCGCCGGGTCGGATCCGGAACGGTGAACTGCGGCATGGACGTGCTCCTTTGCGGGTGGTTCACGGCATTTGCGGGGTGACAAATGGCAGATATTGGCGCCATATGCGTTATTTCGGCATGGCGATGCCCAGGTCACCCCTGGCCGACTCGGGGAGGTTAGGTTAACCTAACCTAACTCTCCGGCCCAGGGGTCGACCGTGATCCGACAGGCCGTCACCCCGCACGATCCGCAACGGAGTTCCACGTGAGACCCGCCCCGACTGCCGCCTCCGGCGTCCTGCTCGCCGCAGCGGTGCTGCTGAGCCTTGCGCTGGGCGCCCGGCACCTGAGCGTCGGCGAGGTATGGGCAGGGCTGACCGACCCGAATGCCGCGGGCTACGCCGTCGTGCACGACATGCGGCTGCCCCGCACCGTCCTGGGACTGCTCGTCGGACTCGCCCTCGGTGTCGCGGGGGCCGTCATGCAGGCCGTGACCCGCAACCCGCTCGCCGACCCCGGCCTGCTCGGCATCAACGCCGGCGCCTCGGCGGCCGCCGTCTCCGCGATGGTGTTCTTCGACGTCCGGGTCTTCACCGGCTACGTGTGGTTCGCCCTCGCCGGAGCCGCCGCCGTCGCGGTCCTCGTCTACGCCGTCGGCGGCGGCCGCAGCGCCACGCCCGCGCGCCTCGCGCTCGCCGGCGCCGCCCTCAACGCCGCGCTGTACTCCTACGTGCAGGCCGTCATGCTGATCGACCCCGCCGCACTCAACGCCGCCCGGTTCTGGGGCAACGGCACGCTGGCAAGCGCCGACATGGACACCGTCCGCAAAGTCGCCCCGTTCATCGCCGCCGGACTCCTCCTCGCCCTGCTGCTCGCCCGGCCGCTGAACGCGCTCGCCCTCGGCGACGACGCGGCCCTCGCGCTCGGCGCCCGGCCCGTCCGCACCCGGGCCGGGGCGATCGTCGCCGTCACCCTGCTGTGCGGGGCGGCCACCGCGGCCTGCGGACCCCTCGTCTTCGTCGGCCTGATCATGCCGCACGCCGTGCGCGCGGTGACCGGGCCCGACCTGCGCAAAGTCCTGCCGTACTGCGCGATCCTCACACCCGCCGCGCTGCTGATGGCCGACGTGCTCGGCCGCCTGGCCGCGCGCCCCTCGGAGTTCCAAGTCGGCATCGTCTGCTCGGTCGTCGGCGGGGCGCTGTTCCTGGTGCTGCTGCGCCGCGTCAAGGCGGTGACGGCATGACCGCACCGCTCGGAAACACCGCCGCCACCCCGGCCGCCGTGCGGATATCCGGCGCGCGCACCGTGCGGGCCGGCCGGTTCTCGGTGCGCGTCCGGCCGCGCGCCGTGGCCGCCGGGCTGCTGGCGCTGGCCGCGGCCGCGGCGTTCGCCGTGCTGTGCATCGGAAGCGGCCAGTACGCCATGGGCTTCGGCCGCGTCCTCGACGCGCTGACCGGCCACGGTTCGCCCGCGGACACCTTCATCGTGCGCGAACTGCGGCTGCCCCGCGCCTGCGTCGCCCTCGCCGTCGGCGCCGCACTCGGCCTCGCCGGCGCGGTGTTCCAGGCCGTGGTCCGCAACCCGCTCGGCAGCCCCGACCTGCTCGGCTTCACCTCCGGCTCGGCGACCGGCGCCCTCGTCGCCATCGTGTACCTCGGCGGCAGCGCGGGCGCCGTCGCCACCGGGGCCGCGGCCGGCGGCATCGCCACCGGCGTGCTCGTCTATGCGCTCGCGTGGCGGCGCGGCGTGCACGGATTCCGGCTCGTGCTCACCGGCATCGGCCTGACCGCCGCGCTCACCGGCGTCAACGGCTACCTCCTCACCCGCGCCCAACTCACCGA
This sequence comes from Uniformispora flossi, assembly GCF_049534875.1. NCBI lineage: Bacteria > Bacillati > Actinomycetota > Actinomycetes > Kitasatosporales > Streptomycetaceae > Uniformispora > Uniformispora flossi. Next base: position 223,774 of record NZ_JBMULZ010000007.1, read on the forward strand.
CGCGGCCCGCGCCGTGCTGTGGCAGACCGGCAGCCTGGACGGGCGCGGCTGGGACAACGTGGCCCCGCTCGCCGTCGCCATGGCCGTCGTGGTGCCTGCCCTGCTGCTCGGCTGCGGACCCGCGCTGCGGATGCTCGAGATGGGCGACGACACCGCGTCGGCGCTCGGCGTCCGCGTCGAACGCGTCCGGCTCGCGCTGATCGGCGGTGCCGTGGTCCTCACCGCGCTCGCCGCGGCCGCCGCCGGACCCGTCGCGTTCGTCGCCCTCACCGCTCCCCAACTGGCCCGGCGTGCGACCCGCGCGCCCGGCCCCAACCTCCTGCCCGCCATGGCGGTCGGCGCCGCGCTGCTCACGGCGTCCGACTGGATCGCCCAACGCGCTTTCGACGACCACCCCCTCCCGGTCGGCGTGGTGACCGGCCTGCTCGGCGGGGTGTACCTGGTGGCCATGCTCGCGGCCGAACGCCGCGCGGGAAGGATCTGATTCCGTGGACACGACGACCGCAGAACGCACCGAAACCGCCGTCGGCCACCCGCCGGTCCGCCTGCACGGCAGCGACCTCACCCTCGCCTACGACCGGCGCACCATCGCCACCGGACTCGACGTCGCCATCCCCGACCGCTCCTTCACCGTCGTCGTCGGCCCCAACGCGTGCGGGAAATCCACCCTGCTGCGCGCCCTCGCCCGGCTGCTGCCCCCGGCCCGCGGCGGCATCGTCCTGGACGGCCGCGACCTCGCCGCGTACCCGGCCAAGCAACTCGCCCGCATTCTCGGCCTGCTGCCGCAATCGTCCACGGCACCCGACGGCATCACCGTCGCCGACCTGGTCGCCCGCGGCCGCTACCCGCACCAAGGCCTGCTGCGCCAATGGTCGCGCGAGGACGAAAGCGTCGTCGCCGCGTCCATGGCGGCCACCGGCGTTGCCGACCTCGCCGACCGGCCGGTCGACGAACTGTCCGGCGGACAACGGCAACGCGTGTGGATCGCCATGGTGCTCGCGCAGGAGACCCCGCTGCTGCTCCTCGACGAGCCGACCACGTTCCTCGACCTCGCCTACCAGATCGACGTCCTCGACCTGTGCGCACGCCTGCACCGCGAGCAGGACCGCACCCTCGTCGCCGTCCTGCACGACCTCAACCAGGCCGCCCGCTACGCCACCCACCTGATCGCGATGCGCGACGGCCGCATCGTCGCCGAGGGCCCGCCCGCCGACATCGTCACCGCCGACCTGGTCGGCGACGTCTTCGGGCTGCGCTGCCGGGTGATCGCCGACCCGGAGACCGGCACCCCTCTGGTCATCCCCGCGGCACCTTCCCGGGAGTGATCCCGGAGCCCTGTCACACTTCTCCGCCGGCCGGTGTCTTCATGCCAACGAAACGCCACCACCCAGGAGGACACCATGGCCCCCCGCATTCCCCTCGCCGACCTGCCCGCCGACCTCGAGAAGAACATGATCGAGCAGCTCGGTACGGTGCCCGAGCCTGTCGCGGCCACCTTCCACAGCCCCAAAGTCTCCCTGTCCAGCATGGAGTTCGGCGGCAAGGTAGCCGAGTGGGACGACGCCGAAGAGAGCCTCAAGTCCTACGCGCACATGGCGGTCGCCACCCAGGTCGGCTGCGGCTGGTGCCTGGACATCGGCTATTTCCACGCCCTCAACCAGAACCTGGACCTGGCCAAGGCCAGCCAGGTGCCGGTGTGGCGCGACTCGGACGTGTTCTCGCCACTGGAGCGCGACGTCCTGGAGTATGCCGAGGCGATGACGAACACGCCGCCTACCGTCACCGACGACATGTACGCGGGCCTGCTCGACCGTCTCGGCGCCCCCGCGATGGTCGAACTCACCGCCTACATCGCCTTCGTCAACATGGCGACCCGCAACAACAACGCGAACGGCATCAGTTCGCAGGGCTTCTCGGACAACTGCGAGATCCCGCTGGCCAAGCGCCCCGCCGCGCCCGCGGCCTGACCCGGCCGCGCCCCGCCGCCTACCACCCGGGCGGTGGGGCGCGGCGCGTGTCGCGGTCAGCGCGTGTGCGCAATCACCCCGGAATCGCGCCGCGCCGTCGGGGATTCGCGCGTAGTGGCGCCTTGCGTCTCTTCGTTGCCGGTTGCGGCTAGCATCGCCGGACTCCGGGCCCCCGCCGCGCGGCCTTCGCCGGTCGGGGCCCGGAGCATCGACGCGGGGCCACCGGCGGTCCCCGGAAGAAGCCTTCCCCGGGTGCGTGCTTCCGGCGCCGGACATCCCGGCGTCCGCCATGCACGCACCACGAACACGGGGAAAAACATTGCGTAAAAGGAGTGCCGCGGTCGGATTGGCCGCGGCCGTGGGATCGGTCGCCGGCTGTTCCGGCGGCGGGGACACCACCAAGCACACCGTCGTCTACGAGGTCGTCGGCCGGGGGCCCGCCGACGTCCGCTACGTCGTCGACGACCCGAACTCGGACGGCGAGGAAGCCAAGAACGTCGCGTCCGGCTGGACGAAGTCCGTCGACGTCACCACGCCCGGGACGCTCATGCACATGACCGTGTACACGTCCCCGTCCGAAGCGCCCGACGAGACCATCACCTGCCGGGTCACCCTCGACGGCAAGGTCGTCGACGAGAAGACGCAGAAGCGCTCCAACGTGTCCGACGCGTTGCAGTGCGAAGCCGACCTGTCGGAGCGGTGACCGTGCCGAATCCGATACCGCGCCCGCTCCGCGCCCTCGGCGTCGCGGCGGCGCTGCTGCTGGCCGGTACCGCATGCTCCGGCGGCGGGGGAGGCGGCGGCGGCAAACCGTCCGCGAGCATCCCGGTGACGCTGCCCGCGACGTCGGCGCCCCCTTCCGCCGACCCGTCCGCGTCAGCCACCGCGTCCGGCCCGTCCGCGCAGCCGAGCGCCACGAGCGCGCGGCCCGCCACCACGTCCCCCACGCGCGCGGCGACCACCGCAAAGCCGCGGACCAGCGCGCCCGCGGGCGGCCCGGACGCCAAGTTTCAGGGCCTCTGGTACTACTCGATGCGGGATCAGACCGGGGGAGTGCCGACCCTGACGGTGCGCGGATCGACGATCTCGGTCCAGGCGACGGGACTCAACTGCTCCGGCAGCATCTCGACGTCCGCGTACGTGAACATCTCCTGCAAGGGCGACACAGGGAAGGGCCAAGCCTCGGTGAGCGCCGACGGCAAGACCCTCACGATCGCCTGGACGGATACCCCGGCGGAACGCTTCCAGCGCACGAAGCCGTAGGCGCGGGCGCGCCGGCCCCGCTCAGGGCGTGCCCGGGCGGGGCCGGACGAGGCCCGATTCGTAGGCGGCGACCACGGCCTGCGCCCGGTCCCGGATGCCGAGCTTCGCGAAGATGCTCGTCACGTGGTTCTTCACCGTCGACGCGCTGATCTGCATGGCTGCCGCGATCTCGGTGTTCTCCGCGCCCGTCGCGATCAGACGCAGCACTTCGACCTCGCGCGGGGTGAGCCGGGACAGCACGCCGGAGGCGAGCGGCTGGGGCGCGTCGGGCGTACGCACGTACGTTTCGATCAGCCGGGTCAGCAGCCGCGGCGCCACCACGGACTCGCCGGCCTTCACGGTGTGCAGGGCGGCGAGCAGGTCTTCCGGCGACACGTCCTTCGGCAGGAAGCCCGAGGCACCGGCGCGGAGCGCGGCGACCACGTACTCGTCCATGTCGAACGTGCTGAGCGCGAGGACGCGGCATTCCGGGTGCGCGGCGGCGAGTTCCGCGGTTGCCCGCACGCCGTCCATGACCGGCATGCGGATGTCCATGAGCACGACGTCCGGACGCAGCCGCGCCGCCGCGTCGACCGCCTCGGCGCCGTCGGCGGCCTCGCCGACCACCTCGACGGACGGGTCCGAGCGCAGGATCAGCGACAGGCCCGTGCGCACGAGCGGCTGGTCGTCGGCGATGAGGACGGTCACGCGGGCGTCCGCCCGCTCCGAAGCCGCCGCGGTCATGCGGTCTCCCGGGTGGGGATGGTCGCGGCGACCCGGAAGCCGCCGTCGGGGGTCGGTCCCGCGTCCACGAACCCGCCGTGCACGGCCACACGTTCGCGCATCCCGAGCAGCCCGTGCCCGGACCCCGGCAGCGCCGCGTCGCCCGGCGGCCGGTCCGGCTTCGCCCCGCCCGTGTCCTGCACCTCGACCGTCACCCGCCCCGGACGGTACGCCAGCCGCACCGTCGCCCGCGCACCCGGACCGGCATGCTTGCGTGCATTCGTCAACGCCTCCTGCGTGATCCGGAAAACCGCCAGCTGTACCGGCAGCGGCAGCTCGCGCCACTCGCCCGTCGCGGCGAACTCGGTGGGCAGCCCGGCCAGGCACGACTCCGCGACCAGGCGGTCCACGTCGCCGACGCCCGGCTGCGGCGCCGACGGGGCGTTCTCCCCGTCGTCGTCACTGCGCAGCACCCCGAGCAACTGCCGCATCTCGGCCAGCGCGACCCGGCCGGACGCCTCCAGGGTGATCAATGCCGCGCGGGCCGTCTCCGGATCCCGGTCGAGGTTCGCGCGGGCGCCGCCGGACATGAGGTGCATGGTCGTGATGTGGTGCGCGACGATGTCGTGCAGCTCCCGGGCGATCCGGCGGCGTTCGTCGGTGACCGCACGGTCCGCGAGCAGCAGCCGGTTCACGTCGACCTGCTTCTGCCAGCGCCGCACACCCGCGCTGACCCCGACGACCAGCGCGATCGCGGTGACGTCGCCGGTGAACGTCCAGACGAACGAGTCCTCCGAGTTGCCGTACGCCGTCATCTGCCCGGCCAGCACCGCCAGCGACGCCAACGCCACCGTCCGCGGGCGGCACGCCAGACCGACGGTGTAGAGCGCCGCGACCACCGACAGCGAGAAATGCGTCGGCATGCGGACGACCAGGTTGACCACGATCTCGATGGCCAGGATCGCCCCGAGCACGAGGATCGGGTGGCGGCGCCTGGCCAGCAGGCAGGCCGCGGCGAGCGTCAGGAGCAGGGCGCCGGCGACCGTGAACGCGGCGTTCTCCGAGCGCATCGTGATCGTGTAGCCGAGCAGGTCCACGGCGCCGACGGCGGCGGCGATGAAGATGTCGGCCTGGCGGGGGCGGGGCCTGCGCCTCCGCGGCTGCTTCGGCGGAGCCTCGGGCCGGGGCGGCGGCGCGGCCGCGGGCGGCTCCGTCTCCGCTTCCCGGTCCGTTTCCGGCAGGTCGCGTCCGGTGATCGCTCTGCCCAGGCCGGCCAACGCCGCGGACGCCGGGCCGAACCCCATGCCGCGCTCCCTTCCGGCCGCCGGCCGAGTCGTGCCCGGCGCTTCCGAAGTTTCCGGGACTCCATTCCATCGTGCCCGGTCGGCGCCCCGGCCCGCCGCCGGCACGATTCGCGTGTCCTCCGCAGGTACCAGCCGCCGGCCCCGACCCGGGACCACGCTCCCGCTTCCGGCTCCGTTCCGGCGGCCGATGACCTCCCGGATCGCCGGGTGATGGCCTGGGACCCGTCCGGAACCCCGGCCCGTCCCCCTCTGCGGAGAGACCATGATCCGTGCTCTGACCAGCTTCTCCACCCGCCACGCCTGGAAAGTCGTCGTCCTCTGGGTGATCGTCTGCGGTGCCATGACCGTGCTCGGCCCCGGCTTGATGTCCCGGGCTTCGGACGCCCAGACCGGTGACTTCCTGCCGAGCACCTACGACTCGGCGGCCGCGCTGCGCATCGCCGAGGACGACTTCGGCCAGGCCTCGGACACCACCACGGTCACGATGCTGGTGGCGCGCACCGACGGCGCCAAGCTCGCGGACGGCGACCGCGCCCGGCTCGCGGACATCGCCGGACAGCTTGGGCGGCTCCGCGTCGAGGTGTCGCCGAGCGAGCCCTTGGTCAAGGACCGATCGCAGACACCACACGTGGCCGTCGGGCCGGGCGCACCCGACGGCAGTTTCCAACTCGTGACCGCCGATCTGCGCGGCGGTCCCGGCGATACGGCCGTGCAGGACGTCTACAAGAAGTTCCGGGACAACGCCGAACGGGAGTTCGGCGCGGCCGGCCTGCGCACCGGCTTCACCGGGCCGATCGCGGACGCCGTCGACACCGACGAGGCCAACAAGACGGCGACGATGGTGGCGGGGATCCTGACGTTCGGGCTGATCGTGCTGCTCAACGTCCTGGCGTTCCGGAGCGTGCTGGCGGCGATCGTTCCGCTGCTCGCGGTCACCCTGGTGGGCGGGGCGGCGACGGGTGCGGTGGCGGGGATGGCGCTGCTGTTCGGCATCCAGTTGGACGCCTCGGTGCCGTCGCTGATCAGCGTGGTGCTCCTCGGGATCGGCGTCGACTACTTCCTGTTCCAGATGTTCCGCTTCCGCGAGCACCTGCGGAACCACCCCGACCAGAACAAGCGGACCGCGGCGGCGATCACCGCGGGGAAGGTCGGCGCGGCCGTCACCTGCGCGGCACTGACCATCGTGGCGGCCTTCGCCACGCTCGGGATCGCGACTTTTGGACAGTTCCGGGTGCTGGGCCCGGCGATCGCCGTGTCGGTGCTGGTCATGCTGGCGGCGAGCCTCACGCTGATGCCGGCGCTGCTCGCGGTGTGCGGGCGCGGGCTGTTCTGGCCGGCGAAGGCGTGGAAGAAGGAGCCGGCGGAGGACGGCTGGTCCGGGCGGTGGGCGACGCGGGTCGCGGCGCGTCCGGCACGTCACGCACTCGGTGCGCTGCTGCTGCTCGGTCTGCTGACCGCGGGCGCGGTGGGCGTACGGATGAACTACAACGTCGGCGAGCCGCGGTCGGACACCGCAGCGGCGCGGACCGCGGCGGAGATCTCGTCCGCCCTGCCGGCGGGGGCGTCGGACCCGCACACCGTGTACGTCCGGGCCGACGGGGGTGCCGCGCTCGACGGGCGCGCGGTCGACCGGCTGGCCTCGGTGGTGGGCGCCGTGCCGGGTGTCGGACAGGTGGGTGCGGTCTCCTACACGCCCGACCGCGGTGCCGCGCGCTTCGACGTCTTCCTGGAGTCCCCGTCGGAGACGCAGGAAGCCCGGGACCTGGTGTCCGGCCCGCTGCGCGGGGCGCTCCGCGATGCGGCGCCTCCGGGAGCGGAGGCCCACGTCACCGGGACCGCGGCGATCTTCGCCGACGTGTCGGAAGCGGTCGACCACGACCTGAAGATCGTGTTCCCGGTGGCCGCGGTGCTGATCGCGGTGATCCTGTTCCTGCTGCTGCGCAGCCTGCTCGCGCCGCTGGTGCTGATGCTCGCGGTGGGGCTGGGGTTCACGGCCACGCTGGGCGCGGCGGCGTTCGCCTTCCAACACGTGGCGGGGCGTCCCGGGGTGGCGTTCACGTTGCCGCTGGTGCTGTTCCTGTTCGTAGTGGCACTGGGGACCGACTACAACATCCTGATCAGCGACCGCCTGCGGGAGGAGATGGCCAAGCCCGTGCCCGCGCGTGTCGCGGTACGCGAGGCCCTGCGGCACACGGCCCCCGCGATCGCGACCGCCGGCCTGGTACTGGCCGGCTCCTTCGCGAGCCTGGCGGTGAACCCGGACACCGCCATGCAGGAAGTCGGCTTCTCGACGGGCCTGGGCATCGTGCTCTCGTCGCTGGTCCTGTCCCTGACCCTCGTCCCCGCACTGGCAGCGGTACTGGGCCGCGGGATGTGGTGGCCGCGCAGGGTCCGGACCGGCGGGGGAAAGCCGGACGAGCGGGTGTACCGGTTGCCGGAGACGACGTCGATGCGCTGAGCGTCCGGCAAACCTGTTTCGCTCGTCGGGGTGATGCGGTTGGTGGGAAATCACCGGGGAGCGTGAACGGGAGCGACAGGCCCGTGGCGCAAGGCACGTGAAGCCTACGATCGACCGGATGGGGGAGGTGGGGTCCGCGGTGTGGCCCCACCTGGTTGACGGCGGTCGGAGGGAGCGGGCATGTCCGCAGCGGTGGAAGGCGACGAGGACGAGTACGTGCCGTTGGTGATCGTCGACGGCGCGAACGTGGTGGGGTCGGTCCCCGACGGGTGGTGGAAGGACCGCAAGGCGGCCGCGGGACGGTTGCGGGACGCGCTCGTGCCGTTCGCCGAACAGGGCCTGCCGAAGGCGACGGGCGCACCGGAATGGGCGACCCGCGGACCCCTCGACATGCTGCTCGTGGTCGAGGGCAAGGCCCGCGACCTGCCGGAAGTGCCGGGCGTCCGCGTGACGAGCGCGCCGGGGAGCGGCGACGACATGATCGTGCGGTTGGTGACGATCGAGCACGACGAAGTTCCGGAGCGGGCTTGCCTGGTGGTGACGGCGGACCGGGGGCTGCGAGCACGGGTCACGCCGCTGGGGGCGGCGGTGGTGGGGCCGCGGGCGGTGCGGCCGCGGTGAGCGGGGGTGCCGTGGGGGTCGGTGGCGGCGTGAGGGTGGGCGGTCGCGTGGCGGCGGAGGTCGGTGGTGGTGCGAGGCGTGGCGGTCGTGCCGTGGGGGTCACTCGGACGGCGGCTCCGGCCCGGCTCCTCGGCCGCCGCCGCGGCGTGGCACCCCCGCCCGTGCCCGCCCCGCGGCATAGCCTCGGCCGCGTGCCCAGCCACCCGTACGGCGAAGGACCGGATCCCGTATGACCCCCACGACCTCCCGCGCGGACTTCCTTCCCGCCGAAGACGGCCGGCCGGCCATTCGACTGCGCCGGACCTACCCCCACCCGGTGGGCCGGGTCTGGGAGTTCGTCAGCGACCCGGCCGAACTGGCCCGCTGGTTCCCGAGCCGCGTGGCGATCGACCCGAAGCCCGGCGGCGAAGTCCGTTTCGGCTTCGACCCCGGGATGCCCGACTCCACCGGTGAGGTCCTGGCCGCCGAAGCGCCCCGCCACCTGGCCTTCACCTGGGGCCCCGACGAACTGCGCTTCGACCTCGAGGCGTTCGACGGCGGCACCCGCCTCACCCTCACCAACGTCCTCGCCGAGGTGAACACCGCCGCCCGCAACGCCGCGGGCTGGGAGGTCTGCCTCGACGCCCTGGATGCCGCCGCCCGAGGCGAGGCCTACGACGGCCCGCACGTCGGCCCCACCCCCGAATGGCGCGCCTACTACGCGGGGTACGTCACCGCGGGTTTCCCGTCCGGCGCCCCCGTCCCCGGCCTCGACAGCGGCGCCTGACGGGAGCCCTGCACGGGCCCCTACACCCCCAACGCCCCCACGGCCTTCTCCGCCGCCGCTTGCCGTCCCTTCGCTGTGCGGGCCTGCAGCAGCGGCAGCATCACCAGGTACCTGGCGGTCTTGTCCAGCTCCGCGAACGCCTGCTGAGCCTCCGGATTGTCTGCCAGCGCCGCCGTCAGTTCCTCCGGCACGGCCGCCGTCGACTGCGGCGCATACGCCGCGTCCCACCGCCCGTCGCGCTGCGCCTTGCGCACCTCGTCGAGCCCCGGCTCCCGCATGCGCCCCGCCGCCGCGAGCGCCGCGACCTTGTCGACGTTGACCTGCGACCACAGGCTCTTCGGCCGCCGCGGCACGTACTTCTGCAGGTAGTACGTCGCATCCGACGACCGTCGCTGACCGGAGATCCACCCCCAGCACAGCCCCACGTCGACCAGTTCGTCCGCCGTCACCGACGCAACCCCCGACCCCTTCTTGGCGACCTTGACCCACACGCCCGCATGCCGCCCGTGGTGCTCCGCCAGCCATCCCTCGAACGCCGCCGCGTCCTCGAACGCGACGACCTCCACCCCACCGATCTCGTCCATGCGCCCAGGCTAGGCGGGGCTGCTCCGCTTCATTCACTGACACACCATCAGGCGGGCTCCCTACGATGCGCCCATGCCGTTCCTTGATCGCTTCCGCGCCGGCCGCCCGGCGCCCCCGCAGCCGACGTACGTCACCGGCCGGACCCTGGGCCTGGCGCCCCTGTTGCGCGCCTGCCAGGAGGTACGCCGGACCGGCGGTTTCGCCCTCGCCGCCGAGTTGCTCGCCGCGGTGGGGGACCACTGGGACTACCGCGCCACCGCCGTCGACGCCCTCGCCGAGGCGGCGATCACTCCCCGTGGAGTCCGGGCCATAGAGAGCTGGCGCAAGGCCGCACCCGGCGACGGCGACATGCCGGCCGTACGCGCCGAAGCGGCCGTGCAACGGGCGTGGCGTGCGCGCGGCTCGGGTCCGGCGTCGCACACCAGCCGCGAAGGCTTCGCCGCGTTCTTCCGGCACCTTCCCGAAGCGGAAGCCTTCGCGATCGAGGCAACAGCCGCGCGACCCGACGACCCCACGCCCTGGGTCACCCTCATGCGCGTCACCCGCGGACTCCGGCAGCCCCGTGCCGTCTTCGACTCCCGCTGGGACGAACTCACCGCGCGCGACCCGCACAACGCCCGCGGCACTGCCCAAGCGATGCAGTACCCGTGCGACAAGTGGTACGGCTCGCACGCCGAGATGTATGCGTTCGCCCGTGATGCCGCCTCCCGGGCACCCGCCGGATCACCGGTGAAGCTCCTCGTCGTCGAAGCACACGTCGAGGAGGTCCTGCGCGACGAGTGGGCCTCGGGCAAAGACCTGGGCAATCGGCACGGGAAGACGCCCGACGCCCAGGCCGACCTCGACGCCGCGCTCCGGGAATGGCCGGACGGCCACGGCCACGGCTATCCCACACGTTTGCGCGACCGCAGTTTCCTCGCGTACGCCTGCGCCGAGTCCCGCCGTTGGCGCGACTTCGCCCGCCAAGTGACCGACGCGGGCCACCGGGTCTGGCAGACGCCTTGGGAGTACCGCGGCGGCAGCGCCTACGTCCGGTACGCGCACCGGTGCGCGGTACGCGTGCGCGGGTACTCCTGAACCGCAGGTGTCAGCCCGGAAGTGCCCCCGCCACTTTCCGGATCGCCGCATCCACCGGCCCCACCCCGTCTTCCGCCGTCACCCGTGCCGCGACCGCGCGTGCGCGGGTGCGGTACCCGAGGTTGCCGGTGGCCGCGGTCAGGGCGGCGGCGAGGCGGTCCGCGGTCAGGGAGCGCAGCGGGACGGCGCGCGGGGCGACGCCGAGCCGTACCAGCCGGTCGGCCCAGAACCCCGCGTCGAACTGGATCGGCACCGGCACCGTCGGCACACCCGCGCGCAGCACCGCGCCGGTCGTGCCCGCGCCCCCGTGGTGCACGACCGCGGCGGTGCGGGGGAACAGCAGGTGGTGCGGGACGTCCCCGACGGTCAGCATGTCGTCGCCGGTGACCCGGATTTCTGCCCAGCCTTGCTGGACGATGCCGCGGAGGCCCGCCGCGCGCAGCGCCCGTACCACCTCGGCGCCGAAGCGCCCGGGATCGGGCACGGTCGCGCTGCCCATGCCGACGAAGACCGGGGGAGGGCCCGCGGCCAGGAAGTCCTCGACGGTGTCCGGCAGCGGGCGTTCGTCGAACGGCCACCAGTACCCGACGGGGTCGAGCCCCGGCCGCCAGTCGTGCGGGCGCGGCACGACGACCGGGCTGAAGCCGTAGAGCACCGGCCAGCGGGCGTGTTCGCGGGCGCGGCGGGCCGGGCCGAGGCCGCGCGGCGGGAGCCCGAGGCGGGTGCGCAGGTCGCGGGACGCGGCGCCGAACACCCGGTCGACGGCGGCGTCGACGGCACTGCCCGCGGCCCGGTTGCCCCACGCGCCGAGCGGCGGCAGCCCGAGCATCGGGGGCGAGAACTCCCGTGTCGGATGCAGGGGTTGCAGGTACGCGCCGACCGTCGGCAGCCGCAGCGCCTCGGCGATGGTGGCGCCCACCGGTGCGACCGACGGGGAGAGCACCAGCACGTCGTGGCCGGGCGCGGCCTCGAAGAGCCCGTCGGCGAGTTCCCCGGCGAGCGACCGGGCGAGGTTCACGACGCGCAGCAGCTTCCCGGGACCGGTACGGCTGTGGTGCAGCCCTTGGCCCCGCGCCGAGTGGAGTTCCGCCATCGGGTCGACGGGCAGCGCGTGGAAGCGCATCCCGGAGCCGACGATCAACGGTTCGAACAGGCGGTGTGTCACCAGGGTCACGTCGTGGCCGGCCCGTACGAGCCCGGCCCCGAGCCCGGTGAACGGGGCGACGTCGCCCCGGGAACCCGCCGTCATGATCGCCACCCGCACGGCAGCGAGTATCGCCGCGGCGGTGGCGGTCGCGGGGCGGACACGCGGGCGGGGGAGGGGGGTTCACCCTGTGGGGTGGTGGGGGTAAGCCGAGCGGCAAGTCACCCGACGGCAGGTCGAGCGCAAGTCACCCGCAGGTCGTAAGCCGACCACAACCCGACCGCAAGCCGACCGCAAGCCGACCGCAAGCCGACCGAAGGCCGTAAGCCGACGGCAACCCTGACCGCAGGTCGTAAGCCGCCTCGCAATCCGCCCGCAGAACGCCGCGGTCCGCGGACACCCGGAGTTCCGGATGCCCGCGGACCGCTTGCGAAGCGCGTCGGCCGCGTTCTTGCGGACCGTCAGCCCTGCGGCTTGCCGTCCAGGCCGAGGATGGCGTTGGCCGGCAGCACCGAGTGCTTGAGGTTCTCGTCGACCGGGCCGTTGAACGGCGGGTACTTCGGGCCGCCCGCGTTGCGGCGGTAGACGCTCGTCGAGTGCTCCGGGTTCTTGTCGAACTCGGGGATGACGTGCTCGCCGAACAGCTCGATCTGCTCGTGGTACTCGTCGTGCGTCAGGTTCGCGCTGAGGCCGAACACCAGCTGGTCGCAGCCGACTTCCTGGTACTGCGCGACCTGCTCGCAGACCTCTTCCGGGGTGCCGCAGAGCAGGAAGCCGCCCGCGATGAGCTGGTCGAGCAGCTCGTCGCCGCCGAGCGAGGACAGGTCGGTCGGCGGGGTCGGCCAGGTGATGCCGTCCGTCGACTTCGGCATGGTGTCGTGGTACAGGTTCACCAGGGTGACGAGGTAGCCCGCCTGGCCCTTGAGCGCGATTTCGCGGGCGCGCTTGCGGTCGCTCAGGCAGATGACGCCGTTCGTCATCATGACGTTGTTGTTCTGGTAGTCGCCGAGGATCTCGACCGGGTTCGCGGCGGCTTCCTTGTAGGCCTCGATGCGGCCCTTCAGGTTGTAGATCGGCTCGAAGTTGAACGCGATCGCGCCGATGCCGAGGCCGCCCGCCTTGGCGAACGAACCGGGGTTGCCACAGGCCATCCAGATCGGCGGGTGCGAGTGGCCGTACGGCTTCGGCAGGATGTTGTGCGGCGTGGGCACGGTGAAGTGCTCGCCGTGGAAGGAGTAGTCGTACTGCTCCCACATCCGGACGACCTCGCGCGAGACCTCGTCCCACTCGGCCTTGGTCGAGTTGCTGTCCATGATGTTGAACGAGGCGACCTCGTGGCTGCCCGCGCCGCGGCCGGTGCCCCACTCGAAGCGGCCCTCGGTGATGTGGTCGAGCATCGCGGCGCGCTCCGCGAAGCGGACCGGGTGCTCCTTGCGCGGCGACAGGCTGTTGATGCCGGTGCCGAGGTGGATGCGCTCGGTGCGGGCGGCGACGTAGCCCATCGCGACCTCGGGGGCCGACAGGTGGCTGTACTCCGTCAGCGCGTGGTGCTCGCCGAACCAGGCGTACTTCCAGTTGTGCTTGTCCGCCTTGATCACAAGGTCGAGCTCGCGCATGAGGGACAGGTGCTCGGATGCGCGGTCGTGCGCGGCCGGTCCCGGGGTGAAACCGTTCAGAAAGATACCGAACTCCACCGGGAGTCCTCCTTGGTCGCCGTGGATGGGGGAGGGCCGGCCGGGCTGCCGCGATCGTCCGGACATGCGGTGCGGGGCGGGCTCCTGATTTGCGTAACGCTTACATGAACGGCCCGCCGGTTCAAGAGCGATCACCGGACGGTTCTCAGGATGCGTGCGTCCTACGTCACACTCGGGTGATGGGGTGTCAGGTGTGGCCCTGTGCGCCCAGGGAACTACTCCCTGTCGCTGTCCGCTCACCCGCCTCGCCACCACCCCCGCAAGGAACCCCGTGCCCGCTTCCTCCCCCTCGGCTTCGTCCCCCTCTGCGCCCCTTTCTCCCTCCCCCCTCTCTCCCGCCTCCCCCTCTCCCATCGGGGTCCACCGGGAGTGGGACCGTCTCGCCGAGGTCGTCGTCGGCCGCCCCCTCGACTTCACCTTCCCGCCGGCACTGCCCACCGGGGACCGCGCCCTCGGCTTCCTCCCGGCAGGCTTCGTCAGCCGCGCCGCCTACCTCGCCGGCAAGCGCTGGTCCGAGGCGGACCCGGACGGCTTCGCGCGCTGCGCCGCGCAGCTCGACGCCCTCGCGGACTTCCTGACCGCGCGCGGCATCACCGTCCACCGCCCGGTCGAACTCACGCCCGACGAATAAGCCCTCTTCGCCGAGTTCTCCCCGATCTCCCTCCAGATCTTCGTCCGCGACCCGATGATCGTCGTCGGCGACACCGTGATCGAGTCGTCGCTGCGCCTCCCGCACCGCTTCAAGGAGCGCTACGGGCTCCGCCCCCTCATCGCCGACCTCGTCGCCCGCGGCGCCCGGCACACCGTCGTCCCGCCGGGCCGCGCCGTCCCCCTCGACCGCGTCGCCGACGCCCGCGGCCCGTTCCTCGAAGGCGGCGACGTCATGCTGTTCGGCCCCGACCTCCTCGTCGGCGTCGGCGAGGGCCGCTATGCCACCGACCCCGACGGCGTCGACTGGCTCCGCACCGAGCTGGGCGCCGACTACCGCGTCCACGCGGTCCCCCTGCACCCGCGCGTCCTCCACCTCGACGACGGCCTCGCCGCCGTCCGCGAAGGCCTCGCCATCGTCGCCCGCGACCAGTTCACCGCGGGCCCCCGCCCCTGCTCGCCGACTGGGACCTCGTCGAGGTCACCCTCGACGACGCCCTCGACCTCCTCGCCGCCAACGTCCTCGTCCTGGGCCCCGGCGAAGTCGTCCTCGACACCCGCCTCCCCCGCCTCGCCGAAACCCTCACCGCCCACAACGTCACCTGCCACCCCCTCCCCTTCGACGCCGTCACCCCCTTCGCCGGCGGCTTCCGCTGCTCCCACCACCCCATCCGCCGCGAACCGACCTGACCCCCGTCGGACTCGGTGCAGCCCACCCAGCTCGCGACCGCGGCCCCGACCGTCAGGCGCCCGTGCCGGACGACCGCGGGCCGATGCTGTGGAGGGGACACCTTTGCGGTCCATGCCAGTTGCTGCCCTCCGGGGTTGGGGACGTCGACGGATACCAAACGCGGGGTGGGGACACTGCGTTCATCCGCAGAGTCCACGCCGCGGCCCCGGCGTTCAGCTCGCCCCCACTCCCGCCCACACCTCGGCTCCGAACGTCCCCTTGACGTCTGATGCCAGGGTTGTCGGGTCGACTCGTGCGGCCAAGGCGTAGCGGGTGGTGGTTTCGGGGCCGCGGACGGACAGGTGGACGGGGGTGGTTCCCGGGTGTTCGGCGAGGAGGCGTTTGAGGGCGGCGACGGTGGCGGGGGTGATGCGGTGGTGCGGGAGCAGCAACTGGACCGGGGGGTGGGTTCCGGTGTTGCTGATGTCGAGTTGGCGTAGGTCTTTGGCGTGGAGGTTGACGGTGCCGTCACGGTCTTCGAGGCGGCCGAGGACGCTGATGGCGTTGTCTTCGGCGAGGGCGTGTTCGGCGAGGTGGTAGTCGGCGGGGAAGAACAGGACGTCGAGGGAGGCGTCGCGGTCGGCGAGGGTGATGATTGCCCACGCGTTGCCTTGTTTGGTGAGTTTGCGTTGGAGGCCTGTGACGAGGCCGGCGAGGCGGACGTCGCCGGAGGTGCGGCCGGAGGCCAGGAGGTCGGTGATGGTGCAGTCGCGGGCGGGGGAGAGGATGTGGTCGGCGCCGTCGAGGGGGTGGGCGGAGACGTAGAGGCCGAGCATGTCGCGTTCCGCGGCGAGGAGTTCGCGGCGGGGCCATTCGGTGTCGTCGACGGCGAGGTCGAGGGCGAAGGCCGGGTTGTCGGCGGGGGAGCCGGCGGCGAAGAGGTCGTCCTGGCCGAAGGCGGCGGCCTTCTTCACCGGGATGACGGCGTCGACGGCCTGTTCGTGGATGGCGGCGAGGCCTTTGCGGGTGTGGCCGAGTGAGTCGAACGCGCCGGCCTTGATGAGGGACTCGACGGCGCGTTTGTTGAGCGCGGGCAGGTCGGACTTGTCGAGGAAGTCGGTGAACGAGGCGTACTTGCCGCGGGTGCGGCGGGCTTCGGTGATGGCGGTGATCACCCCGTCGCCGACGTTGCGTACGGACAGGAGGCCGAACCGGACGTCGTCGCCGACGGCGGTGAATTCCGCCGCGGACTCGTTGACGTCCGGTGGCAGCACCCGAACCGCGTTGGCGCGGGCGTCGGCGAGGTAGGCCGCGGCGCGGTCCTTGTCGTCGCCGACCGAGGTGAGCAGCGCGGCCATGTACTCGGCGGGGTAGTTGGCTTTCAGGTAAGCCGTCCAGTAGGAGACGAGGCCGTAGCCGGCGGTGTGCGACTTGTTGAAGGCGTAGCCGGAGAACGGCAGCATCACGTCCCACAGCGACTGGATCGCCGCATCCGAAAACCCGTTCGTGCGCATGCCTCCGTGGAACTTCTCCCACTCGGCGGCCAGCACCTCCGGCTTCTTCTTGCCCATGGCGCGGCGCAGCATGTCCGCGCCGCCGAGGGTGTAGCCGGCGAGTTGCCGGGCGATCGCCATGATCTGCTCTTGGTAGATCAGCAGGTGGTGGGTGGATCCGAGGATGGGTTCGAGGGCGTCGGCGAGTTCCGGGTGGATCGGGTCCGGGTCCTGTTTGCCGTTCTGCCGCAGGGCGTAGTTGGTGTGCGCGTTCGCGGCCATCGGGCCCGGGCGGTAGAGGGCGTTGGCGGCGGCGATGTCCTCGAATCGGGTGGGTTCCATGAGCTTGAGGAGGGACCGCATGCCGGTGCCGTCGAGTTGGAAGACGCCGAGGGTGTTGCCGTCGGCGAGGAGGCGGTAGGTCTTGGCGTCGTCGAGCGGGATGACGGTGACCGGGTCTCGGCGCTCGTCGAGGGGGTCGACGGTGGCGAGGGAGACGCCGCGGTTCTCGCGGATGTTGGCGATGGCCATGTCGATGACGCCGAGGTTCCGCAGCCCGAGGAAGTCCATCTTGATCAGCCCCATCGCCTCGCACGACGGGTAGTCGAAACCGGTGATCTTCGCGCCGTCGGCGGCGCGCATGTGCAGCGGGATGCGGTCGGTGAGCCTGGTCTTGGACAGGATGACCGCGGCGGCGTGCACACCGGTGCCGCGGGTGAGGCCTTCGACGCCGCGGGCGGTGTCGACGACGCTGCGCACGTCCGCTTCGGCCTCGTACATCCGCCGGATCTCGCCCGCCTCGGCGTGGCGCGGGTGGGCGGGGTCGAAGATCGCGTCGAGCGGGGCGGATTTGCCGTTCTGGTCGGGCGGCAGGGCTTTGGTGATGCGTTCGCCGTGTGCGTAGGGGTAGCCGAGGATGCGGGCGGAGTCCTTGATCGCGTTCTTGGCTTTGATGCGGCCGAAGGTGTTGACGAAGGCGGTGTATTCATCGCCGTACTTCTCGGTGACGTACCGGACCATGCGGTCGCGGCGGCGGTCGTCGAAGTCGAGGTCGACGTCGGGCGGGTTGATGCGTTCCGGGTTGAGGAACCGTTCGAACAGGAGTCCGTGTTCGAGCGGGCACAGTTCGGTGATGCGGGTGGCGTACGCGACGATCGACCCGGTCGCCGAGCCGCGCCCCGGCCCGACCGGAATGCCGTTGTCGCGCGCGTACCGGCAGATGTCGGCGACGACGAGGAAGTACGCGCTGAAGCCCATCGGCCCGATGACCTTCATCTCGGTCTCGAACCGGTCGAGGACGTGTGCGGGGACCGGCTCGCCGTAGCGCAGCGCGAGGCCGCGCAGGACTTCGCGGCGCAGCCAGGACTCCTGCGTCTCGCCGTCGGGGACGTCGGGGTATTGCGGCATCTCGTCGGCGAAGTCGAACACTTCGTCGTACTTTTCGATGCGTTCGGCGATGCGGAGGGTGTTGTCGCAGGCCTCGGGGAGTTCGGCGAAGAGCGCCCGCATTTCGGCGGCGGATTTGAGGTAGTAGCCGGTGCCCGCGAAACGGAAGCGGTTCGGGGCGTCTTTGTTCTTGCCGACGCCGATGCAGAGGAGGTTGTCGTGGGCGTCGGCCTGGTCCTCGGTCGTGTAGTGCGCGTCGTTGGTGGCCAGGGGAGGGAGGCCGAGTTCGCGGGAGAGGCGGAGGAGGTCGTCGCGCACGGTGCGTTCGATCGCGAGGCCGTGGTCCATCAGTTCGAGGAAGTAGTTGTCCCGGCCGAAGATGTCCTGGTAGGCCGCCGCGGCGGCCTTGGCCTCGTCGTATTGCCCGAGCCGGAGCCGGGTCTGGACTTCGCCGGACGGGCAGCCGGTGGTGGCGATGATGCCCTCGGGGCGCTCGGCGATCAGCTCGCGGTCCATGCGGGGTTTTCCGGCGGGGAACTGGCCTTCGTAGCTGGCCTGCGTGCTCAGCCGGAACAGGTTCCGCAGCCCCTGCGTGTCGCGGGCCCACATGGTCATGTGGGTGAAGCGGCCGCCGCCGGAGACGTCCTTGGAGTTCTCGCCGTCGTCGGCGGGTGCGCGCCGCCCGCCGGGAGCCCAGAATTCCTGGCGGCGGGCGAACCGCGACGACGGGGCGACGTAGGCTTCGATGCCGATGATCGGGCGGACGGTCCCGACGTCCTTGGCGACTTGCACGAACTCGTACGCGCCGAACATGTTGCCGTGGTCGCTCATCGCGATCGCCGGCATGTTCTGACGTGCGGCCTCCTGGAACATGGGCCGCAAGCGCTGGGCTCCGTCCAGCATGGAGTACTCGGTATGGTTGTGCAGGTGAACGAATGAATCGGTCATAGTGGCGCCGCCTCCGCACAAAAACTGATGGCCAGCGCCATCAAAGCGACCGCCTACGGGACCGATCAAACAACCGCCACGCGGGCTGCCTACAACGGATGGTTGTCCTATTAGGCTGGGGCGCGTGGACCTCAACACCGTGCGCACGTTCATCGCCGTGGCCGACAGCGGCCAGTTCCAGCGGGCAGCCGCCGACCTCGGACTCAGCCAGCAGGCCGTGTCCAAGCGGGTGGCGGCGCTGGAGGAGGAACTCGGCGTCGGCCTGTTCGCGCGGACGCCGCGCGGGGCCGAGCTGACGATCGACGGGCAGGCGTTCCTGCCGCACGCACGGGCGCTCCTGTCGGCCGAGGAGCGCGCCGCGGCCTCGGTGCGGCCGGGGACGCGGGCGCTGCGCGTGGACGTCATCGGACGGCGCCTGTGCGTGGCGGGGCTGCTCCGGGACTTCCACAGCGCGCACCGGCAGACGCCACTCGACGTGGTGACCCTGTTCGATGCGGACACGGCGATCGCGGCCTTGCAAGCCGGGACGATCGACGCCACGTTCCGCTCGGTACGGAACGGCGTGCCGCTGCCGGACGGCATCACCGCCGTACCGGTCTACGACGAACCGCTGCAGCTGTGCACCGGCCGCGCACACCCGCTGGCCCACGCGTCGACGATCACCCCGGGTGAGTTGGCGGGCCACCGGATATGGATGCCGGCCAACGCACCCGGCACGGAATGGGCTGCGTACTACGACGAATTGGCCGCGGCCTTCGGCTGCACCATCGAGACCACGGGACCGGACTTCGGCATCGAGGCCCTACTGGACACCATCAGCCAGTCGACCACCCTGGGCACCTTCGTGGGCGAGCACACCCCACGGGTCTGGCCGATGGGCTACGACCTGCGCCGCGTCGTCGTGCACAAGCCCACCCCCGTCTACCGGCACTCCCTGCTGTGGCGAGCGGACAACCCACACCCCGGCCTCGCGGCCCTGCGCGAGTATCTGGTGGCACTGGAGGGGCTGCGCCCGGAGGACGAGGTATGGGTCCCGGATTGGGCCAGGCGGGCTCGGTAGTGTCTGACCCCATGCCTCCCCACGCCGCGCCCGATCCCCGCCGCCTCGTCCTCGCCAATTACCCCCACCATCGCGAGATCCCCGCACGGTTTGCGGATATGGATCTGCAGCGGCATATCAACAACGTTGCCATCGCGTCGTTCTACGAGGACGGGCGGGCGACGCTCAATATGCGTCTCTTCGGTGAGGACCTCATTACGCGTCGCCGGGACTTCCGCTTTGTCGTGCTCGAATCCCGCATGCGTTATCTGAGCGAGGCCCCGTATCCGGCGACTTACGTCGTGGGTGCGGCGGTGACGCGTATCGGCTCCTCATCCGCCGAATACGGCATGGGGCTGTTCCACGACGGCACCTGTGTCGGCCTTTGTGACTCGATCATCGTGCACATGACCGATGCCGGTCCCACCCCGATTCCGCCGGAGCGGCACGCGCTGATGGAGGCGTACCAACTCGGCTGACCTCACTCCCACTTCACCGACGTGGCGGCGAAGTACGTGCGTCCTGCCCGCCGCCACGCCGGTGCCTGGGTCGCGAGGCGCCGTGCGTAGTCCTCCCACGTGTAGGCCTCGCGCGGTGCCCAGGCCTTCTCGGCCACGCCCGCCAGCCGCGGCAGCAGGAGGAACTCCAGCTCGGTGACGTTCTCCACCGTCTCGCACCACACCGCCGCCTCGACGCCGGCGATGGCCTCGTCGCCGGGGATGTCGGTGTGGTGCGTCGACGGATCCCAGTCCAGGGCCGATTCGAGCGTGTTGCCCGGGTACACCTGGAGTCCGAGCCGGGCGCGGAGTTCCTCCTGCTCGGCGGGTCCCGCGTCGCGGTACGGCTGGTCCAGGTAGGCGACCGCGTTCGGGGAGAGCAGGATCTGCGCCCCGCCCTTCAACGCCGCGGTCACGTCGCGTTCGGCCTTGGCGAACATCTCCAGCAGCATCGGCAGCAGGACCTCGCGGAAGTTCTCCGGCAGCTCCATCCCCGCGGGCAGGTTCGCGAGGTCCACGTGGTCCGCGTCGAGGCTCGTGCTGCTGATCCAGTGCTGGGCGATGTCGCCCGGCGCGAGCCCCGCGCGGGCGGTCTCCTGCCAGCCGACGACGCGCTTGCCCAGCGAGGCGACGATGCCGCGGATGCCCGCCACGAACCGGGCGTACGCGTCCTCCCCGATGAGCGCCTCGTCCCCGCCGATGTGCAGGTACCGGCCCGGCGTCAGCGCGGCCACCTCGGTCAGTACGTCGGTGAGGAACGGCCAGGTCGCGGGATTGTCCGGGTCGAGCGCGTTCATGGCCGCGGCCTCGCCGCCCGGTTCGGGAGCCGCAAGCGCCCCCAGCCGGCTGCCCGGACTCCACCCTGCGGGCGCCAGCTCCGGATACGCCGCGAACACCGCCTCGCAGTGCCCCGGGACGTCGATCTCGGGCACGACCGTGACATGCCGCTCCGCTGCGTACCGCACGATCTCCCGGTAGTCGTCCTGTGTGTAGAACCCGCCGGGCCGACCGGCGAACGCGCCGCGGGCGCCGATCCGGGTGAGGTCGGGGCGCGCGTCGATGTGTAGCCGCCAGCCCTGGTCGTCGGTGAGGTGCAGGTGGAGCACGTTGAGCTTGTAGTACGCGAGCAGGTCGATCACCGACTTGACCTGGTCGACGCCGAAGAACGTCCGTGCCACATCCAGCGACAGCCCCCGCCACGCGAACCGCGGCGCGTCGAGGATCCGTTGCGCGGACAGGACGGGGCGCTCGGACGTGCCGGCGAGCTGACGCAGCGTCGTCAGGCCGCGGCCGATTCCCTCCGCCGAGCCCGCCCACACGCGGACGCCGTCCGCGCCGACCTCCAGCCCGTAGCGCTCGTCGGCCGGGTCGCCGTCGGTCGCCCGCACTCCCGCCGTAGCCGGTAGCGCGTCGAACTCGGCGGTGTCATCCGTCAGCTCCAGCCGAATCGCCCCCGCGGCCTCGGTGACGCGCAGCTCCGGCCCGCCGCCCGATGTCAGGTCGCGCACGAACAGCTCGGCCACGGGGCGGAGTTCCGCGGGCGCGGAAACCGCATCTCCGGGACGGAGCACGAAAGCGTCCGCCGAATCGCCGGGACGGGACCAGGCAGGGGCGGGGATCAGCGCGGGCATGACGGGCTCCCGGGGCCGAGGCGGGTCGAGGAATTCGACCGTAGAGGGCGCTCGCTTCCCCGGTCAATGACTTTCTCACGACCATGGAAAAGTGGTGTCAGGGGAAGGGGACCAGACTCGGGCCGCCCGCTGTGGGCCGCCGCGGCCACCCCATGCCCCGCCGCGGACTGCCGGAGCCGCGAACTGCCCCGCCGCGGCCCGCCCCCGCCTACCCCGCCTCCGGCGCCGCCCCCAGCACCCGGTCCAGATACGCGTTCCCGAACACCCCCGCCGGGTCCACCCGGTCCCGCAGCGCCACGAAATCGTCGAAGCGGGCGTACCGCGGCCGCAGCTGTTCCGCGCCGAGCGTATGCATCTTGCCCCAGTGCGGCCGCCCGCCGAACGACCCCAGGATGTCCTCGCATGCCCGGAAATACCGCTCGTGCGGCATCCGGTGGTACTGGTGGAAAGCGATGTAGCAGCTCTCCCGCTCGTGCGCCGTCGACAGCCACACGTCGTCGGCCGGCGCGAACCGCACCTCCAAGGGGAACGACACTCGTTCGTCGTTTGCGTCGATCCACCGCTTGATCTCTCGCAGCGCCTCCTGTGCCCGCTCGCGCGGAATGGCGAACTCGCCTTCCAGGAAGCGGACATCGCGTACCGAGGCGAAGACGCGGTGGGACAGATCCGTCCACTCTCGCGCCGACATCGCGCGCGCCGCGAACCGGGTGATGCCGGGGATCAGGGCCGGGAGCCGCGTCCCGATCCGGTTCAGCGCCTCGAACCCGGTGCCGCTGACCCGCTCGTCGAGCCGCCGCGCGAAGTCGCCGATGGGCTTCAGCGGAGTGCCGCCGGGCAGGCGGCGGAAGCGGCGGGTCAGCGTCCGGTCGCTGTGCGGGAACCAGAAGAATTCGAAGTGGTCGTTCTCGTCCGCGAGTTCCTGCATGCGTTCGAGTGTCTCGGCGACCGGCATGCCGGTGTCGCGGGCATGCAGGACGAACGAGGGGACGCACTGCAGCGTGACCTTCGTGAGGATCCCGAGCGCGCCGATCCCCACCCGGGCGGCGGCGAACAGGTCCGCACGCTCGGTCGCCGAGCAGGTGACGAGCGAACCGTCGGCGAGGACCATCTCCAGGCCGCGGACCTGCGTGGCGATGCCGCCGTACCGCAGTCCGCTGCCGTGGGTGCCGGTGGAGATGGCGCCCGAGATGGTCTGCCGGTCGATGTCGCCGAGGTTCTCCATCGCCAGGCCGTGCGCGGCCAGCACCGGGTTGAGCTGCCACAGCGGCATGCCCGCCTCGACGGTCACCAGCCCGGTGCCGCGGTCGACGGACACCAGCCCGGACAGCCCGCTCATGTCCATCTGCACACCCGGCGCCACCGCCGCGCCCGTGAACGAGTGCCCGGACCCGACCGCCTTGATCCGCAGCCCGTCCCGCACCGCGCCCTTGACCGCGGCGGCGGCCTCGGCCGGGTCCGCCGGGCGCTCCACGCGCACCGGAGACGCCTGCTCGTTGCCCGCCCAGTTGCGCCAGACGCTGCCCATGACGGTGAACCTCCCGGGAGAACGGCGGGCCGCATCCCGCTCGCGGCTCCACCGGAAGGCTGGACTTGGTCGACCGTCCAAGTCAAGAGTTTCGGCCGATCGACTTGGACAGGTGACCTGGACGAGTGTCCACAACCGGGTGGCCAAACAGCGGCGGCCGGGCACCCGCTGGGATACGTTGGCTCGACGACCCGCGCCACCCGGCGCCGCACAACCCCGGAGACCGCCCATGCCCCGCCGCTCGGCCGAAGAGAGCCGCGAAAACCTGGTCGACGCCGCGATCCGGGTGATGGTCCGGGACGGCGTCGCCGCGGCTTCGACCCGGGCCATCGTCGCCGAGGCCGGACTGCCGCTCGGCGCGTTCCACTACTGCTTCCGCTCCAAGGCGGAACTCCTGCACAGCGTCATCGAGACGATCATGGCCAAGACGCTGCCGCCGACCGTGACCGACGGCGCCGCGCCGGCGGGCGACGGCCGCCGGGACCCCGCCGCGGTCATCGGCGGCAGCATCGACGCCTACTGGCGCCGCATCCAGGCCGAGCCCGACGAGCAGATGGTCACCTACGAGCTGACCCAGTACGCGTTGCGCCACCCCGAGCTTGCCGATGTGGCGCGTGCCCAGTACCGGCAGTACCGGGACGTCTTCCGCGAGTACCTGGAGACCATCGCCACGGTCGCCGACGTGCGCTGGAAGGTCGACGTGGCCGTCCTCGCCCGCTACGGCTTCGGCGTCATGGACGGCCTCACCCTCAACTGGCTCATCGACCGCGACGACGCCCAAGCCCGCGCCGCGCTCGACGAGTTCGCCGGCTACCTGATCGCCGCCGCCGAGCCGCGCGGGGACTGAGCGGGGCTCGGCGGGTGCGCGGCTTCGGCCGCCGGTCGGCCGCCAGAGTCTCCGACCCGCTGCCAACCGGACCAGCCACCCGCTATCCGGCCACCTCCACGGACGCCCGTGCCGTCGCCGCGAGTTCCGGCAGCGTCCCGGCGAACTCGGGCAGCAGCCGCACCGCGACCACCCAGGCCTCCACGTCGTCGCCCCAGTGCGCGGCGAACAACTCGGCGAGGTCGGGGTGCGGGGTGTCGGCGTGCCAGTGCGCGCGGTTGACCCGGTAGTCGTCGTGGACGAACAGCTGCAGCGTGTCGCGTGCGGGGCGCAGGTGGGTGAGTACGTCGACGGGGGAGAGGCGGCCGTGGATGAGCGCCCCGTCCAGCCAGTCCGGCGCGAGCCGTGCCGGTTCGCCGTACCAGTGCGTGGTGTCGGCCTCGGGAATGCCGGCCTGGAGCAGGTCGATGAGCATCGGCCGCGGGCAGTCGGCCCGCGCCGCAAGCGCGTTCCGGATTTCGGTGCGGAACGGGCGCTCGCGGTGCGCCGCCACGATCGCGTCCCACGGCAGCGCGGTGCCTTCGGCCACCAAATGGTCGATCTCGTCGGCGTTTTCCTCCAGCGAGTGGAGCTGCTCGACGATCTCGGCCGCGCTCTCGTGGACGGCGAGCTGGGCCCGCAGCCTGTCGAGGCCGTCGTCCGCGTCGAGTGCCGCGGCGACCGCGAGCGCGGACGCGTCCTCGAACGCCGGTGCGGTCAGCGTCCCGCCGAGTTCCTCCGGGAAGGAGGCCTCGGCGAACACCGCGCGAGCGGCGTCGCGGCCGTGCCGCTCCCAGACCGCGGCGACGACCCGGATCCGGCCCGCCTCGGTCTTCAACGGCACCCGGTTGACCACGACGCGGGCGGTCTCCGGGTCGCCCGACGCGATCATGCGCGGCAGCCATGGGCGCAGCTTGTCCTGCTCCAACGCCCACAGCTCCGCCGCGTCCGGCGGCACCGGGTCCGCCGGACGCGGACGGCCGGGCAGCCGCAGGATCTTCGGCGGTACGTCCGGACCGGACGCCAGCGCCGCCGTGAACTGCTCGGTCGGCAACGGCGCAGGCTCGCGCTGCTCGACCGCGGACGGCTCGCCGATCCGGGCGGCGACCGCCGCCGCGGTCTCCGACGGCGCGAACGCGAGCACGAGACCGGCGAGCGACCGGTCGTTGTCGGTCATGGAACTCCTTCGAACGGCTGAACGACTGGACGATTCAACGGCTGGACGACTCAACGGCTGACGACTCAACGGCCGAAGCGCCGAAGCACGGCAGGGCAGGGCACGCCTGAGCAGGGGCCGCAGGCGCCCGTTCGGGCGCCCGCGGGGGAGGGGAGCGGAAGCTCAGACGGTTTCGCCGAGCTTGGCGACGGCGTTGGCCAGCTCTTCCGGGGTGCGCCGGTAGTAGTTGTAGGAGCCGGGGTAGGCGCGGGCCGTGAAGTCGACGTACGTCGCCGCGACGTCCTCCAGCGTGCAGGCGTCCGCACCGATCGTCTCGCGCAGCAGGACGAGGGTCTCCGGCAGCGGGTCGCGGTCCATGCTCACCCGGGACAGCAGCGCGTCCAGGCCCTCCTCGCGCACCAGCTCGCGCAGGCGTTCGACCGCCGGGGCGAGCAGCGCGGCGCGGCGGGCGTATCCGTCGGCGGGCGGCTCGGCGGCGGCCTCCGCGAACGTCGGGGCGAGCGCGGCCTTCAGTCGCTCCAGCAACTGCTCGATGCTGTCCGGAACCTCCGGGTAGTCCTTGCGGAACTCGTCCGCGTCCACGTCGATGTCGTCCAGGAACGCGGTGGTGATGCGCTGCCCGGCCCACGACGCGTCCGACGACACGAGGCTGCGCAGCAGCAAGTCGGCGGAGAGCGAGCCGGCTTCGGCGAGGAGGACGGCGTCGTACAGGTCCTTGCCCTGCGGATAGGTGTCGGTCACCAGCCACAGCAGCTTCCACGCGAGAGACTGCGCGGGCGTGGCGGCCAGGATGCGGTGCCCGGCGGCGTTGCCGTGGCCCGCGTGGCGGGCCGGGATGTGGGTGAACTCCGGTGTGTGCGGGATGCGTTCGTTGAACACGAAGTCCAGCTGCACGCTGCCCGACGGTAGGCCGTCGGCGTGCCACGGAAGGACCAGGCGGCGGCCGGGGACCCGGTCGTACGTCCAGATCTCGTCGCTCGCCGCGCCCGCGGCGTCGATCCGCACCGTGCTGCCGGCGTCCGCCTTCGACACCTCGGCCGCGGCGGCGGCCAGGTCTTCGAGCATGCGGTCGGTGCGCGGCTCCTCCATGACCCAGGTCGGCGGCACGACGACGAAGTCGAGGTCGCGCGGCTCCCGGGCGGCGTCGCCGTACCAGGCCTTGAGGAGGATGCTGCCGCGCAGCACCAGATGCTCGGCCCACGCCGACGAGGCGATGCCGGCGAGGACGTGGTCGAGGGCGCGGTGCCGGGCCGCGTACCAGCGCGCGGCGGTCTCGGCGGACGCGAACTGCGGCTCACCGGGCCGCATCGCCCGCGAATAGTGCTGCAACGCCGGCTCGAACACCGGCCGCTGCAGGACACCTTCGCCGCGGACCACGGACAGCGACGTCGGCAGGCCCTGGTTCTCGCGAGTCTCGTCGTCCAGCGGCTCCTGCGGTACGACGTCGGTCTCGGGCCAGGGCCCCCACTCCATCTCGTCCCAGGACGTCGGCCGTTCGTCGATCGTCATGTGCGGTCGCCTCTCCCGTAGTACTTGCCGCTGTCGTTCATGCGCGCGCGGCGGCCTCGTCGATCCAGCCGCGATCCAGCGCCTCGTGGTCGTCGTGGACCACGAACTCCCGCTCCACCGAGTGGATTGCGTAACCACCGTCGCGAAGCTCGGCCAGCAGCGCGGTCAACGCCCGCTCCGCGGTCGCGTCCCCCACTCCGCGGCACCGCTGCGTCACGAACCGCTCCGCTCGGCCGTCGTCACGCACCCGACGGGCATTGTGCGACAGATGCGCGTCGTGCCGCACCGCGATATCCGCCAACTCCCGCGTATCCACAGCGGGTTCCAGAACCACTTTGACGTGGTGCTCGAAATGGTAGGACGCCGCCATCACCGCCGCGTCCGCGTCCGTGCGCGGCACCCCCGGATGCCACGGCGCCGCCTCGATCTTGACCCGCACCACCTCGAACCCGGCACTCCGCGCCGCGCCGGCCCACACCGCCCCGGCACTCCGTGCCGCCTCCAGCGTCGTCCGCGCCCGCACCGTCACCATCGGCTGCGACACGACCTCCCCGCGCCCCAGCACGATGTGCGTCACGCCGGCCCCGCGAGCCCCCGCCCATGCGGCAAGCCGACCCACCTCCGCCTCCGCACACCGCACCGTGACATGCGTCTCGAACTCCCCCGCCACATCGGCAGGAAACGCCACCCCAGACCTGACATCCGTCACCACGCACCGATCTTGTCAGCGGGGACCGACACGGAGCCGACTCGGCATCCGGACCCGGGCGACGCGCCCCCCTCCGCCGCCCGGAGAAGCAATCCGAAAGGCTTACTTGTTGCCCGTATGGCCTATATGACCTTAATTGCACCCTGGGTGAGCCTGCGAATAAATATGTACTCAATGGGCAAATCCCACATGTCGGCCATGGATGTCTCGGCCTGCTCGAACGAAAGTCGACGCCTGTGACACGCGGACAATCCTCATGACGGCCACAGCCGGGTCCATCGTCCGGGTCGGGGCGGACGGGCGGTTGCTGGGGTTCGACCGGCGTTTCGAGCGTGCCACCGGCCTGACCCCGGAGGCGCGGGAGAAGCCTCTGCTCGAGGTGCTCGGCAGTCGGCTGTCCCCGCGGGCTACCGCGGCTTGGGCCGAACTCGTCGCCGCGGCCCACGCCGCGCCGGACGGGGTGGCCGTGCGGGTGGTGGAGATTCCCGCCCCCGACGGGGCTCCGGTGGCGTGCATGTTCGAGGCGCGTGCCGTCGGCGAGGAGACCGAACTGCGTGAGGTGCCCGGCAGCGTGGATGTGGACGTGCAACTGGCCACGTTCCGCCTCGCCGCCACACTCGGCGGTTTCGGCCTGTGGACTTACGACATCGCCGCGAGCACCTGGCGATGGCACGGCGGTCGCGCGCAGGTCTCGCCCGCACGCGGCGCCGCGGACTGGATGGCGCGGGTGCACGCCGACGACCGGCCCTCCTTGAAGCGCCTGCAGGCGGCACTGGTCGCGGGCGAACGCACCGAGGCGCGCGTCGAGTACCGGCTGCTCGACGCCGCCGATCAGTGGCATTGGATCGAATCCCATGTGCAGCGCCTGCGTCTGGGCCTGGACGGGCGGGAAGTCCTGGTCGGCGTCAACCGCGACCGGAGCGACGTCGTCGGGGTGCAGGCGGAGGGGAAGCGGCGTCTGGCCGCCGAACGCGAGCGCGGGGCCCGATTGGCCGAGGTCTCGGCGGCGATGATCGCGGCCGTCACCGAGGAGGCCCTGGGCGAGGTGATGATGGCCCGTGTCGCCCCCCTCTTCGGCGGCACCGGAGCCTTCGTGGGGTTCGTCCACGGCGATCGCTTCCGGATGACGAACGCCTCGCGTCCCGACGACATGGCCCTCGCCCGACTCGACGGCACCGCACTCGACGAACGCCGCCCTCTGCATCACGCGATCCGCAGCGGCGAGGCGATCTTCGTCCCCTCGCTGCGCGCGCACGAACTCGCCTGGCCGAACGCCACCGAACTGATCGCGGCGACCGGCGCGCACGCGTACGCGGTGATCCCCTTCGAAGTCGGCAAAGGCCCCATCGGCGCTCTCGTCATCATCTACGACCACGAGCACCACCCGAGCCCGGACGAGCGCGCGCTGATGCGCACGCTGGGGCAGCTCGCCGGGCAGGCCGTCGAGCGCATCCGACTCCAGCAGGCGCTGACCGAACTCGCCCGGGCGCTCCAACGCACCATGATGCCCTCCGCCCCGCCGGTCGTACCCGGCCTGGAGATCGCCGCCCGATACTCGCCGGCCGCGCA
Organism: Uniformispora flossi; assembly: GCF_049534875.1. Taxonomy (NCBI): domain Bacteria; kingdom Bacillati; phylum Actinomycetota; class Actinomycetes; order Kitasatosporales; family Streptomycetaceae; genus Uniformispora; species Uniformispora flossi. The sequence continues at coordinate 253,021 of NZ_JBMULZ010000007.1, forward strand.
CGGACTTTCGATGGGCGGCGACTGGTACGACGTGGTCCCCGGCGACGACGGCACCGCGCTGCTCAGCATCGGGGACGCCCAGGGACACGACGTGGACGCGGCCGCGCACATGGGCCAACTGGTCACCACGGGACGGGCCTTCGCATCGCACGACCCCACGCCGTCGCTCATCCTCGGCCGCGTCAACAACCTCCTCGCGAGCCTCGGCCGCGACAACTTCGCCACATGCACGCTGCTGCGCCTCGACCCGGCCACGGGCGAGTGCGCGGTCGCACGGGCGGGCCACGTCCCGATGATCGTGATCGACCCGGACGGCAGGGCGGACGTCCTCGAAACCCCGGGCGGCCCCATCCTGGGCGCCTTGCAAGGTGCCGAGTACCCCCAGCACGAGACGGTGCTGCGGCCGGGAACCATCATCGTGCTGGTCACCGACGGTGTCGTGGAGTCCCGCGACATGCCGATCGAGGTCGGCATGCGCCGGGCCGCGGACCGGGCGGCCGCATGTGCCGGCGACGGTGTCGAGGCGATCGCCGACGCGATGCTCGCGGCCGCCGCCGAGACCGGCGGCGAAGACGACGACGCCGCGGTCCTCGTCGTTCGCGTCCCACCGGCCTCGGCGCCGGACGGCCGGTGACCGCGGCCACATGCTTCCACTGGCTGAGCCCGGGGCGAACGGTCAGATACCGAACGGGGCCGCGTAGTGGATCGTCCCCGACGGGATGGGCTGCGACGGGTCCAGCGTGAGCACCATCAGGGCGTCGTCGGGGACGTCGATGGTCAGCCCGATGCCGTGGGCGGAAGCGCGGGTGAACCCGAAGCGGGGGTAGTAGTCGGGGTGGCCGAGGACGGCTACGGCGTGTTCGCCTTGGGCGGCCGCGGTGGCCAGGGCCGCGCGGATGGCGGCCGCGCCGGCGCCGGATTTCTGGTGGGCGGGGAGGACCGCGACGGGAGCCAGGCAGAGGGCCGGGGTGGTGTCGATGTGGCAGCGGGTCAGGAGGGCGTAGCCGACGGGGATGTCCGCGTTGTCGACGGCGACGACCGAGAGGCCTTCGAGCCAGGCCTGGGAGTCGGCGCGGAGGGCGTCGACGAGGTCGGCTTCTTCCGGGGTGGGGAAGGCGGCTTCGACGATCGCCCGGATGGCGGGGACGTCGGCGGGGGTTTCGGGGCGGGTGAGCCAGCTGGTCATTGCGCATGTATAGCGAATCCCGCACCTCCTGATGCTCTGCTGCGCGCCGCGGTCGGGACGCGCCGGGGGCGTCGAAGAACTGCCGCCCCGGTCAGGGCGCCTGGTGCAGGTGTGTCCGGCGGCCGTCGTGGTCGAACATGCAGAGGATTTCGGCGGGGCCGTCGTCGGAGCCGAAGGTGTGCGGGATCATCGTGGAGAACTCGGCCGCTTCTCCGGTTTCGACGACGATGCGGCGTTCGCCGAGGAGCAGCGTCACCGTGCCGGACAGCACCGTGAACCAGTCGTGCCCGGGGTGTGCGTTCATCGCGTCGGGCCGGGCGGGCTTGGTGAGCCGCATGCGGGCGACGGTCACGCCCTGGGTGCCGGGGCCGCGGCTGAGGATCCAGGTGCTGACGCCGCGCGACTCGTCGTGCCGGGGGCGGATCACCACGTCCTCGTCGTCGACGGTCTCCACGAGCTGGTCGAGCGTGGTGCCGAGGGCGCGGGCGATCGCGGTCAGCTGGTCGAGGCCGATCCGGCGCTGTCCGGTTTCGATGCGGCTCAGCGTCGACGGGCTCAGGTAGCAGCGGGCCGCGAGGTCGTCGAGCGACCAGCCGAGGGCGACCCGCAGGGCGCGGATCCGCTTCCGCACGAGGGTGTCGAGAGCGTCGTCGTCTTGCTTCATACGCAAGATGGTATGTCATCAGCGCAAGAGGCGCTTAGAGTCGAAGCATGGACGAGCGACAGCACCCGAACCACCACGGCCACGCCCACAGCCACGGCCACGGCCGCCATGCCCACGACGCAGCCCCCGGGTCCTTCGGCGACTCGGCCGGCCTGGCCGATCTGCTGGACCTCGACATCGAGATCCTGGACGCCTGCTTCACCGACGTGACCCGGCGCATCCGCAAGGCCTCCGCCGAGCAGCCGCCGCGCCGCCTCGTCGACCTCGGGGCCGGGACCGGCGCCGGCACCCTCTCCCTCCTTGCGTGCTTCCCGGACGCCGACGCGACCGCGGTCGACGTCGACCCGCAGATGCTCGCCCGGCTCGCCGAGAAGGCCGAGCAGCGGGGCCTGGGGGCGCGGGTGCGGACGGTGCAGGCCGATCTGGACGCCGCGTGGCCTGAACTGGGCCCCGCCGACGTGGTCTGGGCGTCCGCGTCGCTGCACCACACCGCCGACCCGCTCCGGGCCCTCGGCGAGATCGGTCGCGTGCTGCGGCCGGGCGGACTGTTCGCCCTGCTGGAGATGGACGGTCTCCCGCGCTTCCTCCCCGACGACCTCGGCTTCGGGACGCCGGGCCTGGAAGACCGCTGCCACGAGGCCATGGCCAAGGAGACCGCCGACCACGTCCCGCACCTCGGTGCGGACTGGGACGCCGTGCTGGCCACGGCGGGCTACACGGTGGTCGACGCCCACACCTACGACATCCGCCTCGCCGGCGCCGACCTCCCCGAGGCCGCCGGACGCTACGCCCGCGGCTACCTGACCCGCGTCCGCGCCGGCTTGGCGGACGCGCTGTCACCCGACGACCTTGCCGCCCTCGACCGCCTCGTGGCCGACGACGGACCCGACAGCGTCCTCCGGCGCGACGACCTGATCATCCGCACGACGCGGGAACTGCGTTTGGCGCGACCGGCCTGACCTGCCCGAGCCGCCCGAGTCCCGGCGCGCCGCCGCACGGGCCGCGCCGCGGCTCACCACGGCACCCGGCAAGCCGGTCGTGGCGCCGAACCTCAGCGCGGCCCGACCTTCTCCCACCCCCGCCGCTCCGCCCGCACCCCCACATTCCGCGGGTCGCGCGCGCGGTAGACGATGTACGGCCGGAACACGTACTGAATCGGCGCGCTGAACATGTGCACCAGTCGCGTGAACGGGATCAGCGCGAACAGCACCAGCCCGATCACCGCATGGATCTGGTACAGCGTCGGCGCGTCCGCCATCAGTGCCGTCTTCGGCTGCAGGGAGAACAAGCTCCGCACCCATACCGCGATGGTGTCGCGGTAGTTGTAGCCGCTGGAGATCGACGAGTGGGCGAGCTTCGCGATCATCCCGAAGGCGATCGCCGCCGCGAGCACGACGTACATCAGCTTGTCGTTGCGCGTCGTGGCCCGGAAGACGGCCCGATTGGTCCGGCGGCGGTAGATCAGCGCGGCGATGCCCAGCAGGGTCAGGACGCCCGCCGCGGTGCCGGCGAACAGGGACATCAGGTGGTAGGCGTGTTCGGTGACGCCGAGCGAGTCCGTCCACGACTTCGGCACGAGCAGGCCCATCAGGTGCCCGACCAGCACGAAGAGGATGCCGTAGTGGAAGACCGGAGAGGCGATCGTGAGGATCTTCGACTCGTAGCTTTCCGAGGACCGGGTCGTCCAGCCGAAGCGGTCGTAGCGGTAGCGCCAGACCAGGCCGGACACCAGCAGTGCCACCGCGATGTAGGGCAGGGCGCCCCAGAGGAACGTGCGCATCAGTGGCCTCCGGAGCCGTCCGCGCCGACGATGGGCAGCATGTCGAGGTGTCCGTAAGGGCGTTCTGCGTACCCGGCGAGCCCCACCTCTTCGCGCGCCGGACCGCTGCGCGCCAGCGCCCGCGCTTCGGCGCGGTCCCGCGGCGATGGGCCGGGCAGCACCGCGCAGACCGCGGCGACGACGTGCGCGTACGGGGTGCCGTGCTCGGCGAGCGCGATCCGCAGCAGTTCCAGCCCCGCCCGGTGCTCGCGCAGGAGCGTGTCCGACCCGGTCGCGGCGGCGAACTCCAGCACCACGGGCAGGAAGTCGGGGAGGTCCTCGCCCGTCGGTTCGAGCCCGTGTGCGCGGTAGGCCTCCTTGAACCGCACGAGCGATGTGCCGCGGCGCCGCGTGTCGCCGTCCGTCCACCAGCTCAGATACAGGCAGTGCCGGTTCTTGAAGTCGAACACGTCGACGTAGTGCGCGGCGAGATCGCCGACGGGGGTGGACACGGCATGGTCGAGGAACGGCCGCAATGCCGCTCCGCCTCGTCCCGCGGCATCCAACGCGGAGGAAACCAAGGGGAGTTCGACGGCGAACGCTTCGTCCGGATAGGCCAGGCACCGCGCCGCGGCCTGGCACAGTACGCGGTCGGCGTGGGGCAGAAGTCCGCTCACAGGTCCTCCTCCCGGTCGGCGGTCTGCCGACGCCGCGTCAGGTGGAACGCCTCGATCGTGACCAGCGGCAGCCGCCGATGCCCGAGCTTGGTCTCCGAGCCGGAACTCTCTCCGAACGGGCCCGGAGCGTCCTCGTAGACCCCGTCGTCGACGCTGCAGCCCGATCCGACCGCGGACTCCTCCAAGCGGTGCGCGTCGGCCATCGCCGCCGTCGGGATGACGTAGCGGTCGTCGTACTTGGCGATCGCCAGCAGGCGGTAGAGCGCCTCGATGCGTTCCGGGGCCAGCCCGAGGGCCGCCGCGGGTGCCAGGTCGGGTTCCCGCCCGAGGTTGACCGCGCGCATGAACGACCGCATGACCGCGAGGATTTCCAGCGACCGGCGGACCGGCTCGGGGTCGCCCGCGGTGAACAGTTCGGCGAGGTATTCGAGCGGGATGCGCAGCGTGTCGATCGCGCCGAACAGGTTGACCGGGTCCTCGCCGTCGTGCCCGCTCTCGGCGAGCGCCTCGACGACCGGGGAAAGCGGCGGGATGTACCACACCATCGGCAGCGTGCGGTATTCCGGGTGCAGCGGCAGCGCGACGCGGTAGTCCTTGATGAGGGTGTGGACGGGGGACCGGCGTGCGGCTTCCATCCACTCGAAGGGGATCCCGGCCGCCTCCGCGGCGCGCCCCACCTCGGGGGCGTGGGGGTCGAGGAAGACCTCCAACTGGGCCTCGTACAGGTCCTTCTCGTCGGGTTCCGCGGCCGCGGCGGCCACCCGGTCGGCGTCGTACAGCATCACGCCGATGTACCGCAGCCGTCCCACGCAGGTCTCCGAGCAGACCGTCGGCAGGCCGACCTCGACGCGCGGATAGCAGAAGTGGCACTTCTCGGCCTTGCCGGTGCGGTGGTTGAAGTACACCTTCTTGTACGGGCACCCGGTGACGCACTGCCGCCACCCGCGGCACCGGTCCTGGTCGACGAGCACGATGCCGTCCTCGACCCGCTTGTACAGCGCCCCCGACGGGCACGAGGCGACGCAGGACGGGTTGAGGCAGTGCTCGCAGATCCGCGGCACGTAGAACATGAAGGCCTCTTCGAAGGCGAACTTGACCTTGTCGCCGATCCGTTCCACCACCGGGTCCGCCGCGCCGTGCTCGGTCGCGCCGCCGAGGTCGTCGTCCCAGTTGGCCGACCACGCGACGGCCATCGGTTCGCCGGTGAGTACCGAGCGCGGCTGCGCGACGGGGTAGTCGTCGCCGAGCGGCGCCTTCGTGAGCTGGTCGTAGTCGTACGTCCAGGGCTCGTAGTAGTCCTTGATCTCGGGCAGCACCGGGTTGGCGAAGATCGTGGCGAGCTTCTTGAACCGGCCCCCGGCCTTGAGCTTGAGCCGGCCGCGCCGGTCGAGCGCCCAGCCGCCCTGCCAGCGGTCCTGGTCGCTCCAGCGGCGCGGGTAGCCCTGTCCGGGGCGGGTCTCCACGTTGTTGAACCACACGTACTCGACGCCGCCGCGGTTGGTCCACGTCTGCTTGCAGGTGACCGAGCAGGTGTGGCAGCCGATGCACTTGTCGAGGTTCATGACCATCGCGACCTGGGCCATTACGCGCATGGGTCAGTACTCCACCTTCCGGGTGCGGCGGCGGACGACGGTGACTTCGTCGCGCTGGTTGCCGGTGGGGCCGAGGTAGTTGAACGCGAACGACAGTTGCGCGTAGCCGCCGATCAAATGGGTCGGCTTCAGCAGGATCCGGGTCAGCGAGTTGTGGATGCCGCCGCGCTTGCCGGTCGTCTCCGCCTTGGGGGTGGCGACCGTGCGGTCCTGCGCGTGGTGCATGTAGACGGTCCCCGCCGGCATGCGGTGCGACACGATCGCACGCGCCGCGACCACTCCGTTGCGGTTGACCGCCTCGACCCAGTCGTTGTCGCGCACGCCGATCGCGGCGGCGTCCTGCGGCGCCATCCAGATGACCTGGCCGCCGCGCGACAGCGCGAGCATGAACAGGTTGTCCTGGTACTCGGAGTGGATCGACCACTTGTTGTGCGGGGTCAAATAGCGGACGGTCACTTCGCGTTGCCCGTCGGGCCCGAGCCGCGGTTCGCCGAACAGCCGGTGCATGTCCAGCGGCGGCCGGTACACCGGCAGCGCCTCGCCGAGTTCGTGCATCCAGTCGTGGTCGAGGAAGAAGTGCTGGCGCCCGGTGAGGGTGTGCCAGGGCTTGAGGTGCTCGACGTTGACGGTGAACGGACTGTAGCGGCGGCCGCCGGTCTCGCTGCCCGACCACTCCGGAGACGTGACGACCGGCACCGGCGCGGCCTGCGTGTCCGCGTAGGTGACCCGCTTGCCCTCGTTCTCCGCCGCGAGCGGCGTCAGGTCCCGCCCCACCCGCTCCGACAGTGCGGCGAAGCCCTGCACGGCGAGGCGGCCGTTGGTCGTTCCGGACAGCGCGAGGATCGTGTCGCAGGCCTTGACCGCCGTGTCCAGCAGCGGCCGCCCGTCGGCGGGGCCGCCGCGGGCCGTGCCGTTGCCGGCCTTGAGCAGCTCGACTTCCCGGTCGGGCAGCAGGGTGAGGCCCTTGGCGGACAGGCCCTTCGTCTCCACGAGCGGGCCGAGCGCCGCCATCTTCGCGGCGACCGCCGGGTAGTCGCGTGCCACCACGGTCAGCGTCGGCATCGTCTTGCCCGGGATCGGCGGGCATTCGCCGCGCCGCCAGTCCAGCGCGACCCCGCCCGGCTGCCCGGTCTCGCCGGGCGTGTCGTGCTGCAACGGGGTGGCCACGATGTCGGTACGCACGCCCAGGTGGTCGGCCGCCAGTTCGGAGAACCGGGCGGCGATCGCGTGGAACGCGTCGAAGTCGGTGCGGGCCTGCCACGGCGGATCCACCGCGGGAGTGAACGCGTGCACGAACGGGTGCATGTCGGTGGTCGACAGGTCGTGCTTCTCGTACCAGGTCGCGGCAGGCAGCGTGATGTCCGACAGCAGTGTCGACGACGTCATGCGGAAGTCCAGCGACAGCAACAGGTCGAGCTTGCCTTCCGGGGCTTCGTCCCGCCAGACGACGTCGCGCGGCCGGGCGTCCGGGGGCGCCTCCTCGGCGCGCAGGCTGTGGTGTGTGCCCAGCAGGTGCTTGGCGAAGTACTCGGCGCCCTTCGCCGACGAACCCAGCAGGTTCGCCCGCCACAGCGTCAGCACCCGCGGCCAGTTCTCCGGCGCGTCCGGGTCCTCGCACGCGAACCCCAGCCGCCCGGCGGCCAGTTCGCCCGCCGTGTACGGCACCGGGTCCACGCCCGTCCCGGCCGCCTCGTCGGCGAGGTCGAGCGGGTTGCGGTCGAACGTCGGATACGACGGCATCCACCCCGACCGCGCCGACTGCGCCACGCAGTCCGCGACCGTCATCTCCGCGAACCGGCCCTCGCCCAGCGGCGAGGCCAGCACGTCGGCCGGGAACTTGTCGTACCGCCACTGGTCGGAGTTGAGGAAGAAGAACCCGGTGCCGATCATCTGGCGCGGCGGCCGCTGCCAGTCCGTCGCCCCGGCGAGCGTCGCCCAACCGGTCGCCGGACGGCACTTCTCCTGCCCGACGTAGTGCGCCCAGCCGCCGCCGTTGCGGCCCTGGCAGCCGGTCAGGGTGAGCAGCGCGAGGAACGCCCGGTAGATCGTCTCGGAGTGGAACCAGTGGTTCGTGCCCGCGCCCATGAGGATCATGCAGCGGCCGCGCGTCTCCTCCGCGGTACGGGCGAACTCGCGGGCGATGCGCACGCACTTGGCGGCGGGGACGGAGGTGAGCTGCTCCTGCCAGGCGGGCGTGCCGGGCGCGTCGGCGTCCTCGTACGACGCCGGCCAGTCCCCGGGCAGATGCGGGCGGGCCACGCCGTACTGCGCGAGGAGCAGGTCGAACACCGTCGTCACCAGGCGGCCGCCGGCCTCCGCGACCGGCACGCCGCGCCGCACGACCGGGTCGCCGGTGCCGTCGAAGCGCGGCAGCAGCACCTCGGCCGCGTTGCCGGCCCCGTGCAGGGACAGCCGCGGCCGGATCGCCCCGAGGTCCAGGTTCCAGGCGCCCTTGCCGGACTCGGTCCACCGGAAGCCGAGGGAACCGCCGGGCACGGCGGGCGCGTCCGCGGCCTCGTCCCACACCGCGGTCTTCCACTCGGCGCCCTCCCCGGTGTCGCCGAGGTCGCTCGCGCGGAGGAACTTGTCGGGGACGTACGCGCCGTCCTTCTCCCGCAGCGTCACCAGGAACGGCAGGTCGGTGTACGTCCGCACGTAGTCGGCGAAGAACGGCACCTGCCGGTCGACGAAGAACTCCTTGAGCAGCACATGCCCCATGCCCAGCGCCAGCGCGCCGTCGGTGCCCGGATGGGGGTGCAGCCACTCGTCGGCGAACTTCGTGTTGTCCGCGTAGTCCGGCGACACCACGACGACTTTCTGGCCGCGGTAGCGCGCCTCGGCCATCCAATGCGCGTCGGGTGTGCGGGTCACCGGGACGTTCGAGCCCCACATCATCAGGTACGCGGCATCCCACCAGTCGCCCGACTCGGGGACGTCCGTCTGGTCACCGAAAACCTGCGGCGACGCGACCGGGAGGTCGGCGTACCAGTCGTAGAACGACAGCATCGGCGCGCCGATCAGCGACATGAACCGGGCGCCGGAGGCGTGCGACACCATCGACATCGCGGGGATCGGCGAGAAGCCCGCGATCCGGTCCGGGCCGTACTTCTTGATCGTGTGCACGTGCGCGGCGGCGATGATCTCGACCGCCTCGTCCCACGAGACCCGCACCAACCCGCCCTTGCCTCGGGCGCGTTGGTAGCGGCGGCGGCGCTCGGGGTCGTCCTGGATGTCGGCCCACGCGTCCACCGGGTCGCCGAGGCGCGTCTTCGCCTCGCGGTACATGTCGATGAGGACGCGGCGGGCGTACGGGTAGCGCACCCGGGTGGGGGAGTAGGTGTACCAGGAGAACGCGGCGCCGCGCGGGCAGCCGCGCGGCTCGTACTCGGGGCGGTCCGGGCCCACCGACGGGTAGTCGGTGCCCTGGGTCTCCCACGTGATGATGCCGTCCTTGACGTACACCTTCCAGCGGCAGGAGCCCGTGCAGTTGACGCCGTGCGTCGAGTACACGACCTTGTCGTGGCTCCACCGGTCGCGGTAGAAGACGTCGCCCTCGCGGCCGCCGGTCACCCGCACGCTGTGCAGGTCCGCCGCGGTCTGCGCGCCGCGCCGCAGGAACCGGCCGGTGCGCAGCAGCATCGCGTCCGGCTCCGTCGGTACGTCCTGCGGCACCGCTGCCTCCCGGGCGATCGGCTCGGCGGCGCGTCCCGTTGCGGGGCCGTTCGCGCGCCGACACTACTGGTACGTGTAGTCATACAAACGGCAATTCGGTGTGGGGGTTGGGCGACACTCCGGGCAAACACCGCAATTCCACCGCGCCGCGACGCACGTCCTGCATGATCGCCGGGTGACCGCCGAGAGCGCCACCCCGGCCCACAGCGCCCCGCACGCCGCCCCGCCTGCGCCGTGGTGGTCCGCGGTGCCGCCCGCATCCGGGTCGATCGTGATGGCGACGGGCATCGTCTCGATCGGGCTGTTCGTCGCCGGGTTCGACACGCTGTCGAAGATCCTCATGGGGATCGACATCGCGGTGTGGCTGCTCCTCGCCGCGGCCTTCGTGACCCGGGCGTTCCGCGACCCGCACGGCTGGAAGACCGCCGCCGACACCCCGCCCGCCCTCACCGCCGTCGCCGCCACCACCGTGCTCGGCACCCGGCTCGCGCTGTTCGGCTGGACGCACACCGCCTACGCGCTGCTGGCCATCGCCGCGCTCGCGTGGCCGATGCTGCTCGGCGGGGTGGCGCGGCACCTCGGCCACCGCATGCCGGGGGCGGTCTTCCTGGTCTGCGTCGCCACCCAGGGCCTGGCCGTGCTCGCCGGGCAACTCGCGCTGCTGGGCGAGGGGGAGTGGCTCGCGTGGGCGGCGCTCGTGCTGTTCGCCCTGGGCCTCGTGCTGTATGCGGTGGTGCTCACCCGCTTCGACATCCGCCAGATCCGCACCGGCGCGGGTGACCACTGGGTCGCAGGCGGCGCGCTCGCCATCTCGGCGGTCGCGGGGTCGAAACTCGTCGCGTCGCCGGTGTGGAAGGGGACCGCGCACGACATCCTGCGCACCACGACGCTGGTCGTGCTCGGCGTCGCGCTCGGCTGGTACATCGTTCTGGCCGTCGCCGAAATCGCCTACCCGCGCCTGCGCTACGACATCCGCCGCTGGGCCACGGTCTTCCCGCTGGGCATGACCGCGGCGGCTTGCCTGCTGGTGTCGGCGGCCGCGCATGTGGCGTGGCTGGACACGGTGGGGCGGGTTCTGCTGTGGATCGCGTTTCCGGTGTGGGCGTTGGTGGGGGTCGGGTTGGTGCGGTCGTTGGCGGGGCCGGCGCGGGCGCGGTTCGGGTAGGGCGAGGTGGCGTGGGGGCGGGTCTTTACTTCTGCGGGTCGAACCGACACCATCCAGATGTTCCCAATGGGAACTTCTCGTCGTCGCTCCTTGAGCCCGCCCGCGGAGGCTGCCATGCCGCCCCTCTTCCCCCGAACCCTGGCCGCCGATCTGCCCCTGGCCGGGTGCACCGCCGCCGAGGTGTCCGAGCGCCTCACCGGGGCCGACCCGCGGGCGCTGCTCATGGCCCTCGTGCACCTCACCCGCGACGCCGACGCCCTCGCCGTGTTCGCGGCCGTGTGCGAACCCGGCCCGGCGGACGACGACCTGGCCGCGGCCCTGCGCGACCGCCTCGCCGCGGTGCTCACCGAGCCTCCGTCCGCCGAAGCCGGCGCCCCACTGCCCGATGCCCTGATGCAGGCCATGGCCGCCACCTTCGCCCGCGAGCCGGTGGCCGCCGAGTTCCTGCCCGTCCTGCGCGACCAGTGCGGGTTCGACACGCTCGACGCCGTTCCCACCCCGCCCGCCGCGCACGGCGGCTTCCACGTCGCCGTCATCGGCGCGGGCCTCACCGGGATCGCCGCAGCGGTCAAGCTCGCCGAAGCCGGGCACACGTACCGGATCTACGAGCGGAACTCCGACGTCGGCGGCGTCTGGCTCGTCAACCAATATCCGGGCGTCGGTGTGGACACGCCGAGCCACTTCTACTCCTACTCGTTCGCGGTCAACCCCGACTGGCCGGCGTTCTACTCCAGCGGCGACGTCGTCCTCGAATACCTGCGGCGCTGCGCCGACGCCTACGGCATACGCGCGCACACCTCCTTCGCCACCCACGTCGAGTCCTGCACGTGGGACGAAGCCGACCGCCGCTGGACCCTCACCACCCGGCACGCCGACGGCACCGTCTCCCGCGACCACGCCGACGCCGTGGTCAGCGCCATCGGTTTCTTCCAGGACCCCAAGTACCCGGACATCCCCGGCCTCGCCGACTTCGCCGGCACCGTCGTGCACACCGCCGCCTGGGACCCCGGGCTCGACCTCGCCGGGCGCCGCGTCGCCCTCGTCGGCACCGGCGCCAGCGCGATGCAGACCGCGCCCGCGATCGTCGACGACGTCGCCGCCCTCACCGTGTTCCAACGCCAGCCCGCGTGGATCCAACCCCGCCGCGCCGCCAACCTCACCGTGCCGGAAGGCGCGCTCTGGGCGATGCGGCATGTGCCGTACTACGCCGAGTGGTTCCGCACCATCACCTACTGGTTCGCGTCGGACGCCAACTATGCGACCATCACCGCCGACCCGGACTGGCGCGGCGCGGACACGGCGATCTCCGCGGCGAGCGACAAGCTCCGGCAGATCCTCGTCGCCTACGCGCAAGCCGAACTCGCCGACCGTCCCGACCTGCTCGCCAAGGCCATCCCCGCCTACCCGCCCTTCGGCAAGCGGATCCTCCGCGACGCCGACTGGTACCGCATGCTGCGCCGCGACCACGTCGACCTGTGCACCGAGCCGATCGACCGCATCGTCCCCGAAGGCATCCGCACCGCCGACGGCGCCTTCACCGAGGCCGACGTCCTGATCCTCGCCACCGGCTTCCACCTGCTGCCGATGCTCCGCTCCGTCACGGTCACCGGACGCGGCGGCACCGCCCTCGCCGACGTCTGGGGCGACGAAGACCCGCGCGCCCATCTCGGCGTCACGGTGCCGGGGTTCCCGAACCTGTTCGTCCTGTCCGGCCCCAACTCCAGCCCCGGGCACGGCGCCGGCAACAACTTCGTGTCCGAAGTCCAGATCCACTACGTGCTGGCCTGCCTCGACCTGCTCCGCGAACGCGGCCTCCGCACCCTCGAACCCACCGAGGAAGCCCACGCCGCCTATGCCGACGACGTCGACGCCACGATGGCGGGCCTGGTCTGGAGCCACCCATCGGTGCGCAGCTACTACCGCAATGCCGCGGGGCGCGTGGTCGTCACCAACCCGTGGCGGCTCGTCGACTACTGGCACATGCTGCGGAAGCCGGACCCGGCCGCGCACGTGCTCGGCTGACGCGCCCGCGTCGTCCTGTCGGCGCGACGACGGCTCAGGACTCGGCGTCGGCGATCCGCGCGACCCCCTCCACCAGCAGGTCGACACCGTCGATCGCGGCGGCGGTCTGGTGCTCGCCCCACCGGGCGATCAGCTCGGGGAACGCGAAGTGCGGATCGACCGCCGAGGATTCCTCCAACCGGCGCAACCCTTCCAGGGCTTCCTCGAGTCGGCGCCGGTGCTCGGCCAGCAGCTCGCGCAGCCGCTCCGGATCGGCGACGTGCCCGAGCCACGCCCGCAGCACCATCGAGTCGCGCAGCATCGGCGGCTCCACCGGCGCTTCCTCCACCCACCGCTTCAACTCGGCGCGACCCGTGTCGGTGATCCGATACGCGCGCTTGCTGCGCGCCGATTCGCCCGGCACCACCCGCGACGCGGCCAGACCGGCGGCCTCCAGCTTCTCCAACTCCCGGTAGATCTGGCTGGTCGCCGGGCTCGCGTAGAAGAACCGCAGGCTCAGATCGGCCCACTTCTTGACCTCGAAGCCCGACAGCTCGGGGGCGTACGACAGCAGCCCGAGGATCGAGTAGGTCGACGTCGGCAACCAGGCGTTACGTGCGGCAGACACCCGCCCAGCGTAGACACCCGCCGTCAGCCGCCGAGCAGCACACGGAGCCGCAGCGCCAGTGCGTCCATCTCGGCCTCCGGCACACCGGGGCTCTGCCCCAACGCCGCCGCGAAGATCCCCGGCCCGCGCTGCTCGGCGTCGAGCCCGGGCGGCCGCGGCACGACGTGGAAGTGCACGTGCGCGTAGCCCTCCGCCTCGGCGAACTGCGCCACGTAGGTCTTCACACAGCCGGTGGCCTCCTGCAGCGCCCGCGACAGCCGCACCTGCCACGAACCCAGCGCCGCCGCCTCGTCATCCGTCAACTCGGCAATCGTGGTGACATGCCGCCGCGGCACCAGGACCAGCCACCCGACCATGCCCGCCCCGACCGCATGCGCGACACGCCAATACCGGTCACCGGCGATCGCCTCCCAGGGCGCGGCTTCGACACCCCGGGCTTCCTGACGGCAGGTGAAACACCCTTCGGGAACGCCCATGACGCCGATGCTAGGCCGTGTCCGGTGCGCCACCGCCGAGTTCCGCGAGGAGGCCTGTGCCACAACCAGATCGTGAAGCGCCGCTGAGCCGTCGGCTGGCACAGCGGCCGCGGTGCGGCAGTGTCCGAAGCTCCGGTCCAGGACGTCGGCCCGGCCACATACCGGGATGCCGAGGCGCCGCCGTTTCGGCAACCGAGCCTGGGCCCTTCTGACGCCTGACGCCATCGCCGCGATCGCCCTCACCCGATTGGACACGAACAAACCCGTGCCGAACCCCGCAGGCCTCGCCTGACACCGGTCCGCCGGCGTAGCCGAAGAGCGTCAGCCGCGGAGGAGGGCCTCGCGGGCCGGTTTGACCATGGCGCGGACGGTGCGGCCCTTGCCGAACTCGCCGAGGGCGGTCATCGTCCAGGTATCGCCGCTGCGGGTGAGCTTGCACATCAACAGGCCGGTGGTCGGCTCGGATTCGGCGAGTTCGAAGCGGACGAGTTCGGTGTTGTCGCGGTCGTCGACCAGGCGGCAGAAGGCGCGGGAGACATTGGTGAACTTCTGGCCGGAGAACGAGTTCACGGTGAACACCAGCGCGGCGACCTGCGGCGGCAGCCGGTCCAGGTGGACCTTGATGACCTCGTCGTCGCCTTCGCCGCGTCCGGTGAGGTTGTCGCCGGAGTGCACGATCGCCCGGTCGAGGCCGGTGAGGCTGCCGAACCACACGGTGTCGAGCTTGCCCCCGTGCATGTCGAACGCGATGCACGAGGCGTCCAGGTCGACCCGCATGCCGCGCTTTGCGGGGTCCCAGCCGAGCCCCATCCGCACGCAGGTCAGCGGCGGCGCACCGGACTTCACCAGCGAGACGGACTGGTTCTTCGTGAGGGTGACCCGGCCCTTGTCGAGGTTGACCGGTGCGGGGGAGGCGGCGGGTGGGGGCCCGACGGGTGCGGTCGGGGGCGCGTGCATCGGGGGGAACGCGGCCGGGGGCGCACTCGGCGGCGCGCCAAGGGTGCCCGGGGCACTCGGGACCGGCGGGAAAGCCGCGGGCGCGGCGCCAGGGACCGGCGGGAAAGCCGCGGGCGGAGGCGCCGGGGCCGCCGGGGGAGTCGACGGGCTCGGCGACACGGCCACCGACGGCGTCCGCGGCGCGGCCGCGAGCGGCGCGGCCGGAGCGGGCGTCGGTGCCCCGGCGGTCTGCGGGGCCGCTGCCGGGCCCGGTTCGTCCTCCTCGTCCACCGCCACGCCGAAGTCGGTGGCGATGCCCGCCAGGCCGTTGGCGTAGCCCTGGCCCACCGCGCGGACCTTCCAGGCGTCGCCGCGCCGGTAGATCTCCAGGAGCAGCAGCGCGGTCTCGGTGCCGAGGCCGGGCGGGGCGAACGCGACCAGGTCGGTGCCGGACGCGGCGTCGCGTACCGAGGCCTGGACCGCCCCGGCCGCGCCGAACGTCGTCGGGCCGTTCCCGTCGAGGCTCGCCACCACGACCACCCGGACGATGTCCGCGGGCACCCCCGCGGTGTCGACCCGTACCGACGCGGCCGCCCTCGGCGCGCCCGGGCGGAACGTCACGCCGGGTGCCGACGGCTGGTTGTAGAACACGAAGTCGGCGTCGGAGCGCACCGATCCGGACGCGTCGAGGAGCAGCGCGGACACGTCGACCGCCGCGGCCGTGGCCAGTTCGACCACCACGGAAGCCGCGCCCAGCGGATGGTTCGCGCCCTTGGCGAGCTGCTCCGGCATTGTCGTGTCCACCCCTCGTAGCCGCGGCGTCCCCCGACGTCCGCCCTCTCGGATTGGGGACGAACGGCACAAGGCGGCGGTTCCCCGCCTGAGCCGCGCTGCCCGGGTCGGGCCGGGTCTAGAGCCGGTCGCGCCAGGGCAGATGGGTGTGCTGAAGCGCCACCAGCGCGACGGCGAGGCGGCCGTCGGCCCAGTCGGCCCGTACCGCGAAGTCCTGCCAGGTCGACTCCGCCGAGGTGAGGTGCAGGACCGGTGCGCCGTTCCGGCGCCAGATCGTGTTCACGGGCATCCGCCACACGTCCCCGCCGAGCAGCGCGGCGGCGAACAAGGCGGCCCACAGCGGCGAGAACAACCAGAACATGATCCACCCGAACACGCCGCCCTTGACCGCGCGGAGCGTCGTGCCGTCGGGCGTCTCGGCCAGCCACGACGTGCGCCGCATCCGGAGGACGCCGCCCTGACGGCGGGTCACCCGGGCGAGCGGCGCGCCGTTGCCGTCCACGATGCGGTAGACGGCGTGGGTGCCCTCGGCCGCTTCGGTCTCGACGACGGCGAGCGCCGTCGTGCGCGCCGCATCGGCCCACACGACGACGTGGCGCCAGCCCGACTTCTGCATGCCGTCGCGGCGTTCGATCTCCAGGAAGGCGATTTCGTCGTGCGTGCGGCCGCCGCGCGCCCGGTACTGCACCACGGGGTCGCGTGACGCCCCCGCGGGCAGCCGCGCCGCCTCCCGGTCGGACGCTCCCCTGCGGGCCCGCAGCCCGCCCCCCGCCTCGAGCCGAAGGTCCGCGAGCACCGTGCGCCTCCCCGCTGTGTGTGGAACCGGTCGTCCCGGGGCTCGTCGCCGTGCCCGCACGGATCACCCTAGAGGGTGAAGCCGGGGTGGGCGCCGACCGGGATTCCGCGACGGGTTACTGCGGCAGGTGCTGCTTGGCTTCTTCGTAACCGGCTTCCGGCGCCGGTGCGGACGGCGTGTAGACGAGGTGCACAACACCCTTGTCCAGCACGGTCGACGAGGCCAGCGCGAGCGGGATCGGCGCGTCGCCGTCGTCGAACAGCCGCATGCCCTTGCGTACCGCGATCGGGTGAACCAGCAGGTGCAGTTCGTCGAGCAGCCCGGCGGCGAGGAGCTGGCGGACGACCGACACCGAGCCGCTGAGGGCGATTTCGCCGCCCGGCTCGTTCTTCAGCGCGGTCACGGCCTCCACGAAGTCGCCTTGCAGCTGCTCGGAGTTGCGCCACGTGAAGGTGAGCGGCCGGTGCGAGAGCACGATCTTGCGCATGTCGCCGATCGTCTTCGCGAAGCCCGCGTCCTCGCCGCCGGCCGCTTCCCGGACCGGCCAGGCGCCCGCGAAGCTGTCGTACGTCTCCCGGCCGAAGAGCATGGTGTCCGCCCGGTCCATCGACGCGGCGACGGTCGCGCCCATGTCGTCGCTGAAGTACGGGAAGTGCCATTGGTCGGGCGCTTCCACGACGCCGTCGAGGGCGATGAACAGGCTGGCGGTGATCTTGCGCATGGCGGGTCCTCCGGCGTCCGGTGCGTGCTGTCGCAGATTCAGACTCTGCCGGGGCCGGAAACTCATCGGCGGGAGGCGCGGTAATCCGCGGCGGCGTGTCGCCGCCGCGGATTACCCGCGGCCGTAACACCGTCACACCGTCACAGCGCTTACTTCGTCACAGTGTCTTGAGGAAGTCGGCGATGTGGCCGGTGACGCGGGCGATGTCCGCGTCGCCGAGTCCGTGGTTGCCGGAGACGAGGATGCCCTGGCGCATGACCTGGTCGGCGTTGGGCAGTCCGCCGTCGGCGATGCGGAAGGCGCGGTTCTTCAGCATGGGGTGGCGGGTGATGTTGCCCGTCCACACGGTGCGGGTGTCGACGCCGCGCGGCTCCAGGTACTGCTGGAGGTCGGCGCGGGTGAACGGGGCGTCGGGGTGGATCTGGAAGGTGTAGGTGTGCCACGCGGTCTCCAGGTCCGCAAGCTGGCGCGGCAGGATGAAGTACTGCGGGTACTGCGCGAGGAAGTCGCTGTAGAGCGCGAAGTTGCGCTGCCGGCGGGCGAAGTTCACCGGCACCTTCTTGAGTTGTTCGACGCCGAACGCGGCGCTGATCTCGTTGGGCTCGAAGTTCCAGCCCAGCTCGTCGAAGATGAAGCCGCTGTCGTAGGCGACCCCGTCCAGGTCCTCCCAGAAGCTGCGCTCGCCTCCGCCGCCGAACACCTGCGTCTCCGAGCGGCGCCCCCAGCGGCGCAGCAGCAGGCAGCGCTCGCGCAGTCCGTCGTCGTCGAGCAGGACCATGCCGCCGGTGCCGCCCGCGGTGATGATGTGCGACAGCGCGAAACTGGTCACCGAGATGTCCGCACGCGTCGCGGTCGGCGTGCCGCGCAGCTTGGGCGCCAGCGAGTCGCAGCCGTCCTCGACGACCTTGAGGCCGTGCCGGTCCGCGACCTCGCGGATCACGTCCCAGTCCGGCGCGTTGCCGACCAGGTTCGGCAGCAGGATCGCCTTCGTCTTGTCCGACACCGCCGCTTCCAACAGCGACACGTCCACGTTGAACGTGTCCGGCTCGACATCGACGAACACCGGCACCGCACCCGCGCGCACGATCGGCGCAACGTCCGTGGAGAACGTCAGCGGCGAGGTGATCACCTCGTCACCCGGCTGCAGGTCCAGCAGCTCGACCGCCAAATACAGCGCGGACGAACCGGAGTTGCACATGATCCCGTGCCGCTTGCCGGTCATCTCCGCCACCCGGCGCTCCATCTCGGCGACGTTCGCGCCGATGCCGAGTTTCCCGCTGCGCAGGACACGGGTGACCGCTTCGATCTCGGCCTCGTCGT
Organism: Uniformispora flossi; assembly: GCF_049534875.1. Lineage (NCBI taxonomy): Bacteria > Bacillati > Actinomycetota > Actinomycetes > Kitasatosporales > Streptomycetaceae > Uniformispora > Uniformispora flossi. The sequence continues at coordinate 271,406 of NZ_JBMULZ010000007.1, forward strand.
AGACGGCGGAGATGTAGAGCACGCGCTTGTCGTCGGGGGCAGGCGTGGTGTTCTCCGGCATGGGGGTCCTTCCGCGGGACGGTAGTCGTGTGCGGCCCGGGCGCGCGGCCGTACCGCCGCGCCGCGCTGGACCTAAACATGGCTATCATGGCCATAATTAAGAGGCAAGGGTGGTGCTCATGCCCGTCCTTATGGCGTGCCGTGCCGGATTGGCGCGGGATGCCGCAGTGGCAGCTCGTACCCTGGTGTCGTGACCGCATCCCGTGCCGACTCGCTCACCGCCCGCCGCAAGGCCGCCACCGAACTCGACATCGCGCGTGCCGCCGCGGGCCTGTTCGCGCGGCAAGGCGTCGAAGCGACCACGGCGGAGCAGATCGCCGCCGAGGCGGGTGTCGCCGTCCGCACCTTCTACCGCTACTTCCGCGCCAAGCAGGACGCGGTACGCCCGCTCCTCGCGTCCGGCGCCGCCGGCTGGTCCGCACTCCTCGACGCCACCGCCCCCGGCACCCCGCTCCCGGACGCCTTCGCGGACGCCGCCCGCGCCGCTCTCGTCGGCGAACGCCTCGGCGGGCCCGAAGCGCTCGCCCACCTCCGCGGCCTGCTGCGCGCCGCCCGCGAGGACAGCACGCTGCGCGCGGTCTGGTACCAGGTCATCCACGAATCGGAGGACCGCCTGCGCGACCGCATCCTCGCGTGGGGCGCCGCCGACGACCTGGAAGCCCGCCTGACCGCGGCCGCGGCCATCCACGCCCTGCGCATCGCCGTCGAGGCCTGGGCCGACCGTGAAGAACCCGTGCCGGGCGAACCGGACGTCCCCGCCGACCTCGCCGTCCGCTGCCTGGCCGAATTCGCCGACGGCATCCGCGGCTTGGACGGCACCGCGGTGGTCGGCGGCACGCTCTAGAGTGCCGACCCCGCGTCCGCGGCCATCCCCGCGAGGACGTAGTCGAGGCCGCGGGTGAACGTGCCGTCCCAGTCCTCCTGGAGCATGTAGTCGTGGGCGCTCAGCGTGGGGAATCGGTCGCTGTTCTTGCGTAGCCGTTCCTGTGCGGCGTCGCGGTCTTCGGCGGACAGCTCGTGGCTGGCCTTCGCCACGGTCGCGCCCATCACGTAGTTGTAGAGCGTCCAGGTCGCCGCGGTCAGCCGCGGCCCGGTGAAGCCGGTGCGCACCAGGGTGGCCTGGAGGAACTCCATACGGGTCAGCAGGTTCGGCCCCAGGGTGGGGCGTTGGAGCAGCGCGGCGGACCACGGGTGGCGCAGCATCGCGGCCCGCCAGTCGTGCAGCAGCGCGCTGATGTCGTCGCGCCAGCGCGCCGGGTCGGGATCGGCCGCCGGAACCGGCGTTTCCGCGAACACGGCGTCGAGCGCGAGGTCCACCACGTCGTCCTTGGTGTCGACGTGCCAATACAGCGTGGTCACCCCGGACCCGAGGCGTTCGGCGAGCCGCCGCATGGTCAGTCCGTCGATGCCTTGCTCGTCGAGGAGCGCCACCGCCTCGGCGACGATCCGGGCCTGGCTGAGCGGTGGTCCGTCCCGCGAGACCCGGGGTTCCCGGAACCAGACGCTCCTGTTCTTCGCCGGGCTCTTCTCCGCCTCACCACGGGCCTGGCGGCCCGGCTTTTCCCCTGCGATGACCGTCGCCTCCTCGCACTGACCGGGGCCGCGAGTCTAGTACGCTGTCCGCCTCTAGAACGCTGTACGGGTTCTAGAACACTGTACGAGCGACGGATGGGCAGGCCATGCAGCAACAGGAACTGCGGGACCCCGGCGGCATGACAGCCGCACACGACGCACGACAATCGAGCCGGTGGTGGGCGCTCCCGGTGATCACCCTCGCCCAGCTGATGATCGTGCTCGACGGCACGATCGTGAACATCGCCCTGCCGTCGATGCAGGCCGACTTGGGCATGTCCGACACCGACCGCCAATGGGCGGTCACCGCCTACGTCCTGGCGTTTGGCGGCCTCCTGCTGCTCGGCGGCCGGATCAGCGGGCTGTGCGGCCACCGCCGCACGTTCTGGGTCAGCCTCGTCGGCTTCGCGGCCGCATCGGCGCTCGGCGGCGCCGCGGAATCCTCCGGCACCTTGTTCGCCGCTCGCGCCGTCCAAGGGCTGTTCGCCGCCGCGATGGCCCCGGCGGCGCTGTCACTGCTCACCCTGACGTTCACCGATCCGCAGGACCGCGGCAAGGCGTTCGGCGTCTTCGGTGCGATGAGCGCCGCCGGGTCCGGCGTCGGCCTGCTCGCCGGCGGACTGCTCACCGAATACCTCAGCTGGCGCTGGTGCCTGTGGGTCAACGTGCCCATCGCCGCGCTCGCCCTGCTCGGCGTCCGCTTCCTGCCCCGCGACACACCCGCCGACCACGGTGGGCGTCCCGACATCTCCGGCGCCCTGCTCAGCGCCGTCGGCCTCGCCGCGCTCGTCTACGGCTTCACCGAAGCGGAACCCCGCGGCTGGGCCGATCCGTTGGTGCTCGCCCTGCTGATCGGCGGCGTGCTGCTGCTGGCCCTGTTCGTGCGCGTCGAATCCCGGGTCCGCAATCCACTGCTGCCGCTGCACATCGTCCTGCACCGCGCACGCGGCGGCGCGTACCTGATCAGCGCGCTGATGATGGCCTCGTTGTTCGGGTGCTTCCTGTTCCTCAGCTACTACACCCAGACGATCCTCGGATACTCGCCCGTCGAAGCGGGCCTCGCCATCATGGTGCTGGTCGCGGGCAGCCTCACCGGCTCCCTGCTCATCGCCGCGCGGCTGCTGGGCCGGGTGGACATCCGGGCGCTAACGATCCCCGGGCTTCTCGCGATGGCCGCCGGACTGGTCGTCCTGTCCCGCCTCGACGCCGACACCACGCAGGTCTTCGGGGCGTACTTGGTGCCCGCGCAACTGCTCATCGGTGCCGGTCTCGGCGTCGTGCTCACCGCGGCCACCAGCCTGGCCACCGCGGATGTGTCCTTCGCCGACATGGGGACCGCGTCGGCGACGTTCAATGCCGCGCAGCAGGTCGGCGGCGCGATCGGCACGGCGGTGTTCAACACCGTGGCGACGTCGGTTGCCGCGTCCTACCTCCGCGACCACCCGGGCGCGCTCGTTCCGACCGGAACCGTGCACGGGTTCGGTGCGGCGCTGCTGGTGTCCACGGCGGTGATGCTGGTCGCGGTCGTGGTGGGCCTGTTCACGGTCGACGCGCATCGCGAGACCGCCGGCCAGCCCGGGCCGGCCGCCGAGTAGTCCGAACCCTTCGACCGCCCGGCGCGGTGCGGGCGGTCGAAGGGGCGGTCTCAACTGCTGTGCTGCGACGCCGCCGACCGGGCCGCCGGGACGAGGGGCCGCCCGGCCTTCGGCGAGGTTTTCGCCCTCGCCTTGTCATGGGCCTCCGCGCGCCGCCACAGGCGGCGGCCTACCGCCCACCACAGCAGCGCCATGGCGGCGGCCAGGGCCGCGGCGCCGTAGGCCGCGTTGAAGAGGAACTCGCCCCACGAGGGCTGTTCGACGTTGACCTTGGTGACCCAGTACGGGCCTCCCCAGCTCAGGTCGAGCGGGGCCTTCTCGATGAACCGGGCCCAGAAGAACCACGCGAATATGCGGCAGGCGCCGTAGAGGAAGTACGCGCGGTAGAGGGCCAGCATCAGCACCTCGGACATCTTCAGCCGCCGCCGGAACCACGGCCAGACGGGGTCGTCCCCGACGACCCGGGTGAAGAAGTAGTTCCGGGTGAGGACCCGCCAGCTCACCAGCACCATGAGCAGCCAGAAGAAGTCCCAGACGCCGCCGAGGCTGGAGTAGTAGGCGGCGGCGTCTCCGTAGCGGCCTTGCTGGGCGGCGTAGGCCCACATGCCGATCGTGTAGTGCTGGGTGCTGAACGGGAAGAACAGCATGACGCCGACGCTGTCGCAGATGTCGGTGAAGACGTGCGCCCAATGACCGATCAGCAGGCCGAGGGCCCACTGGCGGCTCTTGGTGATCCACAGGACCAGCAGTGCGACGACGACGCCGTAGAACAGCGAGTGGGTGAAGCCGACGCCGGGCCAACCGCGGTGGTAGAGGTTCGGGTTCTTCGGGTGGAAGTGCCACCCGAAGGCGTCGAAGCCGTAGACCGTCCCCTTGGTGATCATGTCGGGCCAGAAGCAGCCCAGCAGGATCGCGAGGAAGGAGACCTTGGCCTTGATGTGCTTCTGGAGGACGTAGCTCTCCAGTTCGTGCGCGGCCCAGCTCACCCGGCACCCCCCGTCTTCCTGGCCTGGATGCGCCGGCCTATCCAGTGCACCGCGAGGATGATGCAGACGACCACGAACGGGCCGCGCGTCCAGGTGAGTACGTCGCGCTGCGTGAAGTAGCCGAGCAGGATCAGACCCACCGCGCCGACCACGTAGGCCACCAGGTCGACCACGCCTTCGCGGACGTCTTCGGGGCGGTATTCGGCGTCGTCCTCCGCGGGCGGATCGGCCTCGTCGGCGGGCTCGTCCGGGGGCGCGGGCTGGGACTGCTCGTCGCCGCCGTCCGCGGCTATCGGGGGTTCCGCCTCGCCCGGCGCGTCCGCCTCGTCGTCGGTCGATCTGTCGTGCCCGGTCGGCATCCAGCCCCCTCGGTACGCGGTCCGCAACGGCCGCGATCCTAGCGATTACCCGCCGCTGTCGAGTCCGTGCAGCCGGGCGCGCACGAGCAGATCGTGCAGCGCGTCGTAGGCGGAAGGCTGGTCCGGGAGCGCCGAGGCGTCCCGCGCGGATTCGAGGACCGCGTGCAGCCGCACGATGTCCGCGTGGGCGGTGTCCGTGTCCACCAGCCCAGCCGCGCCTGCGTGTTCGGCCTCGCGCTTGGCCGCGATGAGGGTGCCGAGGTACGGCGGGGCCTCCGCGGGCCACGTCCCGGCGAGTTCGCCCAGGTCGGCGACGACCGCGCCGGTGCGCATGAGGTGGATGCCGGTGAGCAGGACGCGGAAGGTGTAAAGCAGCGGCTTGAGTTCGCCGGTGCGGGTGTAGAGGCGCGTCTGCGTGCGGGCGAACCCGGCGTAGTGGTGCGCATGGTGACGGGTCGTCACGGCGGGCGCCAGATCGACGAGTTCGGCGTGGACGGCGGTGGTGTGCACGACCAGCGGCGACAGCAGTTGCTCCAGGACGTAGCCGTTGCGCCGCAGGAGCAGGCGGACGAACTTGCCGAGGTCGTGCGTCACGAGGTCGTTCTCGATGCCGTCCGCCTCCCAGATCCGCGCCCGAGTCTGCTCGCCTTCGCGCAGCCCGACCAGGTCGGCGAGCGGCAGCAGGTGAGCCCCGCGCAGGTCGATGTCGGAGTCGCCGGACGGGAACCCGTACAGATGCGCGCCCGACACGGTCGCGAACACCAGCGGGTCGGGCTGCGCCGCGACGACCGCGGACAGGTGGACGGCGTCGATCTCCAGCGGCATGCGGCTTCCCGGGGCGGGGCGGAACACGGACGCCGCGAGCCTAGGGCTCGCGGGCATCGCGGTGCCGAGGCCAAGCGGGCCAGTGGCGGAGAATAGGGTGATATCGCCCTATTGCTCAGGATCATGTGATGCCCGCCCCCACGGACGACCTCCGCCGACTGCTCCCCGTCGCCGGGCCGGTGTCCCGCCTACTGCGCCGGGCCGCCCGCCAGGGCCGTGCGGGCGCGGTTCAGGTAGTCGCGGAAAGCGTGGCGTTCGGCGCTGCTGAGGCCGCCGAGCATGCGCTCCTCCAGGGCGGCGACGTCGTCGCGGGTGTCGCTGAGGAGGGCCTGGCCGGCCGGGGTGAGGGCGATGAGCAGGCGGCGGCGGTGCGCCGGGTCGTGGCGGCGGGTGATCAGCTCGCGCTTCTCCAGCGTGGTCACCAGGTCGCGCATCGCCTGCGGGGTGACGAACGAGTTGCGGGCGAGTTCGGCGCTGGTCAGGCCGTCCCGCCGGTCGAGCACGGTGAGGGCCGTGTACTGCAGGGCGGTGATGCCGGTCGGCCGCAGCAGCTCGTCGAGGTGCGCGCGGACCGCCAGCTCGACCTGCTTGACCGCGTACAGCAGCAGGGGGGCGGCCTCGACCTGCGTGTCGTCTTCCATGGCCTGCGGCGCCATCGTCCCCACTCCTCATCGCCGGATGTGCGCCCCGAGTCTCGCATGACGAAACTTCCGTCCCGACCGGTGACCATTGCACGGAATCTTGATATAAGGAATCCTGTCATTGCCTCGACGCGGAGGACAACCCATCGATGAACACCGCAGCTGAGGGCACCCGCGCCAACTTCGGGCTGGGTACCTGGCCCGCCCGCCGCGCCCGGATCACCCCGGAGCGCACGGCCCTCGTCGAGGGCGGCCGCGCCCTCACGTACGGCGACCTCGCCGACCGCACCGCCCGCCTGGCCGGCCACCTGGCCGCGTACGGCGTGGGCCCGGGGGACCGGGTGGCCTACCTCGGCGTCAACGCGGCCGCCACGTTCGAGACGTTCTTCGCCACGTGGCTGCTCGGCGCCATCGCCGTCCCGCTCAACTTCCGGCTGTCCGGCCCCGAGATCCGCTACATGCTCGACGACTCCGGCGCCGCGGTCCTCGTGCACAGCCCGGACGCCGACGCGCTGCTCGATGCCGCCGCCCCGCTGCCGGAATCCCTGCGCCTGCGGATCCCTGTCTCCGACATCGACGCCGCCATCGCCGCCGGCCCCGTGCTCACCGTGCCCCCGCCCGTCGACCTCGACGACCCCGCGGTGCTGCTCTACACCTCCGGCACCACCGGGCGCCCCAAGGCCGCCGTCCTCAGCCACGGCAACCTGACCTGGAACACCGTCAACCAGCTCGCCCACATCGACATCCGCCCGGACGAGCGCGCGCTGTGCATCTCGCCGCTGTTCCACGCCACCGGGCTCGGCCAGATCACCCTGCCGACGTTCTTCAAGGGCGGCAGCGTCGAACCCGTCGCGAAGTTCGACGCCGGAGCGATCCTCGGCCGCATCGAGGAAGCCCGCATCACCAGCTTCTCCGCGGTCCCGACCATGCTCCAGATGATGTGCGAGCACCCGCGCTGGGCCGACGTCGACCTCGGCTCGCTGACCAGCGTCGTGTACGGCGGCTCGCCCGTGCAGGAACGCGTCGCCCGCGCCTGGCTCGACCGCGGCGTCCGCCTCCAGCAGGGCTACGGCATGACCGAGGCCTCACCCGGCGTCTACATGGCGCCCGCCGCGGGCGCCGCCGACCACCCCGTCGCCGTCGGCGTGCCGCACTTCTTCACCGACGTCGCGATGCTCCGCGACGGCCGCCCCGCCGAACCCGAGGGCATCCCCGGCGAACTCCTCGTCCGCGGCCCGCACGTGTTCTCCGGCTACTGGAACCGGCCGGAGGAATCCGCCGCGTCGTTCGTCGACGGCTGGTTCCGCACCGGCGACCTGCTCACCGTCGCCGCCGACGGCTGGGCGTCCGTCACCGACCGGGTCAAGGACATGATCATCTCCGGCGGCGAGAACGTGTACCCCGCCGAGGTGGAAGCCGTCCTCCTCCAGCTCGACGACATCGCCAACGCCGCCGTCGTCGGCGTCCCGGACCCCCGCTGGGGCGAAGTCGGCGCCGCCTACCTGCAACCGCGCGAGGACGCCGTCCTCGACGAGGCCGCGGTGCGCGCCCACCTGGCCGCGCACCTGGCCCGCTTCAAGATCCCCAAGTACGTCGTCTTCGTGACCGAACTCCCGGCCAATGCGACCGGCAAGATCCGCCGCGTCGAACTGCGCGCCCGGGCGGCGACCGAACTCGCCGACGTGGAAGGAACCCCATGACCAGCCCCGCCGTCCACTCGGCCGATGCCGCCCCCGCCCTGCCCGCCTCGCTCCGGGTGGAGCGGCACGGCCCCGTCGCCGTCGTCCGGCTGTCCCGCGCCGCCAAGCGCAACGCCCTCGACGACGCCACGGTCCTCGGCCTCGAAGGGTTCTTCGCGGCACCCCCGGCCGACGTCCGCGCCATCGTCCTGGACGCCGAAGGCGACCACTTCTGCGCCGGACTCGACCTCGCCGAACTCACCGAACGCGACACGTTCGAAGGACTCCGCCACTCCCGGATGTGGCACCGCGCCTTCGAACGCATCGAACGGGGGAGCGTGCCCGTCGTCGCCGTCCTCAAAGGCGCGGTCGTCGGCGGCGGGCTCGAACTGGCCTGCGCGGCCCACATCCGGGTCGCCGAAGCGACGACCTTCTACGCGCTCCCCGAAGGCCAGCGCGGCCTGTTCGTCGGCGGCGGCGCCTCGGTCCGCGTCCCGCGCCTCATCGGCGTGCACCGCATGACCGACATGATGCTCACCGGCCGCGTCGTCGACGCCGAGGAAGGCCAGGCCCTCGGCCTGTCCCAGTACCTGACCGAGGCCGGCACCGGACTCGACAAGGCCCTCGAACTCGCCACGCGCATCGCCGGCAACGCCGAGATCACCAACTTCGCCGTGCTCCAGGCCCTCCCGCGCATCGCGGAAGCCAACCCCGCCGAGGGATACCTCCTCGAAGCCCTCATGGCCGCCGTCGCCTCCGGCAGCGACGAAGCCAAGAGCCGCATGCGCGCGTTCCTCGACGGACGCGCCGGAAAGGTCGGCCGCCCGTGACCGCCCCCGCCACCCAGACCGGCACCGCGGAACTGCTGCGCGCCCCCGCCGCCGACGTCCTCGAAACGACCGAACTCGGCCGCTTCGTCCGCCATCAGGGCACCGCGCACGGCCGGCACTTCGCCGACTACCGGGCCTTGCACCAGTGGTCGATCACGAAGCCCGCGGAATTCTGGGACGCCGTCCGCGAGTTCTTCGACGTCCGGTTCACCGGACGCCCCCAGGGCGTCCTCGCCGACCGCGGCATGCCCGGCGCCCGGTGGTACCCCGGCGCCAAGCTCAACTACGCCGAGCACGCGCTCCGCGGCGCCGGTGCCGACGACGACGCCCCCGCGCTGATCGCCTACTCGCAGACCCGCGACCGTGTCGACCTGACCTGGGGCGAGCTTCGCGACCGGGTCGCGCGCGCCCGCGCCGGACTCCAGCGGCTCGGCGTCGGCCGCGGCGACCGCGTCGTCGCGTACCTGCCGAACATCCCCGAGACCATCGTCGCGTTCCTCGCCACCGCGAGCCTCGGAGCGGTCTGGGCAAGCTGCGCGCCGGAGTTCGGCGCCCGCAGCGTCGTCGACCGGTTCGCGCAGATCGAGCCGACCGTCCTGCTGGCCGTCCCCGGCTACGGCTACGGCGACAAGGACATCGACCGCCGCGCAACCGTCGACGAGATCCGCGCCGGCCTGCCGACGCTCCGCGCCGTCGTGTCCGTGCCCTACGGCCCGCACACCCTCGACGACACCGTCGGCTGGGACGACCTCCTCGCCACCCCGCCCGCGGACGCCGACCCGGGCATCGTGCAGGTCCCGTTCGACCACCCGCTCTACGTGCTGTTCTCCTCCGGCACCACCGGCCGCCCCAAGGCCATCGTGCACGGGCACGGCGGCATCCTGCTCGAACACCTCAAGAACCACGCGCTCAGCTGGGACCTCGGCCCCGGCGACCGCATGCTGTGGTTCACCACCACCGCGTGGATGATGTGGAACGCCCTGGTCTCCGGCCTGCTCGTGGGCGCCTGCCCGATCCTCATCGACGGCAACCCGCTGCACCCCGACCTCGACTTCCAGTGGCGCATCGCCGAGGAAACCCGTGCCACGCTCATGGGCGCCAGCCCTGGCTTCCTCATGGCCTGCCGCCGCGCCGGACTGAACCCGGGCCGCGACCACGACCTGTCGGCGCTGCGCCAGATCGGCGCGGCCGGCAGCCCGCTGCCGCCCGAGGGCTACCGCTGGGTGCACGAGCAGTTCGGCGACCGCGTCCTCCTCAACGTGGGCAGCGGCGGCACGGACGTGTGCAGCGGCATCGTGCAGGGCGGCCCCTGGCAGCCGGTGCGGGCCGGGGAGATCTCCGGGCCCGCGCTCGCCGTGGCGGCGGCCGCCTACGACGAGCACGGCACCGTCATCGTCGGCGACCTGGGCGAACTCGTCATCACCGTCCCGATGCCGTCGATGCCCGTCGGCTTCTGGGGCGACACCGACGGATCCCGCTACCGCGCCGCCTACTTCGACACCTACCCGGGCGTGTGGCGGCACGGCGACTGGGCGCGCTTCGACGCCGACGGCAGCTGCATCATCGCCGGACGTTCGGACGCCACCCTCAACCGCGGCGGCGTCCGCCTCGGCACCGCCGAGTTCTACCGTGTCGTCGAGGAGATCCCCGAGGTCGCCGACAGCATCGTCGTGCACCTTGAGGACCCGAACGGCGGCAACGGCGAACTCCTGCTGTTCGTCCTCCCCGCCGAAGGCGCCGACTTGGAGGCGGGGCTGCGGGACCGCATCGTCCGCGAACTCCGCGGCGCGCTCTCGCCCCGGCACGTGCCCGACGCCATCACCGCGGTCCCGTCGATCCCGCGCAACCGCACCGGCAAGAAGCTCGAACTGCCGGTCAAACGCATCCTGTTGGGTGCCGCGGTCGCGGACGTCGTCGGGCCCGACACGCTCGCCGACCCGGCGTCCCTCGACGTGTTCGTGGCGCTCGCGGCGGAACGGAGGCCCGCATGACCGGCATCTTGGGCGTTCGGCGTGTCGCGGTGATCGGCACCGGCGTCATCGGCGCGAGCTGGGCCGCGTACTTCCTGGCCCGCGGCCTGGACGTGGTCGCCGCCGACCCGGCGCCCGGCGCCGAAGACCGGCTGCGCGCCGACGTCGCCGCGCACTGGCCGACCCTGCTCGCCGCGGGCGTCGCCGACGGGGCGTCCCCCGACCGCCTGTCGTTCGTCGGCGACGCCGCCGAAGCCGCCGCCGCGGCCGACTTCGTCCAGGAGAACGGACCGGAGCGCGAGGACTTCAAGCGCGCCCTGTTCGCCCGCCTCGACGAGGCCGCACGCCCCGACGTCGTCCTCGCCAGCAGCTCGTCCGGCATGGGCGCCACCGCCATCGCCCGGGACTGCGCCGCCCACCCCGAACGCGTCCTCATCGGCCACCCGTTCAACCCGCCGCACGTCATCCCACTCGTCGAGGTCGTGCCCGGACAGCGCACCACCGAAGACGTCGTCGCCCGCACCCTGGCGTTCTACACGGCCATCGGCAAGAAGCCGATCCGCGTCCGCCAGGAGCTGCCCGGGCACATCGCGAACCGTCTGCAGGCCGCGCTGTGGCGGGAGGCGTACTCGCTCGTCGACCGCGGCGTCGCGACGGTCGCCGACATCGACACCGCGATCAGCTACGGCCCCGGCCTGCGCTGGGCGCTCCTCGGCCCGTTCGCCAACCAGCACCTGTCCGGCGGCCCCGGCGGCATCGCGCACATCCTCGAACACCTCGGCCCGCCTACCGAAGCCTGGTGGCGCGACCTCGGCGACCCGTCGCTCACCCCGGAACTCGCCGCCAAGCTGGTCGCGGGCGTCGACGAAGCCCTCGCCGGCACCGACAGCGCCGAACTCGCCGCGCGCCGCGACGCGCTCCTGCAGCTCCTGCTCGCCGCCAAGGCCGAGTCCGACCTGCCCTGACCCGGCGGGGACCCGCACCCGCCGCCCGGACGTGGCGGGACGGGCGGGACGCGCTGCCACGCGTCCCGCCGTCCCGCCACCACCCCCACCCTCCCGGAGACCTTCATGGACCTCAGCGCCCTCGACGCCATCGACGTGCACGTCCACGTCGAACAGGACGGCCACGGCTGCTACGCGCTCGACCAGGAACTCCTCGACGCGTCCGCCGCCTACTTCAAAGCCGACCAGGACCGCACCCCGACCCTGGAACGCATCGCCGCGCACTACCGCGCCCGCCGCACCGCCGCCGTCGTCTTCACCGTCGACGCCGCCGCCGCGACCGGCCACCCGGCGCTGTCCAGCGAGGAGATCGCCGACGCGGCCGCCGAACACGCCGACATCCTCATCCCGTTCGGCTCCGTCGACCCGCACGCGGGCAAGGCCGCCGTCGCGCGAGCCCGGCGACTCGTCGAGCAGCACGGCGTCCGCGGCTTCAAGTTCCACCCCAGCCTGCAAGGCTTCGACCCGAACGACACGGCGTTCTACCCGCTGTACGAGGCCATCACCGAAGCCGGCGTCCCCGCGCTCTTCCACACCGGCCAGACCGGCATCGGCGCGGGCCTGCCGGGCGGCCGCGGCATCAAGCTCCGCCATTCCAACCCGATGCTGATCGACGACGTCGCCGCGGACTTCCCGGATCTGACGGTCATCCTCGCCCACCCCTCGGTCCCGTGGCAGGACGAGGCGATCTCCATCGCCACCCACAAGGCCAACGTCTACATCGACCTGTCCGGCTGGTCGCCCAAGTACTTCCCGCCGCAGCTCGTCCGCGCCGCCAACGGCCTGCTGCGCCGCAAGGTGCTGTTCGGCTCCGACTACCCGGTCATCACCCCGGAGCGGTGGATGGCCGACTTCGCGCACCTCGACATCAAGGACGAGGTACGGCCGCTGATCCTCAAGGAGAACGCGGTCCGGGCGCTCGGGCTCGATGAGAAGGCTTCCGGCCGTGGCTAAGGGCACGACCCCTGCCGCGCGTCCGCTGTTCAATCGCGACCACGAGGAATTTCGTTCGGTGGTCCGCGAGTTCGTGGCACGCGAGGTCACGCCCCGACTGCCGGAATGGGAGGAGGCCGGGGCGGTCGACCGGGACCTGTTCCGGCGGGCCGGGGAACTGGGGCTGCTCGGTTTCGACGTCGAGGAACGGCACGGCGGGGGAGGCGTCCGGGACTTCCGCTACAACCTCGTGGTCATCGAGGAGCTGTGCCGGGCGGGCGCAACGGCGGTGTCGATGAACCTGAGCGGCTTCAACGACCTGGTGGCGCCCTACTTCACGTCGTTGGGTGCCGAGGAGCAGCAAGCGCGGTGGCTGCCCGACCTGTGCGCGGGGCGCACGGTGTCGGCGATCGCGATGACCGAGCCGGGGACGGGGAGCGACCTCAAGGCGATCCGGACGACCGCGGTACGGGACGGCGATCACTACGTCGTCAACGGCGCCAAGACGTTCATCAGCAACGGCATGCTGGCGGATGTCGTGATCACCGTGGTCACCACCGACCCGGCGGCGGGCTCCCGCGGGCTGACCCTGCTGGTGCTCGAACGCGGCATGCCGGGCTTCGAACGCGGCCGCAAGCTCGACAAGTTGGGACTGCGGGCGCAGGACACGGCCGAGTTGTTCTTCGACGGGGTCCATGTTCCGGTGGCGAACCGGCTGGGGGAAGAAGGCAAGGCCTTCGGCTACTTGATGGGTAATCTCCCCCAAGAGCGCCTGAGCGTCGCCGCGGCTTCGGCGGCGGCGATGGAGCGCACGCTTGAGGAGACCATCGCCTACACGCGCGAACGGACGGCCTTCGGGCAGCCGGTCGCGGACTTCCAGGCGACCCGCTTCACGCTCGCCGAACTCGCCACGGAGGTCCGGATCGCCCGGGTGTTCCTCGACGACTGCGCGCGGCGGCTGGTGGCGGGCGACCTGTCCGACACGGACGCGGCCATGGCGAAGTGGTGGATCACGGAGTTGCAGCAGCGGGTGGTGCAGCGGTGCCTGCAACTGCACGGCGGCTACGGCTACATGACCGAGTACGCGGTGGCACGGGACTTCCTGGACGCGCGGGGGAGCACGCTGTACGCGGGGACGACCGAGATCATGAAGGAGATCATCGGGAGGTCGGTGGCCGGCTGACCGCCGCTGCTTCCTCCTGGCGGTGGTGGTTGTGTGGAGATTCCGAAGTTGTGCGTTCCCACCTCCGGTTCTGTGCCTAGCATCGCGCGTAGTTGGTTGGGTACGGAGCGTGCCGTCCCGGCGAGGTCGTGCAGGAGGAGAGCATGACGGAGACGAGTTCCCAGCCGCCGATGGCGTGGCGGTACTGCGGGAATCAGGTGAAGTTGTGGCGTATGCGGGCGGGCGTCAGCCGGGAGGAGCTGGCGAAGGAGGCGGGGTACGGCGCCGAGACGATCAAGTCGATGGAGCAGGGCCGCCGCAGGGCGACGCTGCACGTGCTGACGGTCGCCGACGAGATGTGCAGTGCTAACGGGCTGCTGGTCGCGGCGCAGGACTACTTGAAGCCGGAGCGGTTTCCGGCGCGGACGCATGAGTTCATGGATGCGGAGGCGGCGGCGATCAGCATCAACTCGTACGAGTCGACGCTGATCCCGGGATTGCTGCAGACCGAGGCGTACATGCGTGCCCAGATCGGCGGCACGGTACCGCCGCTGGACGACGAGACGATCGAAGAGCGGGTGACCGCGCGCCTCCATCGCCAGGAAAAGCTGACGCGTAAGCCCTACACACAATTCGGCTTCGTGGTCTGTGAATTCGCGCTGCGCGGCATGGTCGGTGGACATGAGGTGATGAAAGACCAGTTGCGACACCTGCTCGACGTCGGTCGGCTGCGCAACGTCGAGATCCAGGTGCTTCGGGCCGACGGGGGTACGACGCTCGGCCTCAACGGCCCGATGGTGCTGCTGGAGAACAGTGAGCACGAGCGCTTCGCGTATGTGGAAGGGCCGAAGACCAGCGCTCTCTACTCCGATCCGGAGACGATCTACGAGCTGGACATGTGCCATGGCATGATCCAGGCGCAGGCCCTCAACGCCGAGGACTCTGCGCGGTTCATCGCCGAGGTGGAGGAGCATCTGTGAACGAGGAACTCGCATGGCGCAAGTCCAGTTACAGCGATAGCGATGGGGGTAACTGCGTCGAGGCCGCGGGTCTTCCGGGCGTTGTGCTCCTTCGGGACTCCAAGATCGTGGCCGGCCCTCGGATGGCGGTGGGTGCGGCGGCGTGGGACGGGTTCGTCTCGGTAACGGCGCGTCACTCGGCGGGATGAACTTCGCGTAGCCGACGTGTAGTTGCGGGAGGAGACCCGCAACTACACGCTTAGGAGGAGCAGCAGATGTGAACGTCGAACTCGCGTGGCGTACCCCGCGGGATGAGTGAGCGCCGCCCCCGGGACTTGGCGCGGCACTATGCGGCAGGCCCCAGCGCTGCGAACAACGTGTCGATGCGCAACCTCAGCTTGGCGTCGGTTGCCCCGGCAACGACGACCTCGATGAGGTCGCCCTCACAGGTGGCTTTTGCGACGTGAACGCGGAGCAACTCGGTCATGCCCTCCACCGAGTGTGTCTGCCACGTATCGAGGTCGTCCTCGTCGGTACTCGGTATCTGCGCAGCGACGTCGTCCCAGTCCGTCGGCGCGGCGTCGGCGTGCGTGAACTGCTCCAGCAGGCGCATGAACGGCCCGAGGTTCCGAAGCGGGATACGGCTGCCGAGGTCGTAGCCCAGAGGCGGCCTTCCGCCGTCGGGGAGGCTCGGCCGGAGAGCCCCGCTCACCGGCTGCTTGTCATCGAAAAACGCGCGGAGACGTACGGACAAGTCGAGCTGGCGGCAAGCGGTCTCGGGGTCGTACGCCGCGGTGGGAAGCTGCGGTATACGCCTGCTGCCCGTGTCGTCAAGGCGATACGGCTCCTCAAACGCATGGGCCCACAGGCTGATGGCAGGTGCGAACCGGTCGCGTGCGTCGGCCGCGTCCATGTCGAGGTACTGGGCGATGTCCTCCCATGAACTGCCACGCTCACGCTCGAAGATCACCGCGTTGGTCAGCAGGTGGTCAGCGAAGTCGCACACGGCAGCAGCTTCACTGACCCGTCCACCCAGGCCCGTCTGATCATCGAACCGGGTGATGGCAAGGTTCGCCGCCGCGTCGGCGAGGCCGACGCTGCTGTGACTGAGGACCAGGCGTGCCAGCGCCGCTCGCGTGAAGGCGCTCCGCTCGGCGTCGTAGGGCGTGGACTGCGTCAAAACCTGGTGCTCCCGTGAACGGTCTCGCGGCCCCGGCTGTCGGTCCCGCCGGGACACTGTGGCGCGCCGGGTCCATGAACTCCATCGGTTTTCGCGTGCCAACCCCAACACAGGAAGGTGAAGCCGGCGCTGAGAGAGCTTCGTCCCACCGGAACCCGTCCTTGACCTCTCGCGGCATCTCCGCGGTCACGACGCGTACACGACAGCACCGGCGTTCACGGATGTGTGCACCGATCGTGGGCGGCGGCAAGTGCCTCCAGTGGGACCGGCTTGACCGGAGGCCGGGCGGTGAACGGCCCGATGGCGGCGTGGGGCAGGGCCTTTTCGCGGTGGAGCAGGTCGGCGAGTGCGGGGCCGCACATTCTGCCCTGGCAGGGACCCATGCCGACGCGCGTGATCAGCTTGACCGCGTCGGCCGTGGCCAGCGACGGGTTGTCGGCGAGTGTGGCGCGAACCTCGCCGACGGTGACCTCTTCGCAGCGGCAGAGCAGGGTGTCGTCGTCGGCGAGCGCGCCGAGTGCGGCGCGGATCGGCGCGCACGTCCGGTCGAGCAGCGCCGCCATGCGTCCGGTGGCGGCCAATTCGCGCCGTACGTGCTTGAGTTCGTGGTCGGTGGCCGGCTTGTCGACGTCACCGAGGGCTTGGCATATGTCGAGCGCGGCGCGGCGGCCTTCGGCGACCGCACGTTCGGCGCCCGCGACGCCGGTGAGTTCGCCCGCGGCCCAGATCCGCGGACGGGTGGTGCGCATGGCCTCGTCGTGCACCAGGATCCAGCCGCCCGACACGTCGTCCCATCGCGCCTCGCATCCGGCCTGGCGGGCGAGTTCCGTGGCGGGGACGAACCCGAACCCGATGCCGACGGTGTCGCAGTCGACGACCCGTGCGGTGCCGGGCAGCGGCCGCCACTGGTCGTCCACTTTGCTGAGAACGGCTCCGGTGACCCGGTCGTCGCCCTCGGCGCGGACCAGCAGGGTGCGCGTGCGGACGGGGACACCCGCCCGGCGCAGGGTGCGCAGCGCGGTTGCCCCCTCGGTGATCTTGGCGCGGTTGCCCGGCAGCGCGGCCAGGGCCGGACCGGCGGTGCCGACGCCGGGCAGTCCCTGGGCGAAGGCGACTTCGGCGATGTCGGCGCCGGCGTGCAGCAGCTGTGCGGCGGCGACGAGCAGGAGCGGATGCGCGCCGGCCAGCACGATGCGTCGGCCGGCGAGCGTCTGCTGGCCCTTGAGCAGGGCCTGGATTCCGCCGACGGTGAGGAAGCCCGGGAGGGTCCAGCCGGGCATCGGCACCGGAAGGTCGAAGGCGCCGCCCGTGAGGAGGAGGGCGCGCGGACGAAGGACGTCGACGCCGCGGGGCCCGTGCACGGCGAGGCGCAGGCCCGGTTCGACGGGGGTGCCTTCGGGTGCGGCCCACCCGTCGGGCTCCGTCCGCGTGCCGAACACGCCCCAGGCGACCGTGTCGTGGCGGATGCGCAGGCCGGGGGTGTCCGCGGCCTCGGCGAGCAGCGCGCGTCCGGCGGCGTAGGCGGGCGCATCGAGGGGGTCGGCGGCGCCGAGGGCGGGGTCGGGTCGCCGCCAGATCTGCCCGCCGGGGCGGGGCTGTTCGTCGATGATCTCGACATCGACGCCGTGTCGCGCGGCCGTGACGGCGGCGGCGAGCCCGGCGGGGCCCGCGCCGACCACGACGAGGTCGGCGGGCCGGTGGGTGCTCATGTCCGCTCCTCACGGCCGGCGGCGGTCGATGCGGCGGTCGACGCGGCGTGCGGGCCGCGTCCGGTCTGCACGGTCATGCCCGCCCGCACCGGTTCATGGCAGGCGCGGACCAGCGGGACTCCGTCGACGGTCAGCGCGCATTCGAAGCACACCCCCATCGCGCAGAACGGTGCGCGCGGCCGTCCGGCGCGGTCGTGCCGGGTCACCGGGAGGTCCGCACCGATCAGCGCGGCGGCGAGCGACCGGCCGGGGAGGAGGTCGCGGCGCTCGCCGTCGACGGTCACCGCGACCGGACGGTGGTGGACGTGGGGCGGATGCTCAGACAAAGTTCAGGAACCCAAACCGTGCGGGCGAATAGTCGCCGATGGGCAGTTCGGTGCGGCCGGTGAGCACCTGCTGGGCGAGGAGCCTGCTGTAGGTCGGGCCGAGCGTGAACGCGGAGCCGCCGGTGGCCACATACAGGTCGGGCCGCCGGGGCACGGCGCCGAGGAGGGGGAGCTGATCGGGGGTCAGCGACGTCGCACCGGACCAGATGCGCAGCACCGGGAGCTGCTGCACCGCGGGCACCACCCGGGCGGCGTCGGCGCTGCCGAAGACGGAGTCGAGCCGCAGTTCGGGGCGTTCGTCGAGGTCGAGGTCGCCGCCGTGGTGCACGAACTTGGCGGGCCACCCGCCGCCGACCAGGACGTTGCCCTCCTCCGTCTGCTTGAGCGACAGCCTGCGGCCGACGTGCTGGACGAGGTGGGGTACCAGCGGAGCGGTCGCCGCGGTCACCGTCATGGACAGGGCGACCGGGACCACCGGGAGCCGCACGTCGGCCATCGCGGCGACCTGCGCCGTCCAGATTCCGGCGGCGATGACCACGGCCCGGGCCCGCATCGGTCGTTCGCGTCCGTCCTGGGTGACGGTGGCGATCCACTCGCGTCCGTCGTGGCGCAGCGCGCGGAGCCTGGTGCCGGCCGCGATGTGCGCGCCGTTGCGGGCGGCCGCGCGCGCGTACGCGTGGGTGACCAGGCGCGGGTTGGCTTTGCCCTCGCCGGGGCACCAGGCCGCGCCGAGGACGTGGTCGGACAGATAGGGCGCGAGCGCGTGGGTCTCGTCGGTCTCCAGGACGCGCACGTCCAGTCCGTGCGCCCGTTCCAATGCGGTCTTCTGGGCGAGGAGTTCGAGCTGCTCCGGGGTTTCGGCGAGCATCAGTCCGCCGCGGCGGCGGATGCCGCACGGCTCGCCGATGTCGTCCTCCAGGGAGGCCCACGCCCGCATCGCGTCGAGGTGCAGCGGCAGTGCCTCGGCGGCGCGTGCGGCGACCTCGGGGCCGTGCTGGATCATCCGGTATTCGAGTTGGAAGTGCAGGCTGCCCGCGTTCTGCCCGGACGCGTGCCGGTTGAGCTGGTCCTTCTCGACGAGCGCGACCGTCGCGCCGGCCCGGGTGAGATGGTGCGCGAGGGCGCAGCCGAGCAGTCCCCCGCCGATCACCAGGACGTCGTGGCGCTCCATCAGGAGACGAGTCCGAGTTCGGCCATCGTGTGGTGGACGAGGTCGCGTTCGGCGCCGGTGAGCGGGAGAAGAGGGCGGCGCGGGTGCCCCGCGGGGACGCCGCGCAGGCCGAGGGCGTGCTTGAGGATGGCGGGAGCGCTGCCGAAGCGCGGGCCGTAGTCCTTGGTGAACCAGGCGGACATGAGCACCCGGTCGCGGGCTCCGACGGCGAGCGCGGCGGCCTCGTCGCCGGCTGCCAGGTGCCGGAAGAACGCGGGGTGGTCGTTCCCGAGGACGGCGCCCGCGCCCATCAGTCCGTCGCCGCCGATGCCGCGCATCAGCGCGGCTCCGACCGCGTCGGTGGTGATCCCGAAGTAGCGGACGCGGTCGTGGAGGGCGACCAGGCCGCGCACGAAGCCGCCGAAATCGCCGGTGGAGTTCTTGACCGCGACCACGTTGGGGAGGTCGGCGAGGAGGCCGAGGGTTTCGGTGTCCAAGTCGATCCCGCAGCCGCGGGGCCAGTTGTAGACGCACGTCGGGATGTCCACCGCGGCGCCGACCTCGCGGTAGTACTCGACGGTCTCGCGCGGGTTGGGCACCACGTACGGGGGAGGCGTGAGCAGGATTCCGTCGAGTCCCGCCTCCCGGGCGGCGCGCGCGTGGCCGACGGCCTCGGCCGCGGTGTAGGCGTTGCAGCCGCCGATGAGGGTGTACCGGCCGCGGACCTGCCGTGCCGCGCGGGCGAAGAGCGTGGCGCGCTCGGCGGCGGAGAGGGTGTACCACTCGCCCGTGGTTCCGGCGATGACGACGCCGTCCAGGCCCTCGGCGGCGAACCACTCCAGCTGCGCGTCCCAGGCGGCCAGGTCGAGGTCGCCGTCGGCGGTGAAGGGTGTCGTGACGGCCGGGATGTAGCCGTGCCAGTCGACGGTGTGGCGGTCCATGCCCTCGGTCCTTTCGAGGCACAAGCGCGGGGATCCGGGCCGCCCGCCGCGCCGGTCAGGGCATCGGCGGGGTGACCGCGACCAGCAGCCGGGCCGGCTCGTCGGAGCTGTTGACGAAGCGGTGCGGCAAGCGGGAGTCGAAGGTGATCGCGTCGCCCTCGCCCAGCCGGTAGACCCGCCCGTCCACTTCGACGTCGAGACACCCGGCGAGCACCGTCGCGCATTCCGTGGACGGATGACTGTAGGGCTCGTCGGAGGACGCCTGGCCGGGTTCGATGTCCGCCTCCAGCACTTCGAGATCGCCTGTTCCGGGGGTGAGCCTGGAGTAGGTGATGTGCTGGCGGGCGGCACCGAGCCGCATGCGGTTCTCGCGGGTGGTCACCGCGACGCGTGGTACGTCGGGGTCGTCGAACAGCGTGGCGATCGAGGTGTCGAAAACACGGGCGAGTTTCCGGAGCGTGGACAGGCTCGGTTCGGTGCTGCCGTTCTCCAACTGACTCAGCATCCCGGCGGAAATGCCTGCCTCCGCCGCCAACTGACGAAGGCTCAGATCGTGTGCCTGACGCAGCTCGCGCAGTCGGTCGCCCAACATGGTCGTTCCCCGTTCGTTCCGCTGTCCGCCACCCCGACGCGCGGATCCTAGCTTGTGCGTGATGGTGTGTTCAGTGGGATTGAACGTCTGGCGCCGAACATAAGCACGCCCGGCGCCTTTCGTCAAGGCCGCTGCCGGCTCGGCTGTTCGCTGACCTGATTCCCGCATCCGCTGGTCGGTTCCCCGGATGGCCGAAATGCTCCGCGCCGTCCGCCCGGTATGTCGAGAACCGCTGCTCTATCCGGTGATCCAACCGTTACGAATGCGAAGAATCATCGCTCTTCGTGGGCTGGTGATCACGGATTCCGGACATCCGATCCCACATCACGAGACCGAAAAAATGACCATTGACCGCCGGGTCTGTCGCCGCCTACCTTCAGGGCCACTGTTCAGTCACATCAAACACCCGGTCTCGTCCGCTCTGTGACCGGGCGCCCGAGGAAGGTGCGCCATGCAGGCCAATCACCCCAACGGGGCCAGTCGCGGCGGGATCGGCCGCCGGGCCCTCGCTCCGCTCGCGGTGACCGTGGTCGCCGCTGTGACACTGTCCGCCTGCGGCGGCGCGAAGAAGTCCTCCGACGGCGCGGGCGGCAGCGGCGGCGGCAACGACACCCTGGTCGTCGACACGTCGTTCAGCCTCAAGACCGCCGACCCGAGCCGGACGTTCGAGCCCACCGGCATCTTCGTCACGCGGGCCGCCTACGACACGCTGCTCACCTTCGCGAACGGCGACGTCACCAAGCCGGTGCCGCAGCTCGCCGCGTCATACGAGGTGTCGCCGGACGGCAAGACGTTCACGTTCCCGCTGCGTCCGGAGGCCAAGTTCAACGACGGCACCCCGGTCACCGCCAAGGACGTGGTGTTCTCCTTCAACCGGGTCAAGAACCTCAAGGGCAACCCGTCGTTCCTCCTCGACGGCGTGACCGTGTCCGCGAAGGACGAGCACACGGTGGTCCTCACCACCGAGAAGCCCGACGCCTCGCTGCCGTTCCGCATCCCCACCCCGGCGCTCGGCATCGTCAACTCGACGGCGGTCACCGCCCACGGCGGCTCCGACGCGGCCGGCGCGGACCAGAGCGACAAGGCGGAGCAGTACCTCAACACGGACTCGCAAGGCTCCGGCCCGTACAAGATCACCAAGTACGACGTGTCCACCGAGGTGGTGCTCACCCGCAACGACAACTACTGGGGCGCCAAGCCCAAGTACGGCAAGGTCGTGATCCGCAACGTGCCGGCGAGCACGCAGCAGCTGAACATCCTGTCCGGCGAAAGCCGGCTGTCCCTGGACATGTCGGCGGACCAGGCGGCCAAGGTGAAGGGCCAGGCCCAGGTCCTCCAGAAGCCCACCCCGACCACCGCCTTCCTGTTCAGCAACGACAACCCGGCGGTCTCGAAGATCACCTCGAACAAGGACTTCCAGGAAGCCGTGCGCTACGGCGTCGACTACCCGTCCCTCCTCGACGTCGCCGGCGAGGGCTCGGCCCAGGCGGCCGGCATCGTGCCGGGCTTCTTCACCGGCGCGCTCGACCCGTCCGCGGCGATCAAGCGCGACATCCCCCGCGCCAAGGCGGCCCTGGCCCGCGCCGGACTGAACAACCCGACCGTGGACCTGTACTACGCGTCCGACGTCACCATCAACGGCATCAACTTCGGTGACCTCGCCGCCCGCATCCAGGCGAACCTCAAGGACGTCGGCATCACCGTCGCGCTCAAGCCCGCGCCGACCCAGACCGCCCTGGACTCGTACCGCAACGGCACCGAGGCACTCGGCCTGTGGTGGTGGCAGGCGGACTACCCGGACGCGTCGGACTACCTGGCCTTCGCCCCCGGCGAGCTGGTCGGGAAGCGCGCCGGCTGGAACGAGGGCGCCAACCCGGCGGTGACCGCGCTCGCCGAGCAGGCCCGCACGGCGACCGACGAGGCCGCGCGCGTCGACGCCTTCCGCAAGCTCCAGGAAGCCATGCAGCAGACGAGCCCGTTCGTCCCGCTGCTCCAGACCGCCCAGGTCATCGCCGCGAACAACTCGGTGAAGAACGTGTACTACAACCCCATCTGGTACGTCGATGTCGACAAGCTCGGCTGACACCGGGGTCGACCGGGACACCTCCCGGCCGGGGAACCGCGTCGGCCAAACGGCGCTCCCACCCGTTCGCCCGGTTCGTCCTCGTGCGGCTCGGCGTGGGCGTGCTCCTCTGCCTCGGCATCACGATCCTGGCCTTCGGGCTCACCCACGCCGTCCCGGGCGACCCGGTCGCCGCGAACCTCGGCCAGCGGGCGCTGAACGACCCGGCCGCGGTGGCCGCGTTCAAGGCGAAGAACGGGCTCGACGACTCGCTGCCGTCGCAGTACTGGACCTACCTGACCAACCTGCTGCACGGCGACATGGGCACCTCGCAGCAGACCCACCGCCCCGTCTGGGACGACCTCGCGGACAAGATCCCGGCCAGCCTCGAACTCGCGCTGGCCGCCATCGTGCTCGCCCTGGTGATCGGGGTGGGCCTGGGCATCGTCGCGGCGGTGACCCGCGGCCGCTGGCCGGACCGGATCATCCGCGTCGTCTCGCTCGCCGGCGTGTCCGTCCCGGTGTTCTGGCTGGCCCAGGTGGCGTTCTACGTCTTCTCGTTCAAGCTCGGCTGGATCCAGGCCGGCGGGCGGCTCTCCCCCGGGGCGATTCCGCCGGACGACATCACCGGGCTGTACACCGTCGACTCGCTGCTGACCGGCGAGTGGGGCACGTTCGGCGAGGCGTTCTCCCGGATGGTCCTGCCCGCGTGCGTGCTGGCCGCGTTCAACATCGGCGTGCTCACCAGGTTCACCCGGGCCGCCGTCCTCGAGGCGCTGGGCAACGACTACGTGCGCGCCGCCCGCGCCAAGGGGCTCCCCGAGTCCACCGTGATCCGGCGGCACGCGCTGCGTCCGGCACTGACGTCGATCCTGACCGTCGCCGGCCTCACGTTCGGCGGCATGCTCGCCGGCACCGTGCTGGTGGAGAACGTGCTGTCCTGGCCGGGGCTGGGCCAGTACGCGTACAAGAGCGCGCTCAACCTCGACCTGCCGTCCATCATGGGCGTCTGCCTGTTCGTCGCGGTCGTGTACGTCGTCATCAACCTCCTCGTGGACCTGCTCTACGGGGTCATCGACCCGAGGATCCGCCTCTCGTGAACGCCACGCGCATATTCCTCGGCGACCGGCTCGGCGCCGGCCGCGGCAACCGCAGCGACCCCGGCCGCCCCGGCACCCCGGACGCGGCCGACGAGCGCGCCGCGCGGCGCCGGCGCCGCCGGGCGAACAAGTCCCCGTGGCGCAGCCCCCTCGCGGTCACCGGCCTCGTCATCATCGGCGTGTTCCTGGTGGCCGCGGTCTTCGCCTCGGTGATCTCGCCGGAAGACCCGCTCGCCCAGAAGTGGCCCAAGTACCAGGCTCCTTCCGCCGAGCACTGGTTCGGGACCGACCAACTCGGCCGGGACATCCTGTCCCGGGTCATCCACGGCACCCGGGTCTCCCTGCCGCTCGCCCTGCTGCTCGTCGTGCTGGCGATGGTGATCGGCACGGTGCTCGGCGCCGTCGCCGGCTACTTCGGCGGCTGGATCGACATGGTCGTGATGCGCTGCGCCGACCTGGTGCTGGCCTTCCCCGCGATCATCCTGGCGATGGCCGTCGTCGCGGCGCTCGGACCCAACCTGACCAACGCGGTGCTCGCGGTCGTGGTGGTCAGCTGGCCGACATACGCACGCGTGGTCCGCGGACTCGTGCTGAGCCTGCGGCAGTCCGACTTCGTGCAGGCCGACCGGCTCCTCGGCGCGTCCGGATGGCGGGTGCTGGCCGTGGACCTGCGGCCGAACCTCGCCGGTCCGGTGGCGGTGCTCGCCGCGCTCGACCTGGGCAACGCCGTACTGCTGCTGTCCGGTCTCTCCTTCCTGGGGCTCGGCGCACAACCCCCCGCGGCCGAATGGGGCGCGATGGTCAACGCCGGGTCCGCCAACTTCGACGCGTGGTGGGTCGCCGTGTTCCCCGGCGCGGCCATCCTGCTCTCCGTGCTCGCCTTCAACTTCCTGGGCGACACCCTGCGGGACGCGCTCGACCCCCGTACCGCACGGGCCATCCGAGGGTGACGACGATGAACGACACGATCTCCGCACGGGCCGGCGGCCCGCTCCTGGACATCCGCGACCTCGTGGTGGAACTTCCCGGCCCGGACGGCACGCCCCTGCGCGCCTTGGACGGCGTGAACCTGACCGTCGAACGCGGCGAGATCGTCGGCCTGGCCGGCGAGTCCGGATCCGGCAAGACGATGACCGCGCTGGCCCTGCTCGGCCTGCTTCCCCAGGGCGGCACCGCCCGCGGCGAGATGCGCGTCGAGGGCCGGGACGTCCTGTCCATGACCCCGCGCCAGGTCCGCGACCTGCGCGGCAACAAGGTCGCCATGGTCTTCCAGGACCCGATGACGTCCCTGCACCCGATGCTCTCCGTCGGCAAGCAGCTCACGGAACACCTGCGCCACCACAAGAAGCTCGGCAAGAAGGCCGCGAACGCACGTGCCGCCGAGCTGCTGGCCACGGTCCGCATCCCGGACCCGGAACAGGCCCTGAAGCGCTACCCCCACCAGTTCTCCGGCGGTATGCGCCAGCGCATCGCCATCGCCGTCGCGTTGGCCTGCGACCCGGACCTGCTGCTCGCCGACGAACCGACGACCGCTCTCGACGTGACCGTGCAGGCCGGCATCCTGCGGCTGCTCGACCGGCTGCGCCGGGAGAACGGCCTGTCCGTGCTGATCATCACCCACGACCTCGGCGTGATGTCGGCGCTCGCCGACCGGGTCTCCGTCATGTACGCGGGCCGGATCGCGGAGACCGGGCCCCGCGCCGAGGTGCTGCGCACCCCGCGCCACCCCTACACCCGCGGATTGCTGGACGCTCTCCCGCATCCGGGCGCGGGCACCACCGCACTGCTGCCGATCCCCGGCTCGCCTCCCAAGCTGGGCCTCGCGCCGAGCGGGTGCGCGTTCCACCCGCGCTGCCCGTTCGCCGTCGACGCCTGCGCGGGCGACCGCCCGGAACTGCTGCCGCTGACCGAACTGCACGCCACCGCCTGCCCGGTCGACCCGCTCGCCGACCGCACCTCCCCGGAAACCGAGACCACGGAAGCGGGTGCCCGATGAACGCGACCCCGGACGCCAGCCTGGTGCTGCGCGACCTGACGGTGTCCTACCACTCGCCCGGGCGCCCCGCGGTGCGCGCCGTCGCCGGTGTCGACCTGCGGGTCGAGCCGGGCCAGGTGGTCGGGCTGGTGGGCGAGTCCGGATGCGGCAAGTCGACCCTCGGCAAGGCCGCCGTGGGACTGCTGAAGCCCGCCTCCGGGAGCGTGGAGTTCGCCGGCGCGCCGGTCACCCCGCTGGGGCTGAAGCCCCGGCCGCCCGCGCAACGGGGCCTCCAGATGGTGTTCCAGGACCCGTACGCGTCGCTGAATCCACGGCGCAAGGTCGGCGAACAGATCTCCGACGCCGTGGTCCTGTCCGGCGGCACCCGCGCCGACGGACGCGCACTGGCCCGCGAACTGCTCGACCGCGTCGGCCTGTCCGCGGAGTTCGCCGAGCGGTTCCCGCACGAGTTCTCCGGCGGCCAGCGCCAGCGCATCGCCATCGCCCGGGTCCTCGCCGCCGACCCCAGCTGCATCGTCGCGGACGAGCCGATCGCCGCGCTCGACGCGTCCGCGCAGGCCTCCATCGCGAACCTGCTGCTGGACCTGGCACGCGAGCGCGGCGTAGGCCTGCTGTTCATCTCGCACGACCTGTCGATCGTCCGGCAGATCGCCGACACCGTCGCCGTGATGTACCTGGGGACCGTCGTCGAGAGCGGCCCGACCGACCAGGTGTGGGACGATCCGCGGCACCCCTACAGCCGGGCACTCATCTCCGCCGTGCCCCGGGCCGACGGCAACGGCGAACTGCCCCAGGACCTGCCCGGCGACGTGCCCGACCCGGCGTTCCCGCCGAGCGGCTGCCGGTTCCACCCGCGTTGCCCCATAGCCGTGGACGCCTGCGCGGACATCGAACCCGAGCCGACCGAATTCCTGCCCGGCCGACGCGCGGCGTGCTCCGTGCTCGCACCGGCTCTCCTCAAGATCGGGTGATCCCTGCCATGTGGCTGACCAACTGCCATGTCGTCGACGTGCTGACCGGAGAGCTGCTGCGCGACCGCAGCGTGCGCATCGAGGGCGGCTCCATCGCGGAGGTCCGCGGGGCGCTCCCGCCGGGCGCGGACGCGCACGATCTCGGCGGCAGGTACCTGCTGCCCGGCATCATCTCGTGCCACTCCCACCTGTCCGTGGTGTTCCCGTTCTCCGAAACCAGCGAGGACGAGTCGCCCGCGCTCACCGCGTTCCGGGCCGCGCAACGCGCCGGCGACGCGCTGCGGGCCGGCATCACGACGCTGCGCTGCGTGCACGAGCAGAACCAGATCGACCTGGTGCTCCGCGACGCGCACCGCCGCGGCTGGATCGACGCGCCGCGCATCTTCGGAGCGGGCCGGGCGCTGTCGACTCCGCAAGGCCACGGCGCGGGTGCGGACTGCTCCTACGCGAGCGGGCCGGACGCCTTCTACCGTGCGGCGCTCGGCGAACTCGCCGCGGGTGCCGACCATCTGAAGATCTTCATCAACTCCGGCCTGGCCCGCGAAGGCGAGGACTTCGAGCATGCCGAGATGACCCCGGAGGAAATCGCCGCGACAGTCAAGGCCGCGCACGAGCACGACTCGTACGTCGTCGCCCACTCGGGCGAGTCGGCCGCCATCCGCGAGGCCCTGTACCAGGGTGTCCGGTCCTTCGAGCACGCCTACGCGCTGGACGCCGACACCGCTCGCCTGCTGGCCGAGCGCAACGCGTTCGTCACGCCCACGTTGTGCGTCACCAACTCGCTGAGCTGGATGAAGGAGAACCGGTTCGACGAGGCGTCGATGGCCAACGCGCAGAACGCGATCGAGCCGCACAAGGCCTCGTTCCGGCGCGCCGTCGAGGCCGGCGTGCAGCTGGTCAACGGCACCGACATCCCGCCCGCCGACCTGGTCGAGGGGGTGCCCGCCGCGGTGTACGAGATGCTGCTGATGGCGGAGGGCGGCCTCGACAACCTGCGGGTCCTCCAGTCCGTCTCCACCACCGCGGCCCGCCTCGTGCAGGCCGAGGACCGCCTCGGTCAGATCGCCCCCGGCTTCACCGCCGACCTGATCGCGGTCGACGGCGACCCGCTGCGCGACATCTCGGCCATGTCCCGTCTGTCGTTCGTCATGCAGTCGGGCGTCGTCGTCCGCGACGACCTCGCCGCCTGAACCACCGCCCGATCTCCTTGTACGCCAGGAAAGGTGCCCGCTCCATGAACTCCGTGCCCGACCGGTCCGACTCGCGTGCCGCATACCGGCCTTCCGGCGACGCCGCCGACCGCGCGGCCGTGTGGTCCGCGCTGCTGGACATCTACGCGGGGTTCACCGCGTCCGACCGGGAGCGGATCGACGCACGCATCCACCCCGAGGCGACCGTCTGGGACTCGGCCGTGCCGGAGCTGCTGTTCGGACGCGCCGACCTCGACCGGATCCGCGCCGACCGGCCCACCGGCCCGGATGCCCCGAAGGTGGTCGCCATCCACGCGTTCGACGAGGTGATCGACGTCTGGGGCGACGTCGCCTTGGCGCGCTACGAGCTGCGCGTCGAGTTCGCCCCCGCGGCGGACGGCACCGTGGCCGCCCCCGAACGCATCCGCAATACCGCGGTGGCCCGCCGGTTCGGCTCCGAGTGGCTTGTCGTCCACAACCACGAGGACGTCCTGGCCTGATCGCGGGCCGCCGCCACGCCTCCGGTCACCTCGTCCGCGCCGCCACCGGCGGGCCTCACCGCCGCGGCGGTGTCGTCGACGCCCCCCACGCCTGCGGCTGCGCGTTCATCGTGAAGTCCAAGTCCCCGCCGCGCAGCAGCGCTTCGTGGCTCAGGAACGGCTTCGTGATGTTCGTGCCGTCCAAGGACAGCGCCTGCACGTACGGGCTCGACTCCGCTTGGCCGGCCGAGATGACCAGCGGGCGTCGGGCGCCGGGCAGGTCGAGCGTCACCTTGTCGAAGAAGGGGCTGCCGACGGCGTATTCGCCCGACGCCGGGTTGACCGGGTAGAAGCCGAGGGCGGAGAACAGGTACCACGCCGACATCTGGCCGCAGTCGTCGTTGCCGGACAGGCCGTCGGGGGCATGCCGGTAATTGGCCGCGGCGGTCTGGCGGACGAGTTCCTGGGTGCGCCACGGCTGCCCGGCGTAGTCGTACAGGTAAGGCACGTGGTGGCTCGGCTCGTTCGTGTGGTTGTTGTGGCCGCCCGCGAAGTAGCCGTCGAGCCAGGACGCGAACGCCGCGTCGCCGCCCTTGAGGGCGATCAGCCCCGGGGCGTCGTGCAGCACGTCGTTCGTGTAGACCCACTGGTCACCCTCGGTCCAGCCGCCCGCCGCCCAGGATCCGTCCGAGTTGCGGGCCTGCATGAAGCCGGTCGCCGGGTTGTACGCGTTCTTGTAGTTCGCGCTGCGCTTGAGGAACGCCGCCGCGTCGTCGGACCTGCCCGCGACGCGGGCGAGCTGCGCCGCCGCGTAGTCGCCGTACGCGAAGTCCAGCGTCCGGGTGCCGGCTTCGGCGGTGCGGTCGGCGGCGACCCAGCCGTTCTGCTCGTACGTGGTCAGGCCGGCGCGGGCCTCGACCGGCGTGCCCATCTGCCGGTCGTCGTACCGCAGCGTCGTGTCCTGGTCGGGCGGCGTCATCGCGTTCTTGTGGACCGCCTGATAGGCCTCGTCGAGGTCGAACCCGCGGAAGCCCTTGACCGCCGCTTCGGCGATGATCGATTCGGGTGCGGGGCCCTCCATGATGTTGGTCTCGGTGAGGTTCTTCCACAGCGGCAGCCAGCCGCCTTGCTCGTAGTCCTGGAGCATCGAGCGGACCATGTCGTCCACGCGTTCGGGCGCGAACAGGATCAGGAACGCGTTCTGCGCGCGGAAGGTGTCCCACAGCGAGTACCCGGTGTAGCTGACGCCGTCGTGGACCTTGTCGTCGTACGCGCTGTAGTACCGGCCATACTCCGCCATCTCCGACGGGTACTGCAGCGCGTGGTACATGCCCGTGTAGAACGTCGCCAGCTGGTCGGGCGTGCCGCCGGTGATGCGGACCCGGTCGAGCTTGTCCGCCCAGGCCGCCCTGGTGGTGGCGGCGACCGTGTCGAAGCCGGTGCCGTCGGGGGCTTCCTTCTCCAGGTTGGCCCGGGCCTGGTCGACCGAGATGAACGACGTGGCGATCCGCACGGTGACGGTCACCGTCCCGGCGGGGAAGCGGACGTAGCCCGACAACTCCTCCCCGGTGCCGTCCGCCCGGCCCTCGGACTGGGTCGCGCCGTTCGCCGTGCCGTAGCCGGCGAAGCCGGTGTCGAACCGCGCCACGAAGTAGCCCTTGAAGCCGGGGGCCTTGAACGGTCCGAGCAGCCGGTCCTGCCGGTCGGGGTTGCTGCCGCTGATCTCCCGCCGCGCCGGGTCGACCCGCACCTGGCCGGTGACCCCGGCGCGGGTCGCCTGCACGACGAAGTTCGCCGCCGCCCCGGCCGGATACGTCGTGCGCAGCACGCCCACCCGGGACGACGCGGTCAGCTCGGTGCGCAGGGTCTGCCCGGGCGCCGGGTGCAGGTTCACCGTGTACTTGTCCGGCGACGCGGTCTCGTCCGCGCGGGTGAACGGCATCCCGCGGTCGGCCTCCGCGGTCTTGACGTCGCCGACGCCCGGCATGCCGGCCACGTAGCCGGAGTCGCCCATCCAGATCGCGGGCTGGTGGGTGCCGATGAAGCCGGTCATCGTCGTGTCGCCGGAGCGGTAGGGCAGCTTCGCCACCGCGTTGGCGTGCGTCATCGGCGACCAGCGGGTCATCGCGAACGGCGGCGCGGCGCTGGGGATCATGCCGCCGTACTCGGTGGGGTCGGCGCCGGCGGTGCCGATGAAGGGGTCGACCTTGTCGACGTTGGAGCCGAGCGCGCGGGTGTCACCCGAGTCGCCTGTGCCGTCGGAGCCGCTGCCGATCAGCGGCAGGAGGATGGCCAGCAGCGCCAGCACGACCACCACGGCCGGCCACACGAGCATCCAGCCGCGCCACTTCCGCGGCGACGTGAAGATCGCCGGTCTGCGCGTCACGTGGTCACCGCCCGGAAATAGGGGAGCCGGGCAAGCGGCGCCGCCACCGTCACCGTGTCGGGCCCTTCGTAGACCGTCCCGTCGTCGGCCCGCCAGCGCCCGGGCGGGATCCGGACTTCGCGCACGGAGACACCGGGGGTCGTCACCGGAGCGACCATCAGCGTGTCGCCGATGAGGAATTGGTCGGTGACCTCCTCGTAGCCGCCGTCCGGGTACGCCCACGCCAGCGGCCGCTGCACGGGGTCGCCGGTCTTCGCCGACGCCTGCGCGACCGCAAGGATCTCGGCACCGAACTCGGCGTGCAGCAGCGCGGCTTCGCGGACGATGGCAAGGTGCTCCGCGTCCAGGACACGCCACGGGGCGGCGGAGAACTGCATCATCGGGAACAGCGCGGCGATCTGCGCGTAGCGGACGAAGAGTTCCTGGTCGTAGCCGTCCTCGGCCGGGACGAAGCGGAACTCGCCGCCGCCGATCATGTCCGGGCAGGTGAACGCGTGCCCGGTGACGGCCTGCGCGAGCGCGTTCGGGATCAGGCTCTCGACGCCGAACCGCCCGTCCCACTGGTGGTACTTGTCCTGCTGGCGTTGGGCGAGCGGCAGGCCCGCCGTGCGCCACGCGTCCCGGTACTCGTTGAGCGGCCACGCGAGCCCGAGCCGGTTCCAGGTGTGCGTGTACGCCTCCGGATCGGCCACCCCCAACTGCCGCCACCATTCCGCGTCGCCGCCGTCGAACTTGAAGCCGTCGATACCGACGTCGGTGTGCAGGCGCCGCAGCGTCTCCTGGAACCACGTCACCGCATCCGCGTTGCCGAGGTCGAGTGAGGCGCTGAGGCCGTTCCACCACAGCCCGACCGCCGCGGGATAGCGCTCGGCCGGATCGGGCAGCAGGTAGCCGGCCTCGAAGAGGGTGCGTGCCGTGGGGGAGTCGGGCGTCACGTACGGCACCAGCCACAGCATGACCTTGAAGCCCAGGTCGTGGAGCCGGGCCACCATCGCGGCCGGGTCGGGGAACCGGCCGCGGTGGAACGTCCAGTCGCCGTAGCTCGCGCTCCACTGGTCGTCGATCATCAGCACGCCGGGCGGGAAGCCCTCGGCGAGCAGGCGTTCGGCGTAGTCCAGGACCTTCTGCTGGGTGGGCTCGAAGACCGTCTCGATCCACAGGTTGTACTGCGGCGCGGTGAACAGCAGCGGATCGGGCAGCGCGCCGGCGGCGGGGTAGTAGCGGGACATGACGTCGCGGTAGGCGCCGCGCAAGCCGTCGAAGCCGTGGGCGTGTTCGACGACCGATGCGGCGGCGTGCGGGGTGACGGTCAGGGCGTCCGCGCCGACCTCGAAAGTGAACGTGCCGGTGCTGTGCACCCAGCGTCCGCGGTTCGACAGCAGCAGCGGCATGCCCTGATTGCCCCGCAAATCGCGCAGGTCGAAGGAGTAGTCGGCGGTGTACGGCATGCTCCGGCCTTCCGCCGCCGCTCCTCCCCACCAGCGTTCGCCGGGGAGGAGCGGCAGGCGGAGGACGGCGCCGGGGGCGGCCACGACAGGGTTCACGGTTGGCGTTCCTGTTCTGCGCGGGCGGGGACGACCGGTAGGGCGCTTGCTGACCGGACGACCTATTTGACGGTGAAGCCCTGTTCCTTGCCGTACGTCTTGAGCCGGTCCTGCCACGCCGCCAGCGCGGCGTTCAGGTCGCCGCCGTGCTGCAGGGACTGGCCGACCGTGTCCTTGAAGATGCTGTCGGCGTACACCTGGTACGGCAGGTACTGGAAGCCGGGGCGCACCGCCCTCGACATGTCGGCGAAGACCTCGTTGGGCTTCTCGCCCGGGAAGTACGGCAGTTCGGCCGAGCGGAACGCCGGGTCGTCGAGGATGGCCTTGGTGGCGGGGAACAGCCCGACCTCGGCGTTCAGCGACTTGACGGCCTCCGGGTCGGAGTTGAGCCACTCGCTGAAGGCGACCGAGGCTTCCTTGTTCTTGGCCTGCGTGGTGACCGCGACCGCCGAGCCGCCGTTCTCCGCGCTGACGCCGCCGGGCATCGGTGCGACGCCCCACTGGCCCTTGCCTCCGGGGAGGTACTTGTCGAGCACGGCCGGGGCCCAGGCGCCGGTCATCCACACCGCGTACTTGCCGGCGGTGATCGACTGGAACCAGTCGTTGGTGAAGCTCGCGTTGCCGTCGACGAGCTTGTCCTTGATCAGCTGACCGAAGAGGTCCGCGTACGCCTTGGTGCCCGCATCGCCCTTGAGGTCCACCTTGACGTCGGTGCCGTCGACGGCGAACGGCTTGCCGCCGAGATCCGCGATCATGCTGCTCGCCGAGCCGGAGTCGGACGGGTCCGCGAAGGTCATGAACACCGACGGGTCGGCGTCGTGGATCCGCTTGGCGATCGCGGTGAACTCCTCCCAGGTCCTGGGCGGCGCCGCGCCGAGCCTCTGGAAGATGTCCTTCCGGTAGAACATCGCCATCGGCCCGGTGTCCTGCGGCACGCCGTAGATGCCCCCGGCCACGTTGACCTGCGACCACGCGGACGGTGCGAACGCGTCCTTCAGCCCGGCGGCGCCGTAGTCGGCCAGGTTGATCAGCGACTTGGTGAGCGCGAACTGCGGCAGCGCGGAGTACTCGATCTGCGCGACGTCCGGGGCGCCCTTGCCGGCCTTCAGCGCGCCGGTGAGCTTGGTGTACTGGTCCTTCGACTCGCCGACGTTGACCACGTTGACCTT
Source organism: Uniformispora flossi (assembly GCF_049534875.1). Taxonomy (NCBI): domain Bacteria; kingdom Bacillati; phylum Actinomycetota; class Actinomycetes; order Kitasatosporales; family Streptomycetaceae; genus Uniformispora; species Uniformispora flossi. The sequence continues at coordinate 304,776 of NZ_JBMULZ010000007.1, forward strand.
GATGTTCGGGTACTTCTTCTCGAACAGGTCGACGGTCTTCCCGATGTTCGGTACCCAGGTCCAGAACGTGATCTCGGCCGGCTGGTCCAATGCGGCCTTCACGGCCGACGGGTCGACCTTGCTGCCGGACGACGCGTTGCCGCCCCCGGAACCCCCGCCGCACGCGGTGAGCGCGAGTGCCAGGGCGGCGGCGGTGACCGCGGTCGAGCCGCGGCCGATCGAGCGGATATTCAGGGGTGAAGTACGCATTTCGACGGCTCCTGGCGCAGGCGGATCGGACAAGGGGCGGGACGACGGGTGGGGGTGGCCCGGGGTGCGGCGGTGGTCGGAAGTGCGCGGCTACTGCTTGACGCCGCCCGCGGTCAGGCCCGACTGCCAGAACCGCTGGAGGAAGAGGAACGCGGCGATCAGCGGCAGGATCGCCAGCAGGCTGCCGGTCAGGACGAGCGGCAGCGTGGGCGTGCCCGCTCCGCCGCCGCCCTGCGCCATGGTGTTCCACTGGTGCAGGCCGACCGTCAGGGGGAACAGGTCGGGGTCGTTGAGCACGATGAGCGGCAGGAAGTAGTTGTTCCAGGTCGCCACGAGCGTGAACAGCAGCACGGTGACGAAGCCGGGGACGAGCGGGCGCAGCGCGATGGTGAAGAAGATCCGCAGTTCTCCGGCGCCGTCGATGCGGGCGGCTTCGAGCATGGCGTCGGGGACGGCGTCGCGTGCGTAGACCTGCATGAGGTACAGGCCGAACGGGCTGGCCAGGCTGGGCAGGAGCACGGCCCACGGGGTGTTGACGATGCCCATGTCGGTGAACAGCAGGAAGGTCGGCACGGCAATCGCCGTGGCGGGGATGGAGATTGCGCCGAGGACGAGTGCGGACAGGAAGCGACGGCCGACGAAGTCGAATTTGGCGAGGGCGTAGCCGCCCATGGTGGCGATCAGTGCCGCGCCGCCCGCTCCGACCACGGAGTAGAGCAGCGTGTTGCCGAACCAGCGCAGGTAGATGCCGTCGTCGTAGGTCAGCACGTCGTGGATGTTCGTGAACAGGTGGAACCCGTCGCCGAACCACAGGCCGGGGGAGTCGAACAGGGTGCGGTTGGACTTGGTGGCGCTGATGAACAGCCAGACCAGGGGGATCAGCGTGTAGACCAGCATCAGGCCCATGGCCACGGTCAGCGCGGTGCTCTTGGCGCGCCGCCGGGGCCGGCGGCTGAGCGGGCGAATCGCCTTGCGGGGACGGCTGCGTGCTTCCGGTATGCGGGTGCTCGCGTCGACGCTCACAGCATCCGCTCCCTTCGGGCCGTCACGAGCTGGACGGCGTAGGCGACGAGGACCGTCACCAGCCCCAGCACCACGGCGATCGCCGCGGAGTAGTTGAACTGGCGGCCGTCGAAGGCGAGGCTGAACGCGTACATGTTGGGCGTGTAGTTCGTGGTGATGACGGCGGGCGACAGCGCTTGGAGCACGCTCGGCTCGTTGAACAGCTGGAACGTGCCGATCACCGAGAAGATCGTGGTCAACAGCAACGCCGGGCGCAGTGCGGGGAGTTTGATGCTCCAGGCCTGCCGGATGTGGCCGGCGCCGTCCATCTCCGCGGCCTCGTACAGCTCGTCGGGGATGGCCCGCAGAGCGGCGTAGAGGATCAGCATGTTGTAGCCGACGTACGACCAGGTGACGATGTTGCCGATCGAGGCGAGCATCCAGCCTTGGGACAGGAAGTCCGGCAGGTCGACGTGCAGCAGGTCCTCGATCTCGCCGACCAGGCCGAACCGGTCGCCGTACAGGTAGCCCCACATGAGGGCGGCGACGACGCCGGGCACCGCGTACGGGATGAACAGGCCGACCCGGAACAGCCCCGGCGCCCGCAGCCGTCCGCTGTCGATCGCCAAGGCGGCGGCGAGCGCGAGCAGCAGCATCAGCGGGACCTGGACGACGAAGAACAGCGCCACCCGGCCGAGGCCGACGTGGAACAGGTCGTCCTTGAACGCCTTCGTGTAGTTGTCGAAGCCGGTGAAGGTGGTGCCGCCGATCATCTTGTCCTGGTACAGGCTCAGATTGATCGCGTAGGCCAGCGGCGCGATGACGGCGAGGGCGAAGACGACGAGGAACGGCAGGAAGAACGCGTGTGCGGTGAGGTTGCGCCGGAGGGCGGCGCGTCTCATCGCCCGCCCCGGTGGGCGGCGATCAGGTCGCGGTACCACGCGAAGCTGGCGCGGGGCGTGCGGGCCTGGGTGTCGAAGTCGACCTCGACGAGGCCGAAGCGCTGGTGGAATCCCTCGGCCCACTCGAAGTTGTCCATCAGCGACCAGGTGAAGTAGCCGCGGACGTCGACGCCTTGGTCGACGGCGTCGGCGATGGCGCCGATGTGCCCGGCGAGGAAGTCGATGCGGGCGTCGTCCTGCAGCCCGGCGGGTTCGGAGCAGCCGTTCTCGGTGATCCAGATCGGCGGGAGCGCGGCCCCGTAGCGGGCCTTGAGATCCGTGAGGAGCTGGGTGAGGCCGTCCGGGACGACCGGCCAGTCGAACGCCGTGCGGCGGTACGGCTCGTCGGGTTCGACCGCGTCGAAGGGGAGCCCGGTGGTCTCCGCGGGGGCGGTGAGCCACGTCGGGTTGTAGTAGTTGATGCCGAGGCCGTCGAGGGGAGCCGAGATGGCCTTGAGATCGCCGTCGTGGACGAGCCCGCCCCAGGACGGATCGGCGAGGCCGAACGCCGACAGGTCGGGGTACGTGCCGAGCAGCAGCGGGTCGTTGAACAGCCGATTGTGCAGGGCGTCGTAGGCGTCGGCGGCGGCCGCGTCGGCTTCGGAGCGGGCGTCGGGGCGCAGGCGCACGGGGGAGCAGTTGTTGGCGACCAGGATCTCGGCCTGCGGAACGGCGGCGCGCAGCGCGGGGGTCGCGAGGCCGTGGCCGAGGAGCTGGTGGTGGCCGACCGGCAGGGCGTCGAGCATGAGCGTGCGGCCGGGGGCGTGCGACCCGAAGCCGTAGCCGAAGACCATGTGCACGAAGGGCTCGTTGAGGGTGATCCAGCTCTGCACGCGGTCGCCCAGGCGCTCGGCGGTGACGTGCGCGAACTCGGCGAAGTGGTAGGCGGTGTCGCGGTTGAGCCAGCCGCCTTCGTCCTCCAGGACCTGGGGGAGGTCCCAGTGGAAGAGCGTGGGGGTGGGGGTGATGCCGGCGGCGAGGAGACGGTCGACGAGGCGGTCGTAGAAGTCGAGGCCGCGCGGCTCGACGCGGCCGGTGCCTTCGGGGAGGACGCGCGCCCAGGAGATCGAGAACCGGTAGGCGTCGAGGCCGAGTTGCCGCATGAGGTCGACGTCTTCGTCGAGCCGGTGGTAGTGGTCGCAGGCGACGTCGCCGGTGTGGCCGTCGCGAACGGCGCCGGGGCGGCGGACGAAGGTGTCCCAGATCGACGGGCCCTTGCCGTCCGCGTCGGCCGCACCCTCGATCTGGTAGGCCGCGGTGGAGGCGCCCCAGACGAAGGAAGCAGGGAGCCGGGGCGGTGTGGCCGGGCGGGGCGAGGGGGCCGACATGCGCACCACTTTCTTGGGGGATTGGGCTTGGGGGCGGGGGTGTTCGTGGACGGGATCATCGTGGGCGGGGTCTTCGTGGGCGCGGGACTTTGTGCACTGGGTCTTTGTGCGCTCGGGTCTTCGTGCAGTGGGGTCATCGTGCGCTGGGTCTTCGGGCGCGCGGTGACGCGGTGGTTCCGGTTCGCGGTCGAGGGCGCCGGGCGGGACGCGGACCGCAAAACATGAACCTGTGTTCGCGTATTGTCTACAGGGCGCAGCGGGGGGTTTACCATGTGATGTGGGTCACACGATGATGAACTGCTCGACGGATCAGGCCGGATCGTTTGCGGGCGGGCGCATGGCGCGCGGGCGCGGTTGAACGGGCTCTGTCGGGTAGGGGAGTTGCCGACGGCGCCGCGGAGCTTTGCCGGGCTATTCCGGGCTTTGCCGAGCCCTACGGGGATTTTCTGAGCTCTGCGGGGCTTTACGCGCCCGTCAGTTCGGTGCTCAAGTCGGCCCAGTAGAGGCGCAGCATGCGCTTCAGCTCGTCGAGGGTGTCCGGGCTTGCCGGGCTGTCCGGCCGGGAGACCTGGTGGAGGACCGCGTCGGCGACCCAGACGACCATGCGGGAGGCCCGGGCCGCGCGTTCGTCGTCCGCGGTGCCGGTCAGGTGCTCGACGATGCGGCGCACACCGTCGGCGACGACCGCGTTCGTGGCGTCGTCGGCGCGCGCGAGTTCGGGGCTGAGGCGGCGGCCGGACCACAGGGCGACGCCGCCGGGCTGGCGGCGGAACAGGTCGGCGTACACGTCCACGATGGTGTCGACGGGATCGCGGAGATCCCCGGCGGTGGCGCGGGCGACCAGGTCGTCGATGGCGGCCTTGAAGTTCGCGAGGTACTGCTGCCCGAGCGCGTCCACGACGGCGCCCTTGTCCGGGTAGAACTGGTAGATACTGCCGACCGGGACGGCCGCCTCCTCGGCGATCCGCCGCATCGTCAGCGCCTCGAAGCCGTCCCGCGCGAGGATCCGGTCCGCGGCGGCCAGCACCGCCTCGACCCGGGCGCGGCTGCGCGCCTGCTGCGGCTGACGCCGCAACCTCGGCTGCGCTGCTTCGTTCACCACGGCTCCCGGGTCGTCGGTCGAGGGCGACCGTAGCAGGTCGGTTGTGCGCGGGCCGTCGAGGCTCGGAAGCGCGGCGGGGGTGGGGCGAGGGCTGTGCCGGAACGTTTCTGGCCGTTCGCCGGCGCTTCGTTGCCGCTTACCGGGCGGTTTCCGGTCGGTAAGCATGTGCGGTTGGTGCGAATCGTTACGCGGCTCTTTGCTTGCAAATGCGATCAGTTCGGACCTTCCCGAGAATTCGATCTTGACGTGCGCTTTTGCCGAGCGGGAGCCTTGGCTGCCCCATTTAGGGGCATGCGCTCCCCGTCCACGGAGCCCCGGTTCGCCCGCCGTCGCGGCTGCTTGCGTCCGCACGCCGCCGGCCGAAAACCGTCCCGTAGCGCACCCACATCGACCATCGCCGAGGTGCCCAACTCCATGTCGTCGCGTTCCATAGCCCGTTGGGGCGCTGTACTCGCCGCCCCCGTGCTGGCGGTGTCCGCGGGGCTGTCGCCCGCGTCTGCCACGTCCACTTACACCGTGCCGCTGCACCAGGCCAAGGACCTTCCGATCACCGCCACGGGCTTCACCAGCCACGAGGCGAAGTGCGGCAGCATCCCCGCGTCGCAGGACGGCTGGCACTTCGTGCTGACCGGCAACTCGACCGACTTCGTCAAGCTCACGGTCACGTTCCAGTCGGGTGGCCAGGTCGTCGTGACCAGCTTCGGCCCGCCGACCAACAAGCACGCTTACGTCGCCTCGGCGCCGGGTGCGACGCTCGTCGCCGCGTCCGCCGAGGTCGTCGGTGGCGGCGTGGAGTGGTTCAACCTGTCCCACACCTGCCCCGCGTCGGAGAAGCCCCCGACGACGCAGCCGCCGACCACCCAGCCGCCGACCACCCAGCCGCCGACCACGGCGCCGCCGGCCACCACCAAGCCGCCGACGACCCCGCCGGCGACCGGCGGCACGAAGACCCCGCCGCCCGGTGAGACCCCGAGCGGCACCCCGTCGGCCTCCGAGTCGGCGACGGTCTCCCCGACCAGCAGCCCGTCCGCGTCGACCGGCGGCAGCTCCGGCGGTGGCGGCGGCTCGCTCGCCCAGACCGGCGGCATCGCCGTCGGCGGCATCCTCGCGGTCAGCGCCGCGATGGTGGCGGGCGGCTACTACATCCGCCGCCGCGCGGCCGGTGGCAACGCGGCGTCCTGACCGCGGCATTGCCGATGGTTGAGCAGCACACGGGTCCGCCGACGACGGCACTGAAGCCGTCGGACCTGCCGGGGAATACGGCAACGGCGTGATCCGGAAGGGTCCGGCTCCGGGGGGAGCCGGACCCTTTGTGCGTGTGGGGGTGGGTGAGGGCCGGTCGGGGCGGTCACCGGGTGGGGCGCGATACCTGGGGGCGTGGGTCCTCCGGGGGCCGGGCCCTTTGCGCGTGTTGCGGCGGGCGGGCCCGCGCAACCCCCCCGCCCGACTCCCCTGGCCGGCCCGAAAGCCACCAGCCCGACACCGGCACCCGCCACCAACCCGACGCGATTGGGACCCGACCCGACCTGACCCGCAAACCGGTCACGTCGGCCCCAGTCACGGCCGGAAACCACCGGCCGCATTCCGACCCCAGCCGTCCGGCCTGGCCCAACGCGGCCCGACACGACTCGACATGACCCGCAAGCCGACCACCGTCGGCCCCGGTCACGGGGGTTACCCGGCAGCATCCGGAAGCCTGCCGACGCCAGAGCCCCCCGTGACAGCAGCGCCCCGCGTCCCCAAACCGGACGTCAAGAACTCCGCCGGAAGCCACAGGCCGCACCCCCACGCAGCCGCAGCCGCGACGGCGCGAAGCCGGCAGCGACGTCCCAGCGAGCCGCCCGCTCTGGCGCTGCCTCACCCGAACGGCAAGGGCCTCGCCGCACCCCCACGCAGCCGCAGCCGCGACGGCGCGAAGCCGGCAGCGACGCCCCAGCGAACCGCCCACGCCGGCGCTGCCTCACTCGAACGGCAAGGGCCTCGCCGCACCCCCACGCAGCCGCAACCGCGACAGCGCGAAGCCGGCAGCCACGGCCCAGCGAACCGCCCGCTCTGGCGCCGCCCCATCCGAACGGCAAAGGCCTCGCCGCACCCACTCACGCACGGCCCGGAGATAGTGCCCCCGGTCCGCTCCCCGCCGAAGCCCTCGACCGGCGACGAAGAAGCCGAACGTGGCGACGCCGCCGTTGTCGGCGTGTGTCACCGGCCCTTCGGTCGGCCGACGACCGGCCAAGGCACGTGCCGGTGCATGCATCTGCCGCGACGCTGACCGGACTTGGCGCGACGGTGGCGATGGCGCGGTTGCGCCGGACCGCCTCGGCGGTGTGCGGGTGCGTCCCCCGCTGTCCCCGAACCGCTGCGATGTTCGCCTGTTGTCCGGCCGCCGCCGAGGGACGGGTTGGGAGCCGCGACACACGCTCGCGGACACGGTCTCGCCGCCCCGCGGCTGATTCGCCGACTGGCGCGGCACGAACGCAACGACCGGTGCTGCGAGCCTGCGATCAGCCGCCGCCGTGGCCGCTCAGGTAGATGGCCAGCCAGATGCCGCCGCCGATCAGGTGAGTGGCGAAGAAGAACACGAACATCCAGCGGATGATGCCGCGTTCGATGTCGCGCTGGGATTCCCCGCGGCGGGGCGGGGGAGGCGGGGTGAGAGTGGGCTGTTGGCGTGGGGTGCCGGTTGCGGCTTCCGCCTTCGGTGAGGCTGCAGCATCAGCCATCGCCGCCGCTTCCGCCTTGGTTATGGCCTCCGCCTCGGTCCCGGGTTCCGCCACTGCCCCTGCCCTGGCCTCCGCCTGTGCCTCTGTCTCTGCCTTGGCTTCAGCCACGGCCGCCATTTCCGCCTCGGCCGCTGTCTCCGCCCCGGTCGCAGCCTCGGCTGCTGTCCGGGCCGCAGCCGCAGCCTCCGCTGTGGCCTCCGCCTCGGCCGCAGCCTGGGGCTCAGTCATGGCCGGCACCTCCGCCACCAGCCCCATCAAAGCCGCCGCTTCCGCGCTGGTCGGGGCTGCCGGTGCAGCAGCCTCCGCCTCCACTTCAGCGTCTGCCGCTGCCGCTGCCGCTGCCGCTGCCGCTGCCGCCTGGGCCCCGGCCATGGCCCCGGCCTCCGTCACTACCCCGGTCACGGCCACTGCCACCGTCCTGATCGCGGTCACCGCCAGCGCCTCCCCCTCCGCCCCGGTCTTCAGCCCGGCGTCGGCCTCCGTCACCGCCCTGGCCTCGGCCTCGGCTTCGGCTGCGGTTCCGGTGTTGGTCTTGGCGGGCTTGTCGGTCATGACGGCTGTCCCTGCACGATGCGGTCGTCCTGGTCGTCCTCGATCGCGGCGGTGCGGGCGATCGGGCGGATCCGGAGCGTCGTGCCGTTCGCCGCGGCTCGGGCGAGGGCAGCCGGGACTTGGGCGGCCGGGATCCGCGTCGGCGGGACGGGGGAGCCGTCCTGGGCGATGACGGTGACTTCGTATGCCATGAGAGGCCCCTTTCGGAGGTGCGTGGGGATCGTCGGCCGACCTTCAGCGGCTTGCGGCGGCGGGCAGGATCCCCGTGTGGTGCAGGTGTCGGCGGGCCTCGGCGATGGCTTCCGGCGTGGTCGCGAACACGCGGCCCGCGTCGCGCAGATGGTCGATGACACCGAGGGCGTCGAGGGTGCGATGGTGGCCGGTGCGTACGCCGGAGACGTAGACCGTGATGCCGCGGTGTTCGAGGCGCTCGACGGCGTCCTTGAGTACCAGCGCACCGGACGCGTCGAGGGCGCTGACCCGGGACATGCGGAGGATGACGGCCTGGACGTCGGCCACGTCCGACAGTTCGAGCAGAAAGCGGTGCGCCCCGGCGAAGAACAGCGGGCCGTCGATGCGGTACGCCACGATGTGCTCGGCCAGCAGGGCGTGTTCCTCGGCGCTGTGGTCCGCGGGCAGGTCGTCGTCCAGCGGGACGTTCTCCAGGCGGGCGTTCTTCGCGACCGCGCGCAGCGCGAGCGCGCCGGCCACCAGCAGACCGAGGATCACCGCCTTGACCAGGTCCAGGGCCAGGGTCGCCGCGGCGGTCAGTACCAGGATCACCGCGTCGGCGCGGGTCGCCCGCGCCATCGCGCGTACCGAGCCGACCTCGACCATGCGGATCGCGGTGGCCAGCAATACCCCGGCCAGCGCGGCCAGCGGGATCTTCGCGACCAGCGGCGCGGCGGCGAAGACCACCGCCGCGAGCACAACGGCGTGGGTGATGGCGGCGAGACGGGACCCGGCGCCGGTGCGGACGTTCACGGCGGTCCGGGCGATGGCCGCGGTGGCCGGGACTCCGCCGAAGAGCGGCGTGGCCAGGTTGGCGATGCCCTGGCCGAACAACTCCCGGTCGGGGTCGTGCTTCTGGTTGACCGTCATGCCGTCGGCGACGGTCGCCGACAGCAGCGATTCCAGCGCGGCGAGGGCGGCGACCGCGACGGCGGGGGCGAGCAGGGAGGAGAGCGCGGATGCTTCGAAGAAGCCGAAGTCGGGTGCCGGGAGTCCGGACGGCAGTTCGCCGATCCGGCCGACGTCCAGGTGCGTGAGCTGGGCGAGGACCGTCGCGGAGGCGACGGCGACCAGGGAGAACGGGATGGTGGGACGCAGCCGGGCGCCCAGCAGCATCACCGTCGCGACCCCGACGGCCAACGCGAGCGCGGCGCCGTGCGGTTCGGCCGCGAACGCGCGTACCGCACGCCACGCCACCACCGCCGTGTTGTCGCCTTCGGGCGTCGGCACGCCGAGCGCGGCGGGCACTTGTTGGAGGCCGATGACCCCCGCGATGCCGAGCGTGAAGCCCTCCACGACCGGTGCCGGGATATATGCCATGGAGCGCCCGGCGCGCAGGAGCGCGAGCGCGATGAGGAGAAGGCCGGCCAGGAACCCGACGGTGAGGACGCCGTTGGCGCCGTACTTGTGCACGATCGGGACGAGTACGACGGTCATCGCACCCGTAGGCCCGGACACCTGCAGATTCGAGCCGCCGAACACGGCGGCGATGACGGCGGTGGCGAGCCCGGCTTCGGCGCCCAGCCCGGAAGCGATGCCGAAGCCGAGGGCGAGCGGTAGGGCGACGATGGCGACGGTGAACCCGGCCAGGAGGTCGCGGCGCGGTTGCCGGCGCATGGCGGCGACGTCCGCACGTCCGGGCAGCAGGGCACCCAGCCGGGACCCGGCCCGACGCAGCGGCGTGCTCACTGGGTGGAGGCCTCCGCCTCGCGGAGCTCCTCGAGCAGTTCGTGCTGGCCGGCGAGCATTTCGGTGAGGATGCGGCGCGCGGCCCGCATCAGGTCGGCGACGTCGCCGCCGGCGAGCTGGTAGACGACCGTGGAGCCGTCGCGCGCCGACGTGACGATGCCGGACCGGCGCAGCACGGCAAGCTGTTGGGACAGGCTGGACGGTTCGATCTCGATCGCGGCCAGCAGGTCACGGACCGGCATCGGACCGTTCTGCAGCAGCTCCAGGACGCGAATGCGGACGGGATGCCCGAGCATCCGGAAGAACTCCGCCTTCGCCTGATAGAGCGGGACCGGTCCCATGCTCAGCCCCGCTCCCCGTCGGCCGCGTCGTCGTGGGCGACGGCGGCCGGGGGGACGTCGACGCCGTGCGCGCGGGCGGCGGCGAGGGCGTCCTCCAACTCGTCCATCGCGATCTGCACGATGGTGCCCTCGGGATGCGCGGCGGCGTCCGCGAGGTCGGCCCGCGCCTGCCGCACGCGCGTCCGCAGCGCTTCGGCGAAGTCGTCTGTGGTCCCGTCGTCTCCGGCGCTCACGCTGTCACCCGCTCTCTCGGGACGCGCGCCCGCGCCCCACTAGTCGACATCACCGCGCCCCGGCCTACACACCGGCGCAACGCCGCCGCGTGCCCGACAAGCGCGGTCGGCTGCGCACTCCAAGGCCGGACGACCCTCATGGCCCGTCGGGCGGCCCTTCTGGAACCCGCGGACACCATGATGTAGCGAATTGAAGAATTTTGCAATTGATGACACGTCGAGGGAGGAGAGGCGCTGTCCCCTGCGGCACGCGCGGCGGGAGGAGCGCCGGCAGGCGGGAACGGTCGGGACGGAGCAGGGCCGGGTGCTGGGGCGGCGCTCCCCACAGGCTTCGCCGCCCTGATGTCGCGTCAGGAGCGCTTGCTCTTGGCAAGCCCAAGTCCGACGTGCGGCAACGAACCGCATGCCCGGGCGAGAAGGGTGCGGAGAGCATTCCATGCCGAGTGGGCTGCCGTCCGCGGCGGTGCGGCGGTGCGGCGTTCGGTCGCGGTCGCTCCCGGACCGCCGAGGCGAACACAACCATAGTTCGGCGAGCGCCGACGCGTCGCCTGCCTAGCATCGGCCGCCATGGAAACGAGCCACTCGCGCCATGCCGTGATCGAACCGAGCATCCTCTACGTCGGAACGCCCGTGGTGCTTTTGAGCACCGAGAACGACGACGGATCCGCCAATCTCGCTCCCATGTCCTCCGCCTGGGCGCTGGGCCACACCGTCGTGCTCGGCATCGGGCGGTCCGGCCAGACCGCGTACAACCTCGCACGCCGACCGGATGTGGTCATCAATCTGCCCGGCCCCGCACAGTGGGAGGCCGTCGAGAGGCTCGCGCCGCTGACCGGCCGTCACCCCGTGCCTCCGACCAAACCTGCCGGATGCCGTTACGAGCCCGACAAGTTCGCGGCAGCGGGCCTGCATATGCAACCGTCAGAGGTCATACGCCCGCCCCGCGTCGCCGAGTGTGCGCTCCAACTCGAGGCCACCGCGACATCGGTGCGGCTGGACGCCTCGGATTCCTTCGTCATCGTCGAAGCAGCCGTCCACCGCGTCCATGCCGATCCGCGGATCGTGGTTCCCGGCACCCATCACATCGACCCTGGTTCCTGGGCACCTCTGATCTACAGCTTCCGCCACTACTTCGCACTTGGGCAGGAACTCGGGCACAGCTACCGCACCGACACACCGTCGCGGGGCGCGGCCACGGCGCGACCGCGACCCGGCCGTGTGTCGAAAGTGGATCTCGGGCCGTGAATGATCACAGGTCCAGGACGGGGGGAACTCACGGACGACAGCTGATCGACGGCAGACGGCTCCGCGCCAGGAAACCGGAGTTCCGGGGCAGCCGGTCGGCGGCGGACACGAAGCAGAGCGACAGCCGCGGCACCGGCGTTGGTTCGACGGAATCAGACGCGGGGAGGTCGGCGCAGCAGCGTCAGGCACACGTCCCCGGCAGCCGGGCCGCATCGCCGGGGGATTCCGGCGGAATCAAGGGCGCCACATCCGCTGATCACGCTTCAGGGCCGCTGGGGCGTGCGGGTGGGCACTTCGCACTTCGGGCGCCACCCCGGGAACTTCGGGAGCAGACATCGGGCCGCACGCGGCACGGAGAGTGGCGGTCGCCGCCCCCGCGCAGCATCGGCACTGCCGTCATGACCTCCAGTGCGGTCCTGGAACCCGCCTACCGGAATGCCCGCACCCCGATTTCGCGCGCCGGCTCGGGCATCCTGGGCTCACACCCACTGCGGGTGCTTCGGCGGCCCCTGTTGCCCCTGGCCGCCCGGCCGCTGTGACCCGTCCCGTCCCGGCCCGCTGCGGGTGGTGTCGCCGGGCCTGCCCGACCCGCGGCCCCGGCTGGTGCGGTCACCGTGTCCGCCACCTTGCGGTCGTTTGCAGCCGACGTCCTTCACCGCGCCTCCCCGACGGATCGTTCCCGATGGGAAGATCCTCCGGGCGGGCCGGCGCGGACGGCGATGTACGGCGCAACAGTGTCGCCCCGGGAGTCGCTGTCCGTCGGAACAACGGTGCCGCCGAAGGGGTGAGAGTTCCGCAAACCGACCGCACGCGTGTCCTCGGTCGACCAGACTTGTCCACTCTTGTGAGGGCGGCGGAACCGATGGCGGGACGCGGCCGCGGTCGAACACCAAGTGAGGCGCAGGCGTGGGCAACGCAGTTCCGGATCCGATCGTCACCGGCCTCGCGCAGGCGCTGGCGGCCCGCTTGGAGACCGTCGTCACGGTCATGGGCGAGGTCATCGTGCGCGAGATCGACCTGTACCGGAACGCCGACGTCAAGCTCGACGACCTGCACGCCAGTCTGCGCCACAACGTTTCGCTCACCATCGCGCACCTGGTGTCCGGCGAGGCCCTCGACGTGACCGCGCCCGTCGCGATCGGGCGGCTCCGGGCCGCCCAAGGCGTCCCGCTGCACGACGTGCTCCGCGCCTACCGGGTCGGCTTCGCCAACTTCTGGGACCAACTGCTCGCCGAGGCGCGGCACTCCGGAACGCGAGCGGAGTCGGCGCTGCTCGACGCCGCGTCCCGGATCTGGGACATCGCCGACAGCTACTCCACCGCCATGGCGAGCGCGTACCGCGACACCCTCGCCGAACGCATGCTCGAAACCGACCGGCGCCGCTCGGCGCTCGTCGCGGCGCTGGTCGACGGACCGCCGCCGGGCAGCGACACCGCGTGGGAGATCGCGCACCTGCTGGGGTTCCCGTACCGCGGCACGTTCGTCCTCGTCATGGCGGAAGTCCTCGCCGTCGGCGAACCGCCGCTCCCCGGGCTGGACGCCAAACTCCGGGCGATCGAGATCGGTTCGGCCTGGCGCGCGCAGCCCGGCCACGAAGTCGGCGTGCTGACCTGTCCCGAACGCGGCCTCGCCGACCGCGCCTTGGACGCCGTCCGCGCCTCGGCGACGGGCCGCGTCGGGGTGAGCCCGGCGTACGAGCAGCTCGAACACACCCCGCGCGCGCTGCGCTACGCCCAGGTCGGCCTCGAATCCCTCCCCGAAGGCCTCCCCGGCGTCCGCCAACTCGACGACACACCCCTCACCGAAATGGTGATGACCAACCTGGAGACCACCCGCCGCGCCGTCAACCGCATCCTCGGCGGCCTCCTCTCCCTCCCCGAGGACGACCGCACCACCCTCCTCGCCACCGCCCGAGCCTGGCTCGACGCCCACGGCTCCGCCGCCGACGCCGCCCCCGCCCTCTACTGCCACCCCAACACCGTCCGCTACCGCATGCACCGCATCGAGGAATACCTCCGCGGACCGCTGCACGACCCGAAGATCGTCGCGGAACTGACGATGGCGTTGGACGCGGTGGGAACGTTCCCGGCCCTCCTCAGCCACGCCGGCACGGGCACGGTGGGCAGCCAACGCAGCGCCGGGTAGCCGAGGCGCCGACCTCGATCGTCTTCGACCGGGTGCGGGCGGGCACAGCCCGGTAAGCCGGGCCGGTCCGCCCGGGCCGGGCCCTACGATGGGCGCATGACCTCGGGCCGGCCGACCGCACCTGCGCACGATTCGCACGAGCAGCCCGACGGCGACCGGCTCGACGCCGCGGCATCGCTGCTCGGACTGCTCTCCGACCGGACGCGGCTGGCCATCATGCGGCGGCTCGGCGAGGGCGAGGCGGACGTCACCACCCTCACCGAGGACTGCGGTGCGCCGCGCACCTCGGTCAGCCAGCACCTGGCCAAGCTGCGGCTGTCCGGACTGGTCGTCGCGCGCAAGGACGGACGCCGGGTGGTGTACTCGCTGCGGCACGGGCACCTGCGACGCTTGGTGGACGAGGCGTTGAGCGCGGCCGACCACCAGATCCGGTCGCTGCCGCCGCACGATTGACGCTTCCCTGTACGGGTCTTTCCTCGCCTGAACGGGTACTCCCTCGCCGGTGGTCTCGACATCATGTGCATACGTACGCACATGTTGTTCTAGAGTGGAGAGGTCATCCCTGCGTCCCAGGACGGGAGGACGCGGCCTCATGCTGTCCGTGCTCCGGAACCGCACCTACCGCCGCCTGTTCACCGCGCAGGTCGTCGCGCTGGTCGGCACCGGGCTGGCGACGGTCGCGCTGAGCCTGCTCGCGTACGACCTCGCCGGGGCCGACGCGTCCGCGGTGCTCGGCACGGCGCTGGCGATCAAGATGGTCGCCTACGTGGCGATCGCCCCGCTGGCCGGCGCGGCCGCCGGCCGCATCCCGCGCCGGGCCCTGATGGTCGCCATGGATCTCACCCGCGCCGCGGTCGCACTCGCGCTGCCGTTCGTGACGCAGGTTTGGCAGGTGTACGTCCTGATCTTCCTGCTCCAGGCCGCGTCCGCGGCGTTCACGCCGATCTTCCAGGCGACCATCCCGGAGGTGCTGCCGGACGAGCGGGACTACACGGCGGCGCTGTCGATGTCCCGGATGGCATACGACCTGGAGAGCCTGTTCAGCCCGGCCCTGGCGGCAGGGCTGCTGGCCTTCGTGTCCTACGGCTGGCTGTTCGCGGGGACCGTGGTCGGCTTCGCGGCCTCCGCGGCCTTGGTGGTCTCGTCGGTCCTGCCGAAGCCGGTGGCGGGGGAGCGGTGCGGCAGCGTGTGCGCGCAGGCCGCGTCCGGCGTACGCCTTTTCTGGGCGACTCCGCAACTGCGCGCGCTGCTGGCCTTGGACCTGGCGGTGGCCGCGGCCGGAGCGATCGTCTTCGTGGACACCGTCGGCGTGGTCCGCGACCACTTCGGGCGGTCGGCGGGCGCCGTGTCCGTGGCGCTGGGCGCTTACGGCGCCGGGTCGATCGCGGTGGCTTCGGTGTTGCCGCGGGTGTTGGCGCGGTGGGGCGATCGGGCGGTCATGCTCGGTGCGGCGTACGCATTTCCCGTGGTGCTGGCGGTGGTTGCCGCGGTGACGGCCGGATCGGCGGGCACCGGCGACTGGTGGGGGCTGCTCGGCGCGTGGGCCGCGATCGGGGCGGCGAGTTCGGCGGTATTGACGCCGGGCGGCCGGCTGATCCGCCGATCGGCCGGGGATGCGGACCTTCCGGCGGCTTTCGCCGCGCAGTTCTCGCTGTCGCACGGGTGCTGGCTGCTCACCTACCCGCTGGCCGGGTGGCTCGCCGCCGCGGCCGGAGTCCCTCTGACGGCCGGGGTGTTGGGCGGTGTGGCGCTGGCCGCCGCGGCGACGGCCACGGTGATCCGGCCGGTGCGCGCTCCGGTGCCGACGGCGCCGATGGTCCCGGCCTGACACGTCCGCCACGGACGCCGGGTATGCCGGGTCACCGGTTCAGGCGGTTTCGGCGCGCTCCGGGCTGTCGGGGAGGCCGAGCCGCAGGTGTTCGGCGTGGTAGATCGCCTGGTCGAGAAGCTCGGCGACGTGGTGGTCGTACAGCGCGTAGATCATCGAACGGCCCTGGCGGGTCGCGGTGACCAGCCCGAGGTTGCGCAGCAGGCGGAGCTGGTGCGAGCAGGCGGACTGCTCCATGCCGACTTCGTGCGCGAGTTCGGTCGCGGGGAGGGCGCCTTCGCGCAGCCGGGCGAGGATGAGCAGTCGCGACGGGGTGGCGAGTGCTTGCAGGGTCGAGGCGATGCGCGCGGCGCCCGCGGGGTCCAGCGGCGTGCGCGGGACGCTGTCGGCGGCTGGTGGTGCTCCGTGACCCATGGTGTCCATGCTAGTGGGGATGACAAGCACATGAATAAGTGTTCATGTGTTCCTGTTAGGGTGGCGGGCGGCAGCACCGTTTCCGGCTGCTCCTGTCTGCGCTGCCTCCCCCTTCCGTGAGGAATCTCCTCGATGTCGTCCACTGTTGTTCGCCCGGCTCCCGCTCCCGGCCCGGTGGCGGAGGGTGCGCCGCGGCACGGCCGGACGCGTGTCTTCGCGCTGCCCGAGCCGCGCTGGGCCGCCGCGGCGCTCGGGTTCTTCCTGGCCGCGCTGGTCCTGGACCTGGCCGGGGCACCGGCGTGGGCGTGGGGTCCGCTGTACGCGCTGACCTACGTGACCGGCGGCTGGGAGCCCGGATGGGCCGGACTGCGGGCGCTCCGCGAGAAGACGCTGGACGTCGACCTGCTGATGGTCGTGGCCGCGATCGGCGCGGCGGCGATCGGGCAGGTGCCGGACGGGGCACTCCTGATCGTCATCTTCGCCACGTCGGGGGCGTTGGAGGCGGTGGCGACGGCACGCACCGCCGACTCGGTGCGCGGACTCCTCGACCTGGCGCCGGACACGGCGACCCGGCTCTCGGCCGACGGCGGCGAGGACGTCGTGCCGACGGCGCGGCTGCGCGTCGGCGACCTCGTGCTGGTGCGCCCGGGCGAGCGGATCGGCGCGGACGGCCGGGTGGTGGACGGCGGGAGCGACGTCGACCAGGCGACGATCACCGGCGAACCGCTGCCCGTCGCGAAGCGCCCCGGCGACGAGGTCTTCGCGGGCACCCTCAACGGCACCGGCGCCCTGCGGGTCCGCGTCGGACGCGACCCGTCGGAGTCGGTCATCGCCCGGATCGTGGCGATGGTGCAGGAGGCGTCGGAGACGAAGGCGCCGACACAGCTGTTCATCGAAAAGGTGGAGCAGCGCTACAGCGTCGGCATGGTCGCGGCCACCCTGCTGGTCTTCGCGGTGCCGTTGCTCCTCGGGTCGGATCTGCGGCCGGCGCTGCTGCGGGCGATGACGTTCATGATCGTGGCATCGCCGTGCGCGGTGGTGCTCGCGACGATGCCGCCGCTGCTGTCCGCGATGGCGAACGCGGGCCGGCACGGCGTGCTGGTGAAGTCGGCCGTGGTGATGGAACGGCTCGGCGCGGTCGACGCGGTGGCGTTGGACAAGACGGGCACCCTGACATCGGGGACGCCGTACGTCACCGGGATCCGGCCGCTCGCCGGCCTCGACGCCGCCGAACTGCTGCGCCTGGCCGCCGCGGCCGAGTACCCGAGTGAGCACCCGCTGGGCCGGGCCGTCGTCGAAGCCGCTCGCGTCCGCGGGGTGCGTGTGCCGGATGCGGAGGAGTTCGCGGCGTCGCCGGGCATGGGGGTTGCCGCGCTGGTGGAAGGGCGGCGGGTGGCCGTCGGGAGCCCGCGGCTGGTGCCGGGCGGCGCGGCCGGTGCGGTGGCCGCGGAACTGGAGGACGACGGGCACACGGCGGTCGTCGTCGTGGCCGACGGCGTCCCGGTCGGGGTGCTGGGCATCGCCGACCGCCTGCGTCCGGACGCCGCGGACGCCGTCGCCGCGCTCGGACGGCTGACCGGCCGTCCGCCGGTCCTGGTCACCGGCGACAACCCGCGCTCCGCCGCCCGCGTGGCGGCCTCGGTCGGAATCACGGACGTCCGCGCCGATCTGCTGCCGCAGGCCAAGGTCGACGCGGTGCGGGAGTTGGAGGCGGCCGGCCGCAAGGTGCTGGTCGTCGGCGACGGCGTCAACGACGCCCCGGCGCTGGCCGCCGCCCACACCGGCCTCGCGATGGGCCGCGCCGGATCGGACCTCGCACTGGAAACCGCGGACGCGGTCGTGGTGCGCGACGAACTGGCCGCGGTGCCCGCGGCCGTGGCATTGTCCCGCCGCGCCCGGCGCCTGGTGGTGCAGAACCTGGTCATCGCCGGCACGTTCATCGCGGCGCTGGTGGTCTGGGATCTGGCGGGGACCTTGCCGCTGCCGCTCGGCGTCGCCGGGCATGAAGGCTCGACGGTGATCGTGGGCCTCAACGGCCTGCGGCTGCTGGCGGACCGGGCGTGGCCGGGGTCGGACGGGTCGTGAGCGCGAGGGCTCGTCGGCCGCGGTCGACGAGTCGCCGACGCGGCCAGGGCCTACGTCGCCGGGCGCCGCCGCCGGTGGAAGAGCGCGCGGACCGCGTCGACGAACTGGATGCTGGCGCCGGAGAGCAGGTCGTACTCCGGCGGGGTGTCGCGGGTCTGGAGGTGCGGGTGCGTGCGCGCGTACTTCATGGCGCGGCGGACCTCGTCGCCCATCGTCTCCAGGTCCGCGGCCGAGAACGCCTCGTGGAGGCGGACGAACAGGCGGTCTTCGTCGTCGTGCTCCTGGCGCACGACGGCGGCTTCGAGTTCGACGACGAGGCGGTCGAAGTCGGCGTCCGAGGCCTCGTGGGTCTCCAGTTCGGCCAGGATCCGTTCGATCTCGCCGAGGTCGTGCATCTCCCGGTCGACGAGTTCCTTGCCGTCCGGGGCGCGCTCGCGGACGGCCGGGAGGACGCACTGCTCCTCCGCGACGGCCAATCGGACGAGTTCCGTCGTGAGCCTGTCGACCAGGCGCTTGCGGACGGGGTCGTGGGGCGGGGCGGCGTCCAGCTCTTCGATCGTGTGGTCGACGTCGCGGTGGTCCGCCGTCAGTTCGTGGATGACATCGCCGTCGTGGTTCATGGCGGGCAATCCGTCTCGTCGCCGAGGGTGCGCGAAGCGCTACTGGGCACCGGCCCGAAAAGGGCCGATTGTTTTTCGCCTACCCAGAAGACCACGCCTGTAACAGCCCCGGACATCGGACGTCCCGGAAGCCCCGCAGGCCACACGGGCACCACCGGTCGTGTGCGCGTTCGAGCCGTGCGCCCGGTGGCCGACTCCGTGCGCCCTGCCGTGCCCCCGCCGCGAGGCCCCAGGCTGACTTGTTGTCTGCGGGCAAGTCCCGCTCCCTGCAGCGCACTTGGGAGGACTCACGTGACCGGCAGGCGCCACGACGTACGGGACGTGCGATGACGCGGCGGGGCGGGCGGGACCAGGCCGCCGAGACCATCGCCGCCGGGGTCGAATCCGGACAGGAGCTGTTCGGCGGAAAGCTGGACTGGGACGACGGGTACTTCAGCCACCGGGGCGCGGCGGTGGAACTGTCGTTCGCGTCGACGTTCCGGCGGCTGCCGCAGCTCGTCGCGGCATCCGCGCGCCTCGCCTGGCGGGCGGACCGTGTCGCGCTGGTCATGGTGGCCGCGGCCGAACTGGGCCGCGGGGTGACCGGCGCGTTCAGCCTGCTCGCCACCAACCAGGTCCTGATCCAGCTGTTCGCCGCCGGACCGACCCCCGGCCGCGTGCGCGCCGCGCTGCCCGCGCTGACGGCCGTGGCGATCTCCGGCATCGTGACCGCGCTGCTCCGGGCCGCCTCCGCGGTGGCCGCCGGACGGCTGGAGCCGAAGGTGGAGCGGGCCGCGGAAGTCGCGCTGATGACGAAGGTGTCGCGCGTCGAGCAAGCCACCTTGGAAGACGGGGACTTCAAGCGGCTGCTGCAGTCCGCGCGCTGGGGCACCGACGCGGCCCGGCGGATGATCGGCAACGCGATCGGCATCGCCACCGCGCTGGTGTCGCTGGCCGCCACCGGCACCGTCCTGACCGTGCTGCACCCGGTCCTGCTGCCGCTCATGGTGCTGATCACGCTGCCCCAGGCGTGGGGGGCGGTCCGCGACGCGCGCCGCCGCTACGCCTCGGTGCAGCGTTGGATCGACCACAACCGGCAGCAGCAGGAAGTGGAATGGCACCTGGGGAACCTGGGGTCGGGCCCGGAGATCCGGGTGCACGGCGCGGGCAAGTACCTGCTGCACCACTACCGCCGGATGGCCGCCGCGAGCGAGGCCGAGGAGACGCGGCTCGTGCGGGCGGAAGCCGTCACCGACCTCGCCTCGGCGGGGCTGGCCGGGCTCGCAGCCGGGCTGACGTACACGGTGCTGGGCTGGCTGGTGTGGACGGGCCGCACCGACCTGGCCGCCTCCGGCACCGCCGTGCTGGCGATCCGGACCGGGACGGGGGCGCTGGGGCAGCTCGTCCAACAGGTCCAAGCCGCCTACAAGCAGAGCCTGTTCCTCGGTGATTACGACCGCGCGTGCGCCATCGCCGAGGAACACGCGATCCCGGTAGGCGGGATGGCCGTCGAGCGGTTCCCGGACGAGATCCGGCTGGAGAAGGTCAGCTACAGCTACCCCGACCGCGACGCGCCCGCCGTCGACGCGGTCTCGCTGACCATCCCGCGCGGCAAGATCGTCGCGCTGGTGGGGGAGAACGGCTCCGGCAAGACCACCCTCGCCAAGATCGTCGCGGGGCTGTACCGGCCGCACGCCGGACGCATCCTGTGGGACGGCGTCGACGACACGGAACTCGACCGCGACCAGGTGTTCGACCGAGTGGCGCTGGTATCCCAGTCGTTCGTGGAGTGGCCGTTCACGGCGGCGGCCAACGTCCGTATCGGGCGGGCGGTCCCGGACGCGGACGGCCGCCGTCCGGCACTGCCCGAGCCCCGATCCGGCGACGCCGCCGAGTCCGCCGGCCCCGGCGGGCCCATGGTGGTCCCCGACGACCTGACCGCCGCCGCCCGCTACGCCGAAGCCGACCAGGTCGTCGACGAACTCCCCAAGAAATGGGACACGTTGCTCGACCGCTCGTACGTGGGCGGAGTCGCCCTCTCCGGCGGCCAGTGGCAGCGCATGCTGCTCGCCCGCGGTGTGTTCCGCGACGCCGAACTCGTCATCGCGGACGAACCCACCTCGGCCCTGGACGCCAAGGCGGAGATCGCCGCGTTCACCAAGATCCGCGCCCTGGCCGACCGCGGCCACACCGTCATCCTCATCACCCACCGGCTCGCCAGCACCCGGCTCGCCGACCGCATCTACGTCCTCGATCACGGCCGCCTGATCGAGGAGGGTACCCACACCGAACTCCTGGCCCAGGGCGGCCAGTACGCCACGGCGTACCGCATGCAGGCCGACCAATACGACACCGGTCCGCGCGCGGGCTAGGGTCGGAGGGGGCGGGCGGCGTGGCGGCGGTCCCGGGCGCCCGGAGTCCCGTGTGGGCCCGAAGCCCTCGGGCGGCGCGGAATCCCGGCGGAAAGCCCCGGCGGCGCGGCGATGAGTTTGCCGCCGTCCCGGGGTCTACCCCGATGACCGCGACACCACGATGCCTGGGGAGTAAGCCATGGGTCTCATCCACCTCGAATTGTTCGCCACCCTCGACCTGGTCGGCCAGTCGCCCGGCGGCCCCGACGAGGACCCCGAGGGCTTCGCGTTCGGGGGCTGGCAGGTGCCGCTGCTGGAGGAGACCTTCGGGGCGCAGGTGCTCGCCGCCTACGAGGGCACCGACGCGCTGCTGCTCGGGCGGCGGACGTACGACATCTTCGCCGCGTACTGGCCGCACCAGGACGACGCGTTCGGCAAGCTCTTCAACCGGATCCCGAAGTACGTCGCCTCCCGCGGCAAGCCCGACCTCCCGTGGGAGGGCTCCACACAGCTCGGCCCGGACCTGCCCGCCGCGGTGCGCGAGATCCGCGACCGGCACGAGCACATCAAGGTCGTCGGCAGCCTGGACCTGGTGCAGACCCTGCTGCGCGAAAAGCTGTTCGACCGGATCGACCTGTGGGTGCACCCGCTGGTCCTGGGCAGCGGGAAGAAGGTGTTCGACGGCGGCGCGGTGCCCACGAACCTCACCCTCCTCACCCCGCCGGTGGCCAGCCCGAACGGCACCCTGTACCTGCGCTACGCGCGCGGCGAGGGCATCCCGGAGACAGGGGACATGGCCGCACAGTAAACGCTTCGGCCGTGCACCGGAGGCGGCTTCGGTGCATAGCGGCTTATCCGACAAGTCGGATTTACCGGCGGGTCTGCTGCGGAATCGGGCGCCCCGTTTGCGACGATCCGGGGATGGCTTCGAATCCGGCGGCGGCGGAACCGGCACGGGAACCGGGCGGGGCGCGCGGTGTCCTGGTCACCCTGGCCGCCGCCCAGTTCCTGATGACGCTCGACAGCTCCGTCATGAACGTGTCCATCGCGACCGTCGCCGACGACGTGGACACCACGGTGACCGGGATCCAGGGCGCGATCACCGCGTACACGCTGGTCATGGCGATGCTGATGATCCCGGGCGGCAAAGTCGGGGCGCTGATCGGCCGCACCCGCGCGTTCGGCATCGGGTGTGCCATCTACGGCTGCGGGTCGTTGGTCACCGCGCTCGCCCCGAACCTGCCGGTGCTGCTGCTCGGCTGGTCGTTCCTGGAGGGCGTTGGCGCGTCGCTGATCCTGCCGGCGATCGTGTCGCTGGTCGCGGGCAACTTCCCGACCGCGCGCCGCCCCGCCGCCTACGGCCTGGTCGCCGCGGCGGGCGCGGTCGCCGTCGCGCTCGGCCCGCTGATCGGCGGGATCGCCACGACGTACTTCTCGTGGCGTTGGGTCTTCGTCGCCGAGGTGGTCGTGGCGATCGCCATCCTCGCGGCCGCCCGCCGGATGGTCGACGCGCCCGCGCCGGGCAAGCCGCACCTCGACGTCCCCGGCGTGCTGCTGTCCGCCGCCGGGCTGGGCGTCTTCGTCTACGGCGTCCTGCGCTCCGACGAATGGGGCTGGTTCCGCCCCAAGAGCGGCGCCCCGGCCTGGCTCGGCGTCTCGCTCACGGTGTGGCTCATGATGGCCGGGCTCCTGCTGCTCTGGCTGTTCCTCGCATGGGAGCGGTACGTCGCCAAGCGCGGCCGGGAGCCCCTCGTCGACCCGGAGCTGCTGCACAACCGCCGTCTGACCGGCGGCCTCACCATGTTCTTCTTCCAATATCTGGTGCAGATGGGCGTCTTCTTCGTCGTCCCGCTGTATCTGTCGGTGGCGCTCGGCCTGTCCGCGCTGAGCACGGGTGCGCGCATCCTGCCGCTGTCGGTCACGCTGCTGGCCGCCGCGATCCTCATCCCACGGCTGCTGCCCCATGCGTCGCCGCGGCGGGTCGTCCAGGTGGGCATCCTTGCGCTGTTCGCCGGCGCCGTGGTGCTCATGGCCGCGCTCGACGCGGATGCGGACGCGAGCGTCGTGACGATCCCGCTGCTGCTCATCGGCCTCGGCATCGGCGCGCTGGCCTCGCAGCTCGGGGCGGTGACGGTGTCGGCGGTCCCCGACGAGCAGAGCGCCGAAGTGGGCGGCGTGCAGAACGCGGTGACCAACCTCGGCGCGTCGATCGGCACCGCGCTGGCCGGCTCGATCCTCATCGCGGCGATGACCGGCTCGTTCCTGAGCAGCGTCGACAACAACCCGGCGGTCCCCGCCGACGTGAAGAGCCAGGCATCGGTGCAATTGGAGAGCGGCGTCCCGTTCCTCAGCGACGCCCAGCTCCGCGACGCCCTCGACGCGGCCCAGGTCAGCCCCGAAGTCGCCGACGCCGCCCTCGACGCCAACACCTCGGCACGCCTGGACGGCCTGCGCGCGGCCTTGGCCGTCCTGGCCTTCATGTCGATCGTGGCGCTGTTCTTCACCCGCCGCATGCCCACGCGCCCGGTCGGGTCTCCCGGAGGCTGAGACCGTCGCGGAGCGGCAGGGGGCCCGGTCAGCCCACGTGGACGTGCGGGCGGCGGGCCGGGTCGGGCTCCGCCTCGCGGAGCACTTCGCGGGTCACCGGGGCGACTTCGCCTTGTCCGAAGAGGAAGAACCGCAGGAAGTTGGCGAGCGGGTTGCCTTCCGTCCACTCGAAGTAGATGTGCGGGAGCTGCCCGGAGGCGTCGCGGACGTGCAGGAGCAGCGCGGCGAGCGCGTTCGGTACCGAGGAGCTTTCCAGCGTGAGCACCCGGTACCTGTTGTGCAGGACTTCGCCCTTGACCCGCATGCCCGCCTCGAATTCGGACGGGTCCACGATCGTCACCTCGACGAAGATCACGTCGTCGCCCTCCGGGATGAGGTTGTCGGCGCGGATCTGCGCGGACTTGTCGCGGTACTCGGCCTCGTCGCGGGTGCCCGGCTGGTTGGCGATGAAGCGGATGGTGCGGCGCGTGGAGTCGCGGACGAACCGCTCCGCCATATTGTCGAGTTCCATGTCGGTCACCCGCAGCTCGAACGACCGCACGAGGCGCGAGAGCAGCGACAGCGCCATGATCCCGGCGATGAAGCACGCGCCGATCTTGACGCCGTCCGGGCGCTCGATGACGTTGACCGCGGTCGTGTAGACGAACACGGCCGCGATGACCCCGAACCCGATCGTCCAGCCGCGCTGCCGGGCCCGGCGCGCGGCGATGGTGACGGCGATCGCCGCCGACGTGATGAGGACGAGCACGCCGGTCGCGTAGGCGCCGCCCTGCTCGTCGACGCTGGCATCGAAGATCGAGGTGACGAGGAAGCCGACGAGGGTGAAGACGATGACCATCGGGCGGACGGCGCGCGCCCACTGCGGGGCCATGCCGTACCGCGGGAGGTAGCGCGGCATCAGATTGAGCAGGCCCGCCATCGCGGAGGCCCCGGCGAACCACAGGATGAGGATCGTGGAGACGTCGTACACGGTGCCGAACGCGGACCCGAGGTTCTCGTGGGCGAGGTACGCCAGCGCGCGCCCGTTGGCCGGGCCGCCTTCCTTGAAGTCGTCCTTCGGGATGAGCACCGTGGTGATGAAGCTGCTGCAGATGAGGAAGACGCTCATGATGAGCGCCGCGGTGGTGAGCAGCTTCTTGGTGTCCCTGATCCGCGCCGCGGGCCGGTCCGGGTCGTCGTCCGCCGCGCCCTGCACATGCGGCATGACGGCGACGCCGGTCTCGAACCCGGACAGGCCCAGCGCGAGCTTCGGGAAGACCACCAGCGAGACGCCGATCATCAGCCATATGCTGCCGCGCTCGGCGACCAGCGCGTGCCGCCAGTCGCCGACCACGTGCGGGTGGGCGAAGACCTGCCACAGGCCGTCCGCCACGACGACGGCGTTGAGCACGAGGTACACGCCGACCAGCAGCACGGCCAGGTTGATCGCCTCGCCGAAGCCCTTGAGGAAGACCGCCCCGAGCAGCGCGACCATCAGCAGCGTGATGAGGACCTCGTGGCCGCTGAGGGTGGCCGTGAAGTGCGGGTTCTCGGTGACGTGCGCGGTGGCGTCCGCGGCGGACAGCGTGATGGTGATGAGGAAGTCGGTCGCCGCGAAGCCCAGCAGCGTCAGGACGAACAGCTTGCCCTTCCAGAACGACAGCAGCCGCTCCAGCATCGCGATCGAGCCCTCGCCGTGCGGGCTCTCCTCGGCGACGCGCCGGTAGACCGGCAGCGCGCCGAAGAGCGTCAGCGCCACGAGCACGACGGTCGCGAGCGGCGAGAGCAGCCCGGCCGCCAGCGCGGCGATACCGGGCTGGTAGCCGAGCGTGGAGAAGTAGTCGAGACCCGTCAGGCACATCACGCGCCACCAGGGCCGGCCCTGCTGGGGGGCACCCGACGTTTCCGCCGCCGCCCGTGTCCCCCCGGTCTCCCCGGTCCCCGCGGGAGCGTGTTTGCCGATGTCGGCCTGGTCCTCGAGGAGCCACGCGCGCAGGCGTGAGCGGGGTATGGCGGGCGCGGACATGGCGGTGGCGGTTCTCCTGTCGAGCGTGCGGGTCCGGAGGGTCCGGGAGCCCACGCCGCCGACCGGCGGCTGCGCGACGTCGAACGTACACACGGCGGAGCGTCAGGAACCCCCGTCCGGGCGTCAAGATCGCGTCAGGATTCGGGCCCTAACATTGCTTGACCGTCCCTTGGTCCCCGCTTGAATCGACTGCGTCGATCGGGTCGACGGCGTCCATCGGGTCGACCGCGCCCCCGTCCGCCGCGGGTGCGGTGCGGAGCCCCTGCGTCCACTTCTCCTCGATCCGGCCGAAGCGCCACACCGCGACCGCGACCGCCCAGATGGCGAAGAAGAGCCCCACGATCGCGTAGCCGACGAGGTTGAGGTCCACCCCGCTCACCCGGTCCCAGAACGAGCCGTGCAGGTCGAAGCGGTCGGCGAGCAGGGCGAGGATCTCGACGCTGCCGATGATCAGCGCGACGGCGACGGACAGCGCCGTGATGGTGAGGTTGTAGTAGACCTTCCGCACCGGCTTGGAGAACGCCCAGCCGTAGGCGAAATTCATGAACGTGCCGTCGATCGTGTCCAACAGCGTCATCCCGGCGGCGAACAGCACCGGCAGGCACAGGATCGCGTACCACGGCAGCCCCGAGGCGGAGCCGGAGCCGGCCAGCACCAGCAGCGACACTTCGGTGGCGGTCTCGAAGCCGAGGCCGAAGAGCAGGCCGACCGGGAACATCTGCCACGGCTTGGTGATCGACTTCATGACCCCGCCGAGCAGCCGGTTCATGAAGCCCCGGTTGTTCAACTGGTCTTCGAGCGCGGCTTCGTCGTAGCTGCCGCCGCGCATGGTCCGGAAGACCTTCCAAATACCCACCAGGATCACGATGTTGACGATCGCGATGACGTACAGGAAGGTGCCGGATATTCCCGTGCCGACGACCCCGGTGACGTCGTGCAGGGTGGAGTCGTCCGCAAGCGGTCCGACGAACACCTTGATGCCGAGCGACAGCAGCAGCGCCAGGCCGAACACCACGGACGAGTGCCCCAGCGAGAACCAGAACCCCACCGACAGCGGGCGCTTGCCGTCGTGCATCAGCTTGCGGGTGGTGTTGTCGATCGCCGCGATGTGGTCGGCGTCGAACGCGTGCCGCATGCCCAACGTGTACGCGGTGACGCCGATGCCGATGCCGAACGTCTTGGTGCCGACGCTGTAATGCTCGGGCGCGACCAGGACGACGAGCACGAACCAGCCGACGACGTGCAGCCCGACGACGACGCCCGCCATCGCGGCCAACCGCAGCCACTCGGCCCGCTCCAGCGACCCGCCCGCGCTACGCCATCCTCCGGTGGCGGGTGTTGCGCTGCTCATCGGGAAACCCCCGTCGTACGGGGGACGTTCGGGCGCAGCACAACAGACACGGCGAATCACCGGCCTCTCTCGGGGAAATCCGCCCCGGGTTGTCGAGGGAGGCGACGACGTGAGTCTCCTGGCTCTCGGATCAACGCTCGTCCCGGCCTTCCAACCCCTGGGTGGGGCCGTGGCCGTCGCGGGATTCGCTCCCCGATCACAGTGGCGGGACCGCACCGGATTCGCACCGGTTTCCTCGGGCCGCCGTCGCCTTGCGCCCGTAGCATCGCACGCCGCGGTGCCCGGGCGATGCGGGGGGAGCGGCGGGGCGGCGCACGCTGCATGCGCGCGTGGCCTCGTCGGCGGGACCATCCCCGGTCACCGGTCGACGAGGCCACGCGGGTTCTACAAGGTTGTCATTGGTGCTGTGCCGTGGGGAACGTCAGCCGGCGGGCACGGCGATCGCGGTGACGACGATGCCGCCGGCGACCTTCCACCGCCCCGTGAAGCCGTCCAGGCCCGCGGGGCGGTCGTCGGGCAGCAGACGGGCGTGGAAGGTGCCGGCGGCGGGGTCGAACCGCACCTCGGCGTCCTCGAAGCCGAGCCAGCGGCGGGTGAGCGGGAACCAGGCCTTGTAGACGGCTTCCTTGGCGCTGAAGAGCAGGCGGTCCCACGGGACTTCCGGCATGTCCGCGGCCGGCCCGGCGAGCGCGGTGCGCTCGCCGGGGGAGGAGACCGAACAGAGGACGCCGCCGGGCAGCGGCGCCGCTTCCTCGGCGTCGATGCCGAGGGTCCGGATCCGGGTGGCCGGCGCGACCGCCGCGGCCCGGTACCCCGCACAGTGCGTCATGCTGCCGACCAGCCCGTCCGGCCAGGCCGGGGCCCCGCGCTCGCCGGGCAGCAGCGGTGCCGCGGGCACGCCCAGTAGGGCGAGCGCCTCCCGGGCGCACCGGCGTACCGTCGTGAACTCCCGCCTCCGCTTGTCGACGGCGCGGGCGATCGCCGCCTCCTCCTCGGGGAACAGCACCGTCCCGGGCGGGTCGTCGAAGCACGCGACGGCCACCACGTCCGGCGGCAGCACGGCGGCCAGCAGGTCACCGGCGGCATGCACCGGGGCGGCTTCCGACGTCATGTTTCCCCCTGGCTCGGTCCGGCTCGACGCAGTTCTGCTTCATGTGGTTCTGCTTCCGGCGGCAGCGCCGCCGTCAGAGAAGACTAGGCTGCCGGACCCTCCGGCCCCGGCCCGACCTCCCGGACGACCGTGTACGTCGGCACGCCGCTCATCCGCGGCTCCGCCTTCCCCGTCAGCCCTTCCAAGGCCTTGCCGATGGCCGCCATGCGGCCGTCGGTATCGGACGTCTCCACGAAGTGGCGGTAGTCCGCTTCGCTCTCCCAATGCACGATGTTGTAGACGCGGGTGCCGTCGGTACTGACGTGGAAACGCGCCGAGCGGTAGCCGGGGTAGAAGCGCACCCAGCGCTCCTGGATCTCCGCGAACGCGGCGACCAGTTCGCGCTGGGTCGCGGGGCCGTCGACGGTGTAGTCGATGATCGAGTAGAAGCCGGAATCGGTGGTCATCGGGACACTCCTCGGCAGGGCATCAAGGGCGATGCGGTGGGGTTGGTCGGCCATCCTGCAACGTGAAGTCAGGTTGAAGTCAACGGATCCGACCTGCGCGCGGTCCGGTTGCCGTGCCCGTGCCCCTGCACCTGCCCTTGCCCCTGCCCCTGCCCCTGCCCTGCTGGGTCTGCCCCCCGGTGTCAGGCCGCGTCGCGGGACAGCCAGATCTCCCGGTTGGCGTCCTCGCTCGTGACCTGCCACCCCAACGGGCGGGCGAGGGCGGCGACGTCGTCGGCGGTGAGCGTGCGCCGGTCGCAGGCCATCAGCGAGATCTTCGGCTGCGGCAGCGGCTCGTCCCCCGGCGCGGCCTTCGCCCGCTTCTTGGCGTCGGCGGCGGTGGCCTTGGCGGTGGTCACCCGCAGCTTCTCGGCGGCCCATTCCCGCCACTCGGCCTCGGTCCCGCGCAGTTCCAGCCGCAGCCGGCGGCGGCCGATCCACACGTTGGAGGACGACGTCCGGCTGACCCCGCGGCCGCTCGAACCCGACCCGGGCGAACCGATGTTCCCGAGCGCCGCGACGACCACCCACGCGAGGATCAGCACACACCCGACGACGATGCCCAGCACGATCAACGGCTGGCCGTAGAACTGCGCCCGCACCCCGGCGGGGGAGCGGCGCGGCGCGGGGCCGCGGGCCGGGGCGTCGGCCGGTTCCCCCGGCGGGATCGGCTGCGTGGTCGACATGCGGCCATGCTGGCAGCGGGCCCGCTCTGCGGAAGGGCGTTGGGTCAGCGATTGGTCAAGCCGGGTTCTGGGGTGTGCCGGGTCGCGGCACCGGGTTCTGAGGTACGCCGCTCCCGTAGCGGGCCGCGAGGGCGGTGGCGCGGTCGCGCAGGGATTCCCGCAGCCATTCCGGGGACAACGCTTCGGCGCCGGTAGCGAGTTGCCAGAGAGCCCATTCGGCGTGGCGGGCGTCTTGGAAGGTGGCGTGCAGGCGCAGCAGGCCGTCGTCGTCTGTCTCCGCGCCGTCGACGGTCAGCGCGGTTTTCGCCAGTTCGTCCCGGCGGGCCGGGTCGAGCCGGAGCAGCACGGTGACTTGGTCGCCGCCGGTACGGAACCGCGTGCTGCGGTCCCGCCACGCACGGTCGAGGTCGACCCGGTCCGGCCGCTGTGCCGGTTCGTCGAGTTCCTCGGCGGCGGCGATCCGGGACAGCCGGTAGGTGCGGTCGGCACCCGACCGCGCGGCCAGGAGGTAGCCCTGGCCGCGGACGGTGACCAGGCCGACGGGGTCGACGGTGCGCCAGGCTGGGGCCCGGTCGCCGTCCGCCGCCGCGTAGCGGATGCGCAGCTTGTGCCCGGCGAGGACCGCGCGCCGGACTTCGGCCACGACCGCGTCCGGCAGTTCCTCGTCGACCGTGCTGCGGGCCAGCAGATCGGTCTCCGGGTCGACGAGCAGCCGCCGCGCCGCGCCGGCCGCGGTGGCTTGCTGGTCCTCCGGGAGCGCGTCGACGACTTTGCGCATGGCCGAGGCCAGTGGCGTGCCGAGGCCGAACGCCTGGGCACCGCGGCGTGATCCGGCGACGAGCAGGGCGAGCGCCTCGTCGTGGTTCAGGCCGGTGAGCTCCGTGCGGAAGCCGGGCAGCAGCGTGAAGCCGCCGTTCCGGCCGCGCTCGGCGTACACGGGGACGCCGGACGCCGAGAGCGCCTCGATGTCCCGCAGCACCGTCCGCGTGGACACCTCCAGCTCGCGGGCCAATGCGGTCGCGGACAGCCGGCCGTGCTGCCGCAGCAGCAGGACCATCGAGACCAGCCGATCGGCACGCATCCGAAAACGCTACCGGAATACATGACATTCGATGTCGTGTATTCGCTGCGAGGCTTCACCCGACTCCCGTTCGCCACCCAGGAGAGGTGACTCCCATGGCCCACACCCTCGTCAACCCGGACGGCCTGCACGACCCGACCCCGTTCGGCTACGCACACACCGCCGCGGTCCCGGCCGGTGCCGAACTGGTCCTGATCGCAGGCCAGTACGCCTCGGACCCGGACGGCGCCGTCGTCTCCGCCGACTTCGCCGAGCAGGTGAAGCGGACGTTCCACAACCTCGGCACCGCCCTCGCCGCGCACGGCCTCGACTTCGCCGACGTCGTCCAGCTGCGGACCTACGTAGTCGACCACGATGTCACCAAGCTGGGCCCGATCGCGGGAACGGTAGCCGAGCTGTGGGGCGGCAATCCACCGGTCCAGACCCTCCTCGGCGTGGCGAGCCTGGCGGCCCCGGACGTGCTGTTCGAGGTGGAAGCGGTGGCGGTACGGGCGTGACGCGCGGCACGGCGGCCCCGCAGGTGAGGCACCTGCGGGGCCGCCGTGCGCTCCGGGCCCGCGGACATCCCGCGCCTGCTTCGCCCGCTCGGCCCGGCGGCGGTGGGGCGGTTCGGGTGACGCGCACGACACGACGCCAACCATCTGGCTTTTTGGTGATGATGCCATTACTTTCTGTGATCGCCGCAGCTGTGCGGCGACCCTACGTGGAGGCAAAGAACGTGAAGATGCGCAAGCAATGGGCCGTGGGCGCCGCGGTGGTCGCGATGTCCACCGGGCTGGTGGCGGGTTCGGCCGGCGCCAGCGACTCCGCGGACGAGGCGGCTGCGGCCCCGGCGTCGCAGGCGCGGTCCATCGTGGCCCAGCAGTTCACGCTGCGGCTGGCGAGCGACGCCAAGCAGGTCGCGAACGTCCGAGGCGCGGGCACCGCGGACGGCGTGCCGATCATCCAGTACCCGTGGTCCGGCACGACCAACGAGCGCTGGGAGCTGGACTCCGCGCTCGGCGGCTACTACCGCCTCAAGGCGGTCAACAGCGGCAAGTGCCTCAATGTGCAGGGCAGCGGAAACGCCAACGGCACGCAGGTGATCCAGTACACCTGCGGCAGCTCCGACAACGAGCTGTGGAAGTTCGTCCCGGTCGGCACCGGCTACCAGGTCGTCGTCAAGTCCAGCGGCAAGTGCCTCAACGTGGAAGGCGGGGTCGGCACGGGCCGCAACCTGATCCAGTACGACTGCGTTTCCGGCGGCGCCCCGAACGACGTCTGGCTGCCGGTCTGGGAGCCGAACAACCTCTGATCACCGGCCGGCCCCGGCCCGTCGTTCCGGGCCGGGGCCGGAACCGGCCTCCGCCTCCGCGCCGAAGAACCGCAGCGCGTTGCCGCCGAGGATCATGTCCCGCTCCGCGGCGCTCAGCCCGGCGCACTCGCGCACCACCCGCCCGGGCTCCCGCTCGCCCAACGGGAACGGGAAATCCGTGCCGAGCATGACCCGTTCGGCGCCCATGACGTCGACGAGCAGGCGCAAGGCGCGCGGGTCGAACACCGCCGAGTCGACGAAGAAACGGTCGACGTACGCCGACGGCGGCTTCGGTGAATCCGCCCGCACCAGGTCGCGGTGGTGCCAGGCGTTGTCCGCCCGCCCGAGCAGGTACGCGAAGCTTCCCCCGCCGTGGCAGAAGCACAGGCGCAGGCTCGTCGGCAGCTTCTCGAACGCCCCGCCCAGCGCCATGCCGAGGATGCTCAGCTGCGTCTCCGCGGGCATCCCCACCAGCCACGCCAGCATGTGCCCGGGCATGCGCTCCGGAGCCAGCATGTCCCACGGATGCACGAGCACGGGGATGTCCTCGTGCGCGCAGTGCGTCAGGAACGCGACGATCGCCTCGTCGGCCAGGTAGCGCTCGCCGACGTGGTTGCCGATGTGCACGCCGCGGTGTCCGGCCGCCTTGGCGGCCGAAGCCGCCGCGCATGCCGACGCGAGGTCTTGCAAAGGAACTTGGGCGAGCGGCAGCAGCCGCGCCGGATCGGTCGCACAGAAGGCGAGAATGCGGTCGTTGACGAGATCGCACCACTCGGCGGCCCGCACCGGATCGGCGTCGTAGCCGAACATCAGCGGCGTCGGGGACACGACCTGGACATCGACGCCGGCCGCGTCCATGTCCGCCAGCCGCCGGTGCGGATCCCACAGCGGCGCGACGACCGGGCGGTACTCGTCCTCGCCGCTCATCATCATCCCCGTGCCGTCCCCGTGCACGCGCAGCCACGGCTCGCCCGCGCCCGCGAGGATGCGCGACTCGGTGCGGGACAGGCGCGGGAAGACGTGCGTGTGGACGTCGATGATGGTCACGGAACCTCCGGGTTGTGCGGTTGCGGCATGCGAGGGGGACGGGACGGGGACGGTCAGACCGTGCGCCCCGTCGAAGGCCGCATCTCCTCCGGCCAGGTGCGTCCGGGATGCTCGGCTCCGCAGTGCCCGCACGTCCGGTCGCCGCCGTAGAACGCCTCGAACACCGGCGGCAGATCCGTCACGATCGACCGCAGTCGGATCTCCGCCCGGTGCACCAGCCGGTGGCAGGCGACGCAGTACCACTCGAACGCGTCGACCAGGCCCGCGGAGCGGGCGAACTCCACGACCAAGCCGACGCTCCCCGGCTCCGGGCGCTGCGGCGAGTGCCGCACATGCGGCGGCAGCAGGAACACGTCCCCTTCCCGGATCGGCACGTCGACCGGCGGGCGGCCTTCCTCCTCCATGACGCGCAACACCATGTCGCCCTTGAGCTGGTAGAAGAACTCCTCGATCGGGTCGTCGTGGAAGTCCGTGCGCTGGTTGGGCCCGCCGACCACGGTGACCATCAGGTCGGCCTCGCGCCACACCTGGATGTTCCCGACCGGCGGCCGCAGCAGGTCGCGGTGCTCGTCGATCCACGCGCCGAAGTTGAACGGCATCCCGTGGACGAGCTTCGGGAGTGCCGCGGGTCCGGTGGTCGTCATCTCGGTGCCTCCTCGGAACGGCTGCGGTCCACGGGCACGTGGGCCGTGCAGGAGATCTCGATCAGCAGGTGGGGGTGGGGGAGTTGGTGGACGGCGACGGTCGTGCGCGCGGGCCCGGTCTCGTCGAAGTACTCGGCGTACACCTCGTTGTAGCCGCCGAAGTCGTTCATGCCGACCAGGTACGTGGTGACCGCCACGACATCCGCCAAGCCGCCTCCGACCGCCGCCAGCAGGTCGCGGATGTTCTCGATGACCGCGCGCGTCTGCTCCCGGATGTCCAGGTCGGTGACGCCCATGGCGTCCGCGCTCGCCCCCGCGAACGTCCCGTCGGGACGCCGCGAACTGGTGCCGGACACGAACACCAGGTCCCCGGCCCGCTTCAGATGCGGGAACCGGCCGCGCGGCACGGCCTTCCCCGGCACCACAACACCGTCGGAGGCACTCACCGCGCCGTCACCTCCACCCGCCCCAACCCGGACGCCACCACGCGCACATGGGCCCCCGCAGCCAGCGGAACCGCGGCCGTGGCGGCCCCGGCCAGCACGATGTCGCCCGGCCGCAGCGGCGATCCGGCGGCGTCGGCGAGCCGCGCCGCGGCGGCGAAGGACCGCAGCGGACCCCCGAGGATGGCCGCGGACGACCCGGCCGCGACCGGGCGGCCGTCCACTTCCATGACCAGGCCGAGGTTGCCGGCCGCCACCCCGTCCGGCGCATGCCACGGGCCGACGCCGAACGCGCAGGCGGAGGCGTTGTCCGCGACGACATCCCGGAGGGTGAAGCGGAAGTCGGCGTACCGCGAGTCGATCACCTCGTAGGCGACCGCGATCCCGGCCGCCGCCCGCGCCGCCTCGGCGGGGGTGATCCGGCCGGACAGCGGTTCCCCGACGAGGAACGCGATCTCCGGCTCGATACGCGGATGGATCAGCCCCTCGGTGGCCAGCGTCCCGCCGTCCTCCACCTGCATGGCGTCGGTCAGGAGGCCCCAGATGACGTCGTCGACGCCCATCTGCGCCATCTTCGCCCGGCTGGTGAAGCCCATCTTGGCGCCGATGACGGACTCGCCGCGGGCCTGGCGGCTGGCGATCACGGCGCGCTGCACGCGGTAGGCCGCGTCCAGGGAGAGGTCCGGGGCGTCCGCGGTGAGCAGGCCGGTGGTGCGGCCGGTGCGGGCGGCGTCGTCGAGCGTCCGCGCGAACGCCGCGATCTGCGGATGATCGGTCATCTGGGGAACTCCCGGGGTGTCGGGGCCGGTCGGGGTGCTCACGAAGCGTCCGCCGCGGCGAACGCGACCCGCACGTCCCCGAGCCCGTCGACGCGCGCCTCGAACACATCGCCGGGCACCGCGGCGACCATCGGGCCGAGCGCGCCGGTCAGCACGGTGTCGCCCGCGCGCAGCGGCCGCCCGACCCGGACGAGCGTGTCCGCGAGCCACAGCGCGGCATTGAGCGGATGGCCCAGGCACGCCGCGCCCGCGCCGACGGACACCTGGGCGCCGCGCCGGTCGAGCACCATGCCGGCCAAGCGCAGGTCGACGTCGGCCAACGCCACCGGACGGCTGCCGAGGACGTACATGCCGGACGACGCGTTGTCGGCGACCGTGTCCGCGAGCGTGATGTCCCAGTCCCGGATCCGGCTGCCGGCCACCTCGATCGCGGGCAGGGCGAACGCCGTCGCCCGGATGAGGTCCGCGACGGTGTGCCGTTCGTGCGTCAGGTCCCGGTCGAGCACCAGGGCGACCTCGGTCTCGACGCGGGGCTGCAGGACCGCGCCGACCGGGATCTCGGCACCGTCCGGCACCGCCATGTCCGCGTACAGCATGCCGAAGTCGGGCGTGTCGACGCCGAGTTGCTGCTGCACCGCGCGCGAGGTGAGGCCGATCTTGCGGCCGACCAGCCGCCGTCCTTCGGCGAGGCGGGCGCGGGTCAGGTGCTCCTGGACGGCGTAGGCGTCCTCCGCGGTGGTGACGAGGTCGCGGACGGGGGCACAGGGGACGCCGGTGCGTTCCGCGTCGGCGAGGCGGCGCGCCGCGGCGTCGACACGGTCCGCGGTCCCGTTGTTGGTGGGATCGGTGTCCGCGGTGGGGGTGTCCCCGGTCTCGGTGGCCATCGTTCGGGTCCCTTCGCTGCTCGGGTGCGCCGCGCCTTCGGTGATGTCCGTCAGTACGCGATGCAGATGTTGACGGGCTCGGAGAAGAAGTCGAGCGAGTATTCCCCACCTTCCCGCCCGATGCCGGACGCTTTGACACCGCCGAACGGGGTGCGCAGGTCGCGCAGGTTCCAGGTGTTGACCCACACGATCCCGGCGTCGAGCCGGGGTGCGAAGCGGTGCGCGCGGGCCAGATCCCGGGTCCACACGGTCGCGGCGAGCCCGTAGCGCGAGTCGTTGGCCAGCGCGAGGGCCTCCTCCTCGGTGTCGAACGGGGCGATGTGGCAGACCGGGCCGAAGATCTCCTCCTGGAGCGTCCGCGCGCTGTTCGGCAGCCCGGTCAGCACGGTCGGCTCGACGTGGAAGCCGCCGTCGCGCGCGTCGCCGAACCGCGGCTCCCCACCCCCCGCGACCGCCGTCGCCCCTTCCTCGACGGCCAGCCGGTAGTACGACAGCACCTTGTCGCGATGCAGGGCCGCGGCGCGCTTGCCGAGCTCGTCGACGAATCGGTCGAAGACCGGGCGTTCGACATACACGCGTTCGGTGCACAGGCAGATCTGCCCCGCGTGGGTGAACGCCGAGCGGACAGTGCCGGCGACCGCCTCCTCGAGGTCCGCGTCCGCGAACACCACCGCCGGGTTCTTGCCGCCGAGTTCGAACGACACCGCGGTCACGTGATCGGCGGCATTGCGCATGATCGCGCTGCCGGTCGCCGACTCGCCGGTGAACGCCACCGCATCCACCCCCGGGTGCCGGGTCAGGAACTCGCCGGCCGCGCCCGCGCCGTGGCCGTGCACGAGATTGAACGCGCCCGCGGGCAGCCCGGCGGCGTCGACCACCTCGGCCAGCAGCGTCGCGGTGGACGGCGACTCCTCCGACGGCTTGGCGACCACCGCATTCCCGGCCGCCAGCGCGGGCGCGACCTTCCACGTGAGCAGCAGCAGCGGCAGGTTCCACGGGGAGATGACCGCGACGACGCCCAGCGGCTTGCGCACGGTGTAGTTGAGGGCGTGTCCGGAGCCGCCGCTCCACGCCGGGACGGCGGTGGAGTAGCTGCGCTCCGGTCGCCCGTAGAGCAGATCGGCGTAGGCCCGGAAGTTGCCGATCGCGCGCGGCACGTCGACCGTCTCCGCCAGCTCGCGCGGCCTACCGGTGTCCGCGACTTCCGCGGCGACGAAATCGTCGAACCGGGCCTCGATCCCGTCGGCGATCCGGCGCAACACCGCCGTGCGCTCCGCCGCAGCGGCCGAGCCCCACGGGCCCGCCAGCGCCTGCCGGGCGGCGCGCACGGCCGCGTCCACGACGGCTTCGTCGGCCTCCGGCACGCTGCCACGCACGGCCCCGTCGACCGGGTCCACCAGCGGGAACGTCTGCGACCCGCCGGGCACGAACGCCCCGTCGACGTAGTGCGCGACCTGCCCGGCCCGGATGCCGGATGTGTGTGCCATGCCCGTTCCCCTCGTGGCCCGCCGCGGGTTCGGCGCTGCCACGAGAATGGCGAGTCGGGGGTATGACCGTCTAATGCTCTTTGGCGGCCTGTGTATAACCGTTCCGATATAGCGTGCGGGCCGCCCCAGGCACAGCGGGGAACCCGCTCGCGCCCTCGGCGCCGAGCAAGCCACCGGACGAGGCACGATGTCCGGCATGACCGTGACCTCGCCACCGCCTCCTTCCCGTGCCGACGTGCTCCGGGGACTTGCCTGGAACCGCTCCGCCCCGCACTCCGTGTTCGCCCGCCTGCTCGCGGTCGACCCACTGCCGGGCGACGGCGACTTCCTCTCCAAGGGCGCCTGGGGATTGACGCCGGCTCAGGTCGACGCTGTCGTCGCCTGCCCGAATCCGGCGGTGCGCCGACTGGTCGTCGACAGCGACCACATCGAGGACCCGGCAATCCGGCTGCGCTTCCTCGACGACCCGGACGCGACGATTCGCTTCCGCGCGCTGCGGGAAGCGTCCGGCTGGGTCGATCCCTGGGGTAAGGCCCTCGTCTCCGAGGCGGTGCTGTCCCGCCTCGTGCGGGACCCCGATCCGAGGGTGCGCCGATCATTGCTCCTGCACGGCAACCTTCCCGAAACCGATCTGCTCGCCCTTACTGCCGACGCCGACGACAAGGTCCGCACCGCGGCTGTGGGCGAGCTGCTCCGCCGTCGGCAAGCAGCCGCGAGAGACGACGCGGTCCCGCGGGCACGGATGGACCACGACCCGTTTGACTACGAATACCGCAGCAACTCCCACGCGCGCCTGTCCGACGACCCTGACCTAGCCCCCGAACTCCTTGCCGAACTCGCCGAGTCCGACGACGACAGAATCCGGATCGCCATATCGCTGCGCCCCGAACTCACCGACGCCGAACGGCTCGCGATCCGCGACACCGTGCACCCCTACCGGCATACGATTCCGCGCTGGATACGCGCCGCCTACGGAAGCCCCGACACGCTGCGGCGCATCGCCTCCTCGGCGCACCCGCTTATGCGCCGCAGCGCCGCCACCGCGCCCCGGCTCCCGGCCGATGTCGTGGCGGCCCTTGCCTCGGACGAGGATCTTTTCGTGCGCCTGACCCTCGCCCAGCACTGCGACGATGCCCCGGCCGAACTCGTGCTCGACATGTACGCGAACTGGAACGGAGCCCGCTGGGACGACCTGCGGTTCCGTCCCACCTACCCGTGGCACGACATCGAGCGCCTTGTCTCCCACCCCAGTCGCCGCGTGCGCTGGACCGCGACGATGAGCGATTACCTCACCCCGGACCTGGCCGTCCGGCTGATTGCGGACGAGTACGCAGAGGTCCGCGCGGGCGCCCTGCGCAGCCGCCACCTGCCCGTCGAGGTGCTGATGAAGCTCCTGCCGCAGCATCCGCGGCACGCCGCGGCGAACCCGAACCTCCCCTGGCACGTCATGCACCAGCTCCTCGACGACCTGGGCATCCCCGCGTTCGAGCCGCCCTCTTTCCCTGCCGACGGGTCTCGACTCGGCGATTAATCATAGCTATAAAAAGCATCTTAGCTATGACAAGCGCCGGTCCGGGCGGAGCGTGCCCCGGGTCCGGCGGAACGGAGGTTCGCCGTGACCGACGCATCGCCCATCCTGGACCTGACCGCCGAGGAGGTGCTGACCACCACGCGCACCGTCCGCCGCCGACTCGACCTCGCGCGCCCGGTGCCCCGAGACGTGGTCGAAGAGTGCCTGCGCATCGCGTTCCAGGCG
Source organism: Uniformispora flossi (assembly GCF_049534875.1). Lineage (NCBI taxonomy): Bacteria > Bacillati > Actinomycetota > Actinomycetes > Kitasatosporales > Streptomycetaceae > Uniformispora > Uniformispora flossi. Next base: position 343,431 of record NZ_JBMULZ010000007.1, read on the forward strand.
CCGAACGGGTCGAACGTGCAGAGCTACCGCTGGGTCGTCGTCGACGATCCGGCGGTCCGCGCCGGCATGGCCGCGATCTACCGGGCGTCGCTGGCCGACCAGCTCGCCGCGTCGCAGCGGGCCCGGGAGGCCGGCAAGCGGTCCATCTATCCCAGCAGCCCCGCGCAGGACCGCATCTCCCGCTCGGTCACCCACCTCGTCGATCACCTCCACGAGGTCCCGGTCCTGGTGGTCCCGACGTTCACCGGCCGCGTCGAGCGGCGCGCCATGTTCGACCAGGCCAGCGCGTGGGGGTCGGTGCTGCCCGGCGTCTGGAACTTCATGCTCGCGCTGCGCACCCGCGGCCTGGGCAGTGCGTGGACGACGCTGCACCTGCACCGCGAGAAGGAGATGGCCGACCTGCTCGGCATCCCGTACGAGCGCACCAGCCAGGCCGGCCTGTTCCCGGTCGCCTACACCCTCGGCACGGACTTCCGCCCCGGCCCGCGCGCCGACCTGGAGCGCCACGTGCACTGGAACCGCTGGTCCGAGGAGGATCGCCCCGACGCGGTCGCCTTCGGCCACGACAGCTGAGCTGCCTCCCCGTCTCCCGGCCCGACAGGAACCGACCATGGAACGCATCGACTTGATGGACCCGGATGTGTTCGTCTCCGGCGTCCCGCACGACTACTTCACCTGGCTGCGCGCACACGACCCGGTGGCCTGGCACGACGAGAAGGACGGCACCGGCTACTGGCTGATCGCCCGCTTCGACGACGTCGTCGAGGTCAACCGCGACTGGCGCCGCTACTCGAACTGGCTGCGCGCGTCGTCATTGGAAGACCCGGTCAGCGAAGAGGAACTGCGGGTGCGGCGCCTGGTGTTCGTCAACCAGGACCCCAAGCAGCACACCCGCACCCGCAAACTCGTCCGCGGCGCGTTCACGCCCCGCAGGCTCCAGCAGCTCACCGGGCAGATCGAGGCCATCTGTGCCGACCTGGTCGACGACCTGCTCGCGGCGGACGAGGTCGACTTCGTGCACGACATCAGCCGGCACCTGCCGTTCCGCATGGTCGCCCGGATGTTCGGCGTGCCGGAGGCCGACTGGGACATGGTCCTGCCGTGGGTCGAGCAGGTCACCAACAACCAGGAGCCCGCGCACAATCCGGGTCTGTCCTCGCGCTTCGAAGTGCAGCGCAAGGCGCTCGAGTACGGGCACGAACTGATCGCGCGAGCCCGTCGCGACGGAGGCGACGGGATCCTCGCCGAGCTGCTCGACGCCCGGATCGAACGCGAGGACGGCACCTTCGACCAGCTGTCCGACGACGAGATCGCCTCGTTCATCCTCGTCGTGGTCATCGGCGGCGTCGAAACCACCAGCCACACCGTGGCCGAAGCGATCGGCCTCTTTGCCGACCGGCCGGACCTGTACGACCGGCTCACCGCCGCCGGAGAGTGCCCGCCGAGCCTCGTCGAGGAACTCGTGCGCTGGGGAAGCCCCGCCATGAACTTCCGCCGCACCGCCACCGAAGACCACCAACTCGGCGGCCAGGCGATCAAGGCGGGCGACAAGGTCGTCATGTCCTTCTCCTCCGCCAACCGCGACGAACACCACTTCGCCGACCCCCACACCTTCGACCCCTGGCGCACCCCCAACAACCACATCGGCTTCGGCGGCGGGGGCCCGCACTTCTGCGTCGGCGCCCAACTCGCCCGCCTCGACGTCCGCCTCATGCTCGACGAAATCCTCCGCCGGGTGACCCGCTTCGAACGCACCGGCGACCCGCAACGCCTCCGCTCGAATGCCTTCGCGGGCTGGCTCCGCCTCCCGGTGACAGCCACCGGGCGGTGACGGGGGAGCCGTAGGGGGAGCCGCCCGGAAACGCCTGTGCGGCACCACCGGAGACCGATGGTGCCGCACAGGATCGTTCGGGGTCGTTCGGGGCCGTTCGGGATCGTTCCAGGGTCGCGCCGAAGCGCCCCGGTCAGCCCTGCGGTCGGACCGGCACCCGGTCCCACACCCGGAGCACGTTGTTCAGCACGCGCTCGGGGGCCGTGTCCGGGTCGGCGGCCAGGTTGGGGCAGTGCTTGCCGAGTGCGGTGAAGATCGCGTCGAACTCCATGAGCGCGAGGTGGTTTCCGGCGCACAGGTGGGCGCCGAAGCCCAGGGCGAGGTGTTGGTCGGTGCCCGGGCGGCGGACGTCGAAGCGGTCCGCGTCCGGGCCCCACTTGTCGGTGTCGCGGCCCGAGGAGCCGAACATCAGCCAGACCTGGTCGCCCGCCGGGACGGTGACGTCGCCGATCTTCGTGTCGGCGGTGACGCGGCGGCCGAAGCCCTGGATCGGGGCGTCGTAGCGGAGCGTCTCGCCGAAGAGCGCCTCGTACGACGCGTCGCCGTTGCGCACCAGCTTCCACTGCTCGGGGTCGGCGGTCAGGTGGTGCACGGCCGTCGCGATGGAGTGGATGGTGGTGTCCATGCCGGCCGTCAGGTAGGCCGCCATGGTCATCACGCACTCGTGCTCGGCGATCTCGCCGCGGTCGGCGGCCGCGTGGGCGGCGGCGAGCCAGCTGCCCGGGCGGACGTTCTCCCGCGTGGCCACGGTCTGCAGGAACTCGAACATCGCCTGCGCGGCCGGAAGTCCCGCGTACACCCGCGGGTTCGGGGCGCCGAAGGTGTCGAAGACCGACTCGATCTGCTTCATCAGGTCGCCGGGGTCGACGTCCGGCAGGCCCATCAGCTCGAAGATCACGTCCGTGACGTACGGCGCGGCCAGGTCACGCACGGCGTCGAACGACTCGCGCCCGGCGAGCCCGGCGACCAGCGCGTCGGCGCGCGCCCGCAGGTTGTCGCCGAGGTCCTTGATGGCGCGCGGCGCGAGTTCCTTGGACAGGACGCGCTTGAGGCGGGCGTGCTCCAGGCCGTCGGTGGCGAGGACGGAGTTCGCCGTCACCCACTGGTTGCCCTCGGGGTTGAGGTGCAGGCCGTTGACGCTGGAGAACGTGTCGGGGTCGCTCAGCGCGGCCTTGACGGACGCGTACTGCGGCAGCGCCCAGGTCTGCGCGCGTTCGAGGTAGACGACCGGTCCGAGCGCCCGGAGTTCGGCGTACGTCGGATACGGGTCGGCGACCACGGCGTCGTCGAAGAGGTCGACGGGCGTGGATATCGCGGACGAGACGTCAAGGGGAGGCATGGCGGTCGTACTTCCTTTCGGAAAGCCGAATCAAGCGATGGAGGGTGGACGGAAGCACGGAGGATCAGACCCGGGCGGCGGATTCGGCCCGGGCGATGACCCGGTCCATGAGGGCGAGCATCACGTCGCGGGCCGAAGCCCTCTGCCGGGCGTCGAGCATGAGGACGGGGGTCGTGGGGTCGACGAGGTCGAGGGCGTCGCGGATCGCGTCGGGGGTGTACGCCTGTTTCCCGTCGAAGCAGTTCGCGCCGATGACGAACGGCGTGCCGCGCTTCTCGAAGAAGTCCACGGCGGCGAAACTGCGGTCCAGCCGACGCGTGTCGACGAGGACGATCGCCCCGTACGCGCCGCGCAGGAGGTCGTCCCACATGAACCAGAAGCGGTCCTGGCCGGGCGTGCCGAAGAGGTACACGGTGGCGTCCGGCAGGGTGATCCGGCCGAAGTCCATGGCCACGGTGGTGGCCGTCTTGTTCTCGACGCCGTGCAGATCGTCCACGCCGACCCCGGCCGCCGTGAGGCGTTCTTCCGTGCGCAGCGGGCGGATCTCGCTCACGGTGCCCACGTAGGTGGTCTTTCCGACCCCGAAGCCCCCGGCGACCAGGATCTTGATCTGCGGTATGCCGGACGCCGTCGCGGCGTCATAGTTTGCGGGCAAGGCCGTCCCTGACTCGGTGGAGGAGGTGGATGTTGGAGGCGTGGTCCGCGCTCTCCGCGGGCTGGTGCGTGATCAGCCCACGGGCGAGCAGCTCGCCCAGCATGGCGCTGAGCGGCGTGACGAACACGTGCAGCCGGGCCGCGAGTTCGGTGACGATCACGGTCTGCGCCGGGGCCGAATGGCACACCGCGAGGATCGCGCGCCATTCGTCGGGCAGGGTGTTCGTCGCCTCGGCGGGCACGGCGGCGGTCACCAGGGAGTTCATGGTGATGCGCACCGCGTCGGACCGGGCGGAGGACCCGGCCAGGGCGAACGGGCGGGTGCGCCGCGCGGGTATGCCGTCGGTGTGCCGCCCCGTCATGTGGCCGCCGCGTTCGACCGGGGTGCGGTGCCCATGAAGTCGCCGACGGCGCGGGCGACGCGGAGCACTTCGTACATCACGGCGCCCATGTCGGCCTTGGCGCCGGTCACCACGACGATGGTGCTGCCTTCGCCGCAGTTGGTGATGATCATGGTGCGGTCGGCCATCTTGATCACGCTGTGCAGCAGCGGTCCGCCCTGGATGCCGTTCGCGAGGCCGCGGCCCAGGCTGGCGTAGCCGGTGCCGGCGGCGGCCAGGTGCTCGACCGTCTCGCGGTCGAAGCCGAACGAGGACTTGGCCAGGCCGTCGTCGGACAGCAGGACGGCGCCCAGGAGTTCCGGGACGTCCGCAAGGTTCGCGTGCAGCATCCGGTAGATCTGCTCGTCGAACGGATTGCTGGAGTAGGAGTTGTCGCTGAACATGCGTTTTCCGTTCCCTATCGCGGCGCCGGGGTGTCCTCGGCGCTGTCTGCGTTGTCGATCCGGTCGGGCTGCTCGGCCTGGTCGAAAGCAGCCTGGAGGCCGCGGTACATGTCGCGAGCCGCCTCGGGCGAGTCGGCGGCGAAGGCGGCCTGCTCCACCTCGCCGGTTTCGTCGCGCAGTTGCGCGGCCAGGTGGGTGCCACGTGCCCGCCGGGGGAGCGGGGCGAGACCGGTGTCCTCGGCCGGACGGTACGTCGCGGCCTCGGCCACCGGGGTGGTGGGGCGCTGCTCCGGGACGGCCGCGTGCCGGGGGCCGGCAGGGGCGGCGGGAGCGGCGGCGGGGTGCGGAACGTCGGCGGCCGGGGACGGGGCCGCCGCGGGGGGTGCGGCGTGCGCGGCGCGGGGGACCAGCGGCCGCACCGGGAGACCGTTCTGCGTCTCCGGCCGGTCGTGCTGCACCGCGGCGGGTACCTGCGGTGCCGCCGGCTCGTCGCCCGCGTGGGCGAGCAGCGAGCGCGGGATGAGCACGATCGCCGCGGTGCCGCCGTACACCGAGCGGCGCAGAGTGACTTCGAGACCGATCTGGGCGGCCAGGCGGCCGACCACGAACAGGCCGAGCTGGGCGGCGTTGTCCGCCATCTCGGCGTAGAGCGGGACCTTGGCGAGACGCGCGTTCAGCGCTTCGTACTGGGCGGGGGTGAGGCCCATGCCGCGGTCTTCGATCTCGACGGTGAGGCCGTGCACGGCGTGCTGCGCGCGTACCACGACCTTGAAGTCCGGCGGCGAGTAGCGCGCGCCGTTCTCGATCAGTTCGGCGAGCACGTGGGTGAGCTGGCTCGCCACCGACGGGATGACGCGCGCGTCGGCGAGGAAGTGCTTGTCGACGCGTTCGTGGCCGGCCGCTTCGCCGGCCGCGTCCATCAGGAGGTTCGCGATGTGCGCGGGCTCCTCGTGCGGGCTGCTGATCGCGCCGCCGGACAGTACCTGAAGGTTCTCGATCTGGCGGCGCAGCCGGACGGTCTGGTGGTCCAGGCCGTAGAGTTTGCCGATCAGTTCGGGGTCCCGGTCGTGCTCGCGCATGAGCACTTCGAGCTGGTGCAGCTGGACGCCGATCAGTACGACCGCGCGGCCGGTGACGCCCTCGGCGAACCGCTCGAAGCCCTGGCGCTCGCGGTACACCAGTTCGGCGCCGTCGGACGCCTGCCGGGCCAAGGTGGCCACCGCGTCGCCGATCTGGCCGATCTCGTCCTTGGCGTGCGTGGGCTCCGGGAGGACCGAGGTGTCGACCTCCTCGCCGCGCTGGAGCGCGGTGACGATGCCGGGCAGCTGGTGCTCCGCCAGATCGAGGGCGTGCTTGCGGAGGGTGTTGGTGCGCCGCAGGACGGTGCGGATGGTGAGCAGGACCAGCAGCACGATGAACAGCACCGCGGCGGCGCTGGCGCCGGCCAGCCACCATGCGCCGTGGCGCAGGTCGGCGGCCTTGCCGAAGGAGTTGTTCAGCAGGCCTTGGACACGGGTGACGTTCAGCCCGGTGCTCGGGCCGCGCAGCTGGTCGCGGGCGGTCTGCCACTGGTCGATCTCGTTCGGCAGGACGACCCCGCCGTTCGGGGCCGCCTTGTGCCGGGAGATGACGAGGTCTTCGATGCGGGTCTGGGTGGCCCACGCCGGCGAGGACACCAGCGCGTCGTAGATCGCCTTGTCCTTGGCGGGCAGGTACGGCGCGACCCAGGTGCCGTAGACGAACCGCTGCACACCCGCGCTGCGGGCGAACTCGGAGTACTGGGCCTCGGTGAGGATGCGGTTCGGGCCGGACAGCGCGATCAGCGCGTCCTCGCGCGACAGCGCCTCGGTGGCGTGCATCAGACCGACCAACTGGCGGGTCTCGTAGGTGAGGTGCCCGTCGTCCATGTTGGACATTTCCTGGTACAGCCGGATCGTCTGGTCGATCGCGACGGTGTAGAAGTCCAGGACCTTCTGCGGGTCGCCGGTGCGGCTGTCGGCCAGACGGCGCTGCTCCTGGAGGCCGACCAGCTTGTCCTTGACCATCACGATGTAGTCGTAGACGTACCGGTCGGACTCCGGGAGTTCCGGGCCGGACAGGCGCTGGAAGTCCGCCTCGGCCTTGTCCGTCGCGGCGCGCTGCTTCTCCAGGTCCTGCTGCGCCACCGGGCTGCCGCCGAGGCGGGCCGCGGTGAGCCGGCGTTCCGCCTGCATCTGGTCGAGCAGCATGTAACTCGGCAGACCGGCCTTGTTTCCCGTGACCGAGTCGTCCCGAATCCTGTCTGCTTGATCGAGCAACCGCATGGCCGTGATCGCCACCTGGGTGCCCAGCGCGGCCGTGACCACGAGCGCGACCAGGACCAGCAGGGTGCGGATCCGCACCGCGCGCGGCGCCTCGGACTTGCGGGTTGCGTGGGCAGCCTCGGCCTGTTCACCGGATTTTTGGGGACGAAATTTCATAGGCCCTCGTCTGAGCTCGGATGGGCGTGCCAAAGACCCTCGCCGCATGGCGGCAAGCGCCCGCACCGCGTTCCGGCCGACGTCCGCACTTCACGCGCTTGGCCCTCCCGTTGCTGCGGCGCGTGGATCGGTGAACTCTACTGCGCCGGCAACGGGAGTTGCCAATGGTGAACAAGTGACAAGCGGGGCAGAAGATGAACTCCCGGGCTTATAGCCCTGGTCAGACAGCGATCACATCCTCGACCAATACCGACCGAATCCGCTCACGGACTATCCGGCAAGCGCGGCCGTCAAGTCCGATTCGCGTGTGTAGACCGCGGCGGCGCGCGACTTGTGGTCGAATACCATGCCCTGGCGCTCCGTCCGGTCGTAGGACGGCCAACCGGGGTCGCCGTCCCGGATGAACGCGACCCACGCGGCGTGCGCGGTGTCCGCGAGGTGCTGCGGCGGGTTCGGTCCGGCGCTCGCCGCGACGTTGTCGCTCTCCAGGCAGTCCCACGTGAACGGCAGCTCGATGCAGTGGCCGGCGATGCCGTCGTCCGGGTTCGTGAAGCGGAAGTCGTACGCGAACGTGCCGGCTTCCCGGTTCTTGTCCCGCGCCGCGAGGGTGCGCACCACGCAGAACCGGAACGTGTAGTCCGTCATGATCCGGCCGAGCAGCAGCCGCGGCTTGCCCGGTGTCACGGCGCCGTACGCCTTGCCGCGCGCCCCGGTCAGCCCGGACATGCGCAGGGCAAGGCCGCGCGGCAGCCAGTCGAGCGCCGCCGGCAGCATCGTCGACACCATCTCGAACTCGCCCGCGGTCGAGCCGACGATCAGCGGCTTGTCGGCGCCGACCCCCTTGTCCAGGGCCTGTTCCATCCCGTACGGCACCAGGTCGCCGTCGACGAACGGCGCCCAGGCGGAGAGTTCGGCGTCGCCCGTCAGGCTCTTGACCATCCGCGGGCCCATTTCCTCGTCGGTCATCTTCTTCTGCGCGGTGAAGACGGCCTCCTCGTCGAGCGCCGCGAACGCCTCGCGGGTCGGCGCGACCCCGACGCGCTCGGCGAATCGGGCGGCGCGCTCGGCAGCCGCCTCGCGGCTCGAACCGAACGCCCCGGGCGACTCGGCGATCACCGCCCGGAACAGGTGCTGCGCCGACGGCATGCCCAGCAGCGTCAGCACCGCGCTGCCGCCCGCGCTCTGGCCGCCGATCGTCACCCGGCCGGGGTCGCCGCCGAACGCCGCGATGCTCTCCTGCACCCACTCCAAGGCCATCACCCAGTCCCGCACGCCGCGGTTGTCCGGCGCGCCCTCCAGGCACGCGAACCCGTCGAAGCCGAGGCGGTAGGACACCGACACGACCACGACGCCGTCGCGCGGGAAGGCCCCGCCGTCGTACCAGCACGACGACGGCGAGCCGCTCATGAAGCCGCCGCCGTGGATCCAGGCGAACACCGGCAGCTTCGCCTCGGGGTCGTTCGGCTTCGGGGTGAACACGTTGACCAGCAGCGTGTCGTCGCCCGGGAACGACGGCTCCGGAATCAGCGTCACGCCGGTCATGTACATCCGCTGCGGCGTGGCACCGTAGCGGGACGCGTCCCGCACCCCGTCCCACGGCGCGCGCTTGACCGGCGCGGCGTAGCGCAGGTCGCCGACCGGCGGCTCGGCGTAGGGGATGCCCAAGTACGCGGCGCTGGTCTCGGTGAGCATGACCCCGCGGACCGCGCCGGCCGGGGTTTCGACGACCGGCGCCTCGCCCAGCGGTTCCGAGGGCTGGGCGTCCGGGCTGTGCGCAATGGCGGCCATGGCGGTCCTTTCGAACGGCACCGGATCCGGGTGCCTCGGTCTGCGGCGTCGGGCGAGCGCAGGCGAGAATACCGAGTGATCGGTAGGTTTTGGTATGGGTGGGCGCACGGCGTCTTCGCGCCGCATTCCGCACTCCCGCGTCGCTCCCCGAAATGGAGCAACCCCCCCCGCGGAGCTCGACAGGCGGGTGGGCGAATTGTCTGATTTACTCCGGTTCATTCCTCCGTTTCTGTGGAGGCCGGGTCGAGGAGTGGCTGTGGATTACCCCCTGCTCAATGCGTTCTGGACCATGATGATCTTCTTCCTCTGGATCATGTGGTTCTTCCTGCTGTTCAAGATCCTCACGGACGTGTTCCGCAGCGACGACCTCGGCGGCTGGGGCAAAGCCGGATGGACGGTGCTGGTCATCCTGCTGCCGTTCCTGGGTGTGCTGGTCTACGTCATCGCCCGCGGCCGCGGCATGCACGAGCGCGACGCCGCCTACGCACAGCGGGCCGACGACGCGATGAAGGACTACATCCGCGACGCGGCGGGCAGCGACAACCGCCAGACCGTCACCTGGTCGGCCGACGAACTCTCCAAGCTCGCCGACCTCCGCGCGAACGGCACCCTCAGTGAAGAGGAATTCCAGCAGGCGAAGACCAAGCTGCTCGCCTGATCCGGGGGCCGTTCCGGCGAACCGGGGGTTCACCCCCTCAGCATGTCCGGGAGATCCGCCACGGAGTCGATGACGTGGTCGGGTCTCCCGGATGCGTTCCGGTGCGTCTCCGGCAGGTACTTGCCGGTGCGCACCAGGACACCGGTGAGGCCCACCGCCTGCGCGGCGAGCACATCGGTCTCGATGTCGTCGCCCACCATCACCGCCTCCGCGGGCTGTACCCCGACCGCGTCCAGCGCCGCCGCGAAGAACTCCGGCGCGGGCTTGCCCACCACCTCGGCCCGCACCCCCGACGCCGCCTCCAGCCCGGGCAGGAACGCGCCGACGTCGAGCTGCAGGCCCTCACTGGTCCGCCAGTAGAGGCCCCGCTGCATCGCGACCAGCCGCGCGCCGCCGCGCAGCCAGCCGAAGATCCGGTCCAGCATGGCGTAGTCGAACACCGGGCCCGCGCCGCCGAGCACAACCACCTCGGGGTCGTCGTCCACCAGCGTGACACCGTCCAGGTCCTCCCGGACGTCGCCTTCGCTGACCAGCACGCACCGCGCGCCGGGATACGTGTCGCGCAGGTAGCGGGCGGTGGCGGTGGGCGCGGTGAGGATCTCGTCCGGAGCGACCTCGAAGCCCGCGGCGCGGAGCCGCTCGGCGATCTCGGCGCGGGTGCCGACGGTGGTGTTGGTGACCAGGCGCAGCGCGAACCCGGCCGCGCGCACGCGTTCCAGCGCTTCGGGCGCGCCGGGCACGGGGTGCCAGGAGACCGTCAGGACTCCGTCGATGTCGAAGAGGACCGCGCGGAGGGAGGGCATGGGAGCGACGGTACGGGGCCGGGACGGCGCAACGGCGGGGACGCGCGGGAGCCGTGCTCCGGGAGCGGCGGCAGCCCCCGGGGAGCCGACTCCCCGGGGGCTGCCGCCCTCCCTCCGAACCGCGTGCGGTCAGCTGTGCGCCGCCGCCACCAAGTCGGGGATAAGTTTGGCCGCGTCGGGCGTGCCGAGGCCGGTGACCGGGTCCCAGCCGGTCGTCGCCGGGTAGCCGGGGACGGCCGGGTCGGCGGTGTTGTTGCCCGTGGTGACGTCGTGGAAGTCCGCCGCGTACTTCGCCGGGTCGGCGGCGAGCTTGTACAGCGCCGGGTTGATCGGGCCGAGACCGCCGCCGTTGAGCTGCGCGGCCACGGCGACCAGGCCGGCCCACTCCGGGCAGGCGAGCGAGGTGCCGCCGATGTCGTACCAGCCGGTACTGCACGGCGCGGTGCCGCACATGAGGCCGCTCTGCCCGTCCGGCGGCAGCGACAGGTACACCAGCGCACCCGTCCCGGCACTGGCCTGGAGGCCGATGTCCGGAACGCCGCGCCGCGCGCCGATCGGGGTGCTGCCGGCGGGCAGGCCCGCCTGGTAGTCGGGCCGGTCGAACCACTGGCTGAAGCCGCCGCCGGAGAACGTCCAGCCGACCTCGGCCCGACCGGGGTTCGCCTTGCAGACGGCGGGCGCGTCGGTGCTGTCCACCACGCGGTCGGCGGTGGCATTCGGGTCGGTGCACAGGTACGTGCCGCCGACGCCCGTCACCAGCGGGTCGGACGCCGGCCACCCCACGGACGGGTCCGGCAGCGTCGTGCCGCCCTTCTTCACCGGGGTCTTCTTGCTCCCCGAACTGCCGTCGTCACCCGAAGAGGCGAGCACGGTGACACCGTTCTGTGCGGCCGACTCGAAAGCCTTCCGCAGCGACTTCACCGAATTCGCGCTCCCGAACGCGCCCTCGGCGGTGCCGAACGACTGCGAGATCACCGTGGCGAGGTGATTGTCCACGACGTACTGCTCGGCCGCCATCATCTGCGGCAGCCCCTGCACGCCGAGCGTCTCCGCGGTGGGCGTGGCGACCAGCAGGATGTTCGCGGCGGGTGCCATCGCGTGTGCCATCTCGACGTCGAGGGCGACTTCGAGCGCCCACGCGCTCTTGTCCTCCTGCTTCGTGCCCTTGCTGTTCGGCGGCGGCGCCTTCGTCGCGGGCGAGCCCTGCAGGTGCAGCTCGCCGAAGGTGGGCATGCCCGGCTGACACGCCACGCCTTCCTCGCCGCACATCGGCTGCAGCCCGAAGGCCTGGTCGAAGATGTGCAGGTCGTGCGCCATCGTGTCACTGCCGTACGAATCGATCACGGCGATCGTCTGACCGCGGCCGTCATAGCCGCTGTCGTACAGCGGATCGACGTGGTACGCCGCCCGGATCGCCTGCGGACCGAAACACCGCCGCCCGGCCGCCGCGCACTGCGCCTGCGTGGGCGGGGTATCCCCGGCCGACACCTGCGCGTACTCGGCAACCGCCGGACGCACCACGGGAAACGCGGCAGCACCCGCACCACCGACCGGAGCGAACACGGCACCGGACGCCGCCAGCGCGAGACTTCCCGCACTCGCCACCAGCCATCGGCGCACAGTGAGAGCCATCGACAGTCCTCCCGAACACGTAGGGGACTTACGCGGATCACGAACGGCGGCGAGTGTATTGACGCGCGTATAACGACCTCAACGCACCTGACGAAATCCTGACCGAACCATGAGCGGGGCGGGATCCACGGCGCGTCGCCCTCTGTGCCGCACCGCCCGACCGGCCGGACTCCGGCCTGCGCGACCCAAACGGTCTGTCGTGACGGGGGTCCGCTCAGCCGAGTTGCTCGGCCAAGCCGACGACGATGTTCTCCGGGCCGCGGATGTGGCAGAGGCGGTAGACGTTCTCGTACTGGACGATCTCGCCGACGAGTTCGGCTCCGTCGGCCTGGAGGCGGGTGACCACGTCGTCGATGTCGTCGACGGCGAACATCACGCGGCGGATGCCGAGGGTGTTGGCGGGGGCGTTGTGGGGCTCGGGGGTGATGGCCTTCGGGCGGTGGAACTTCGCCAGTTCGATGCGCCCGGGGGCATCCGGGATGCGCAGCATGGCGACGTCCTGCCGGACGTCCTCGACACCGATCACCCGCTCGGCACCCTGCCAGTCGAGCGGGCCCCTGCCTTCCAGTTCCATCCCGATTCCGACGAAGAACGCGATGACAGCGTCCATGTCGTCGACCACGATGAGCACGTTGTCCATCCGCTGAATCGCCATACCGGTCCTCCCTCGTGCGGCACGGCCACGGTAGCCGGTCGGGGTGACCGCGTGCCGGCGGCGTACCGGGACCAAGGGGTGAAGTCATGGCACAGCAGCAGCGAGCCGACCACGTGGATGTGCTCGTCGTGGGGGCCGGATTCGCGGGGATGTACCAATTGCGGAAGGCGCGTGAACTGGGGCTGCGGGTACGGGTGGTCGAGCGGGGGGACGGCGTCGGGGGGACCTGGTACTGGAACCGGTATCCGGGCGCGCGGTGCGACGCGCCCAGTCTCTTCTACTCGGTGTCGTATCGGCCGGACCTGGATCAGGAGTGGCACTGGTCGGAGCGGTTCGCCGGGCAGGCGGAGATCCTGGCGTACATGCGGGAGGTGGCGCGGCGGGAGGAGATGGCGAGCGACATCTCGTTCGGGACAAGTGTCGTCGGGGCCGAGTGGAGCCCCGAGAACGGGACTTGGACGGTGACCACCGATGCCGGCGAGCGGATTGCCGCCCGGTATGTGGTTCTCGCGACCGGATGTCTGAGCCAGTCGCGGGTGCCCGGGATACCCGGTCTCGAACGCTTCCGCGGCCAGTGGTTCCACACCGGGCGCTGGCCGCACGAGCCCGTGGAACTGGCCGGGCGGCGGGTTGCCGTGGTCGGGACGGGGTCGACCGGGGCGCAGGTCATACCGGCCGTGGCCGAGGTGGCCGCGCAGGTCACGGTGTTCCAGCGGACACCCAAGTTCGTGCTTCCGGCGCGGAATCGGCCGATGAGCGAGGCCGATGCCCGGCCGGTCAAGGACGCGTATCCGGCGCTCCGGGCCGCGGCGCGGCAGCGGGACTACGGGATGCCGACCGTGCCGATCGAGCACCGGTTGGCCGAGATGCCGCCCGTCGAGCGCGAGGCGCTGATGGAGCGGATGTACGAGGACGGCGCCTTGGCGTCGTTCGTGTACTCGTATGCCGACCATCTCGGACTCAAGAACCAGGCCGTCAACGACCTGGTCGCCGACTTCGTGCGGCGGAAGATCCGCGAAGTGGTGCGCGACCCGGGCACGGCCGAGGCGCTGACTCCGTACGGCTACCCCATCGGCATCAACCGGATCATCCTCAGCACCGGCTATTACGAGAGTTTCAACCGGGACAACGTCGTCCTGCACGACGCCCGGACCGATCCGATCGCGGAGCTGACCGAGACCGGGCTGCGGACCGCCGGCGACGCCGAGTACTCCTTCGACGATCTGATCTTCGCCACCGGATACGACGGCATCACCGGGAGTTTCACCGCGATCGACGTCCGCGACGGATCCGGCGGGACGCTGAAGGAGGCCTGGGCGGAAGGGCCGCGCGCCTACCTCGGGCTGCAAGTCGCGGGATTCCCCAACCTGTTCACGATCACCGGTCCGGGCAGCCCGTCGGTGCTCGCCAACGTCATCACGACGATCGAGCAGCACGTGGAGTTCGTGACGGACCTGATCGCACACGCGCACGAGCACGGGGCCGAGGTCGTCGAGGCGGATGCGGCAGCGGAAGAGAAATGGATGGAACACGTCGCGGACGTCGCACAGAACACCCTCTTCCGGCACGCCGCCAAAGCCAACTCCTGGTACGCGGGCGCGAATGTGCCGGGGAAACGCGTCGTCTTCATGCCGTACGCCGGGGGCGTCGGCACCTTCGACGCGATCCTGACCGAGGTGGCCGCCGACGGATACCGGGGATTCCGCCTGTCGGGCGGCGACGGAGGGCGCTCGGCGTCCTAGAGTCGACGCCATGCCGTCCCCGCACCCCGATCCCACGGCCCGCGACATCGCCGCCGCCTACGGTCTCGAACCCCTGCCCGCCGAAGGCGGGCTGTTCCGCCGGATGTGGGCCGGTCCGGCGGATCGGACCGGCCGTCCGGCGGGCAGCGCGATTCTGGTGCTGCTGACCGCCGAGGAGGACGGCTTCTCGGCGATGCACCGGCTGCCCGTCGACGAGGTCTGGCACTTCTACCGAGGTGATCCGGTCGAACTCCTGCTGCTCGCGCCGGACGGCACCGGCCGGATCGAGACGCTCGGCGGCTCCGACCGCCACCCGGTCGTGCAGACCGTCGTCCCGGCCGGGACGTGGATGGGCGCGCGCCCGGCCGCCGCGGGCGCCTGGTCGTTGTGCGGCACCACGATGGCACCCGGCTTCGTCAACGCCGATTACGAGGGCGGCGAGGCCGAAGAACTTGCCGCCCGATACCCGGAGTTCGCCGCCACCATCCGCGCGCTCTGCCGTGCGGGCGCGCCGACGGCCATGCCGGACACCGCGCCCGACACCCGCAAGACGCAGCCGATGGCCGTACCGGATCCCCGGCTGCCCTCTCTCGCCGGCACCGTCGCCCTCGTGACCGGTTCCTCCGGCGGGATCGGCGCGGGCGTCGCGGCCGCGTTCGCCCGGGCGGGTGCGGCCGTGGTCGTGCACGGCCATCGCGACGAGCAGGCCGCCGAGGCGACCGCGCGGCGCATCCGCGACGCGGGCGGCGAGGCGCTCGTCGTCATCGGCGACCTGACCCACGAGCCCACGTGCGTACGGCTGATCGACGAGGCGGCGGCGTGGCGCGGCCGACTCGACGCGGTGGTCAACAGCGCCGGAATCCAGCCCGTCCAGCCGCTGGACGGGATGACGACCGCGGACTGGGACGCCGTCCTGCGCGCCAACGCCACCGCCGCGTTCACCTGCACGCAAGCCGCCGCCCGGGTCATGGCGGCCCAGGACGCCGGCGGGAGCATCACCCACATCGCCTCGATCGAGGGCTCCCACCCCGCCGCCGGACATGCGCACTACAGCTCGGCGAAAGCCGCCCTGATCATGTTCGCCCGCGCCGCGGCCTTGGAGTACGGGCGGCGCGGCATCCGCGTCAACACCGTCTCACCCGGGCTCGTCGACCGTCCCGGCCTCGCCGAGCAGTGGCCCGAGGGCGTCGGCCGCTGGCTCCGCGCCGCCCCGTCGGGACGCCTGGGTACGCCGGAAGACATCGGCGCCGCCTGCGTGTTCCTCGCCTCTGCGGGCGCCTCGTGGCTGACCGGGCACGACTTGGTGGTGGACGGGGGAGTGGGCGCACACCCGACGTGGTGACGCCGGGCCGCTACCCGAACTCGGCCGCGCATTCCCGGCGGAGCGCGTCTTCGGCGGTCTCCCCGTCGTCGGCCTTCGCGGCCCTGGCGGTCTCGTAGACGTCCAGGGTGATGCGGCCGTACGCGGTGTCGGCCCACCCATCGCCCATCATCTGCCGGTAGCGCGCCTCGGCTTGCTCGTGCCTCGTCCCGGTTTCGAACGTGCGTGCACGCAGCATCTCCAGCCCGTCCGCGACCGCGTCGATGCAGCGCAAGACCTGCGTGCCCGCCGACGCGCCCGACGACGCCCGCGGTGCACCGTCCCCCTGAGTGCAGCCCTTGACCCCGACGAACGCCACCGCTGAGACCACCGCACCGATGACGACCACCACACGCGCTCTTCCCGTCGGGACAGCGTCGTGCCTCGCGCCAACGCGAAGTTGCCTACAAGACCGAACCGTTGCCGAACGGTTGTGGTCGCCGCGCCTGCCGTGCCCCCAAGCGCCTACGGGGCCGGGTCCGCCGCCCCGCACGCGAGTCGATCCAGCCGCCAGCCCGGCGCGGAGATCGTGACCACCGCGCGCGGCGACGGGACCGACGTCGCCCCGGGGGACTCCTTGCTGCGCGGGGTCGCCCCGGTGACCGTGCAGACCATCTGCTCGACGGCCGGTTTGGTCGGCTGGGGGACGGCCGTCGGGATGTCGATGCGGATCACCCCGCTGTCCGATGTCACGCGCGCCGCGACCAAGCCGGCGGGAACCGCCGTCACCAAGCCCTTCTGCCGGTCCTCCGGCATCAGCCCCGCCAGCAGCAGGTTCAGGGCCTGCTGCGGACCGCCGTCGCCGGGCGCCGTCCGCGGGACCGGGACAAGACGCCGCTCGCCGATCAGGTAGATCGTGGTGCTTTCCGGCTGCCCCGACGCCGCCGGCGCCAGGATGCCGGTGCCGGGGACGCCCGCGTCCACCGGGCCCGTCGTCGGAAGACCGCAGCCGAAGGTGCAGAGGAGGGCCGCCGCGACGGGGACCACCCATCGGCCGAGGGCGCTCATGCCGGGTCCCGCGGGGCTTCGTGCGGGTGCTGCGGCTGCCGCGGGTGCTGCGGGAGTTCGACGGTGAACTCGGCGCCGCCGTCCGGCCGGTTCGCGGCGTGGATGCGGCCGCCGTGCAGCAGGACGTTCTCCCGGGTGATCGCCATGCCGAGGCCGCTGCCTTCCGAACGGGTGCGCGCGGCGTCGGCCTTGTAGAAGCGTTCGAACACCCGGTCGAGGCGGTCGGCGGCGATGCCGGGACCGCGGTCGTGGACGCGGAGCACGACCCAGGCGCCGTCGGCGCGGCGCTCGGCGTCCACCCGGATGCCGACCGGGGGCGCGCCGTGCCGCAGGGCGTTCTGGACGAGGTTGGCGAGCACCACGTCGAGCCGTCGCGGATCGGCCTCGAGGCGGATGCCGGGCGGGACTTCGAGCCCGACCGTGTCCTGCCAGCCGCGGGTGGCCAGGCATCTGCGGACGGCTTCCGCCATATCGAACTCGTCCAGGTGCAGGGCCGCGGCGCCGGCGTCGAAGCGGGAGATCTCCATCAGGTCGTCCACCAACCGGGTGAGCTTGCCGGTCTCCCCAGAGATGAGGCGCAGCGCGGCCGCGGTGTCCTCGTCCACGTTTCCTGCCGCGGCGTCCTCGTCGAGGAGGTCGGTGACGGCGGCCATGGCGGCGAGCGGGGTGCGGAGTTCGTGGGAGACGTCGGCGGCGAACCCGCGGGCTCGTGCTTCCATCGTCCGGAGCTGGGTCACGTTCTGCTCCAATGCGGCCGCACTGTGGTTGAAGTCCCTTGCCAGGTCCGCGAGTTCGCTGGAGCCTTGGACCTTGAGCCGGGTGTCGAGATGGCCCCGCGCCAGGCGCCGCGTCGCGTGCTGGATCGCCCGGACCGGACGCAGCACGCCCCCGGCCGCGAGAAAGGCCGGGATCAGCGCGAACAGCACGGCCGGGATGGCACCGGCGCGGGCGGCCTTGACCAGCGCGGCCTCGTCCTGCGCCTCGGCACGCATCGGGGCCAGCAAGTACACCTGGACGCCGGACGGCGAAGGATTCTCCGGCGTTGCGAACGTGATCGGGACACCGACCCCCAGCCAGACCTCCCCCTTGTGGGAGAACCGCTGGAACACGGTCGCCGTCCGATTGTCGACGGAGGCGCGCAGGGAAGCCGGGATGTCGATGTCGTCCATCCGCAGCCCGCTCTCGCCCCGGAGGTCGCGGTACACGACGATGACGATCGAGCCGCCGGTGCGGCCCTGTTTGTCGATGCTGTGGGCGGTGGCGTCCAGTGCGGCCTGGTCCGGTGGGAACGGGATCGACGGCGCGGTGGTGTTGACCAGCGTGCGCAGATCGCCGACGATGCGGTCCTGGCTGCGCTGGAGCAGCCCGGCGCGGGCCTCGCGGTAGGTCAAGGCCGCGGTGACCAGCGACGCGAAGGCGGCGACGAGGACGAACGCGACGACGAGGCGGAGGCGCAGCCCGCCGAGGCGGAGGAGGCGTCTGGCGCCGGGGTTCTTCCGTGCGCCGCTCACAGGGGGCCGAACCGGTAGCCGAAGCCGCGCACGGTCTGGATGTACCGCGCCGACCGGGCCTGCTCCTCGATCTTCAACCGCAGCCGTTTGACGCACGCATCGACCAGCCGTCCGTCACCCAGGTACGGATGCCCCCACACGGTCTCCAGCAGCTGCCCTCGGGTGAACACGCGCCCGGGCGCCGAGGACAGTTCGAGCAGCAGCCGCAGTTCGGACGGGGCGAGGGCGATCGGCCGCCCGTCCCGTGTCACGGTGAGCGCGGCCCGGTCGAGGACGAGGTCACCGTGGACTTCGAGGTGCGCGCCGGCCCCGGCGGAGCGCCGTAGGACCGCCTGGATCCGCGCGGCCAGCACGCGGACCTGGGCGGGTTTGACGACGTAGTCGTCGGCACCGGCCTCCAGGCCGAGGACGATGTCGGCGTCGTGGTCGCGCGCGGTGAGCATGATGATCGGCAGCGTCCGGGCGGCGCGTATGCGGCGGCACACCTCGAAGCCGTCGATGCCGGGCAGCATGAGGTCCAGCACCACCAGGTCCGGGGGGAACGCGTCCACCCGGGCCAGGCCGTCCTCGCCGCACGGCGCGACGTCCACCTGGTACCCCTGCCGGCGCAGGCCGAGGGCCAGTCCCTCGGCCACGGCGGGGTCGTCTTCGATCAGCAGCACACGGACCATCGGATCAGTATCGGTCAGGTCGAAGGCGCAAAATCGGGCAAATTCGGTCACGGCTTCGGGTTGTGACAAGACGGTCTCGTAGCGATCCCGACGCGGTCATGCCGTTTCGCGACGGTCGAGCCCATGACCACGATCCGCCGTTTCCGGACCCGTCCCCGACGCAACAGACTTGCCGCCTTCGGTGCCGCGGCGCTGCTCACGGCGGTGGCCGCGTGCTCATCGTCGCCGCCGCAGTCCGCCCCGCCGTCGTCGCCGTTCCCGGCATCGGTCGCGGGCGCGCCGACGGCCGGCGCCGCCACGACCGCGCCGAGGGGCGCCCCGCCCGCGGCGTACGCCTGGCCGGACGGCGGCCAGGCGGCGCTCCTCGTCGACGGCCAGGCCGTCCCCGTGTCGTCGGGCGAGACCAAGCCGACGCCGACGGCGAGCGTGGCGAAGGTGATGACGGCGTACGTCTTCCTCAAGGCGAAGCCTCTCGCCCCCGGTGCCTCCGGCCCCACGTTCACGATCTCCGCCGCGGAGGCCAACCGCTACGGCGAACGCGCCCGCCGCTCCGAAAGCCTCACCCCGGTCAAGGCCGGCGAGGGCTTCACCCAGCGCCGCGCGCTCGAAGCCCTGATGGTGGTGTCCGCGAACAACATCGCCCACGAGATAGCCCGCTGGGTCGACGGCGGCGACGCCGCCTTCGTCGCCCGCATGAACAGCACCGCCCGCGAGCTGGGCATGACCGCCACGACCTACACCGACCCGAGCGGCTTCGACCGGACCACCGTGAGCACCGCCGTCGACCAGGTCAAACTCTTCACGGCCGCGATGCGCGACCCGGCCTTCGCGGAGATCGCCGGGGTCCGCACCTACACCGCCCCCGGCAACCGCACCCAGCCGAACGGCAACACCCTCCTCGGCAAGGACGGCGTCATCGCCGGCAAAACCGGCTTCACCACCCCGGCCGGCGCCAACCTCGTCTTCGCCGCGGAACGCGAGATCAACGGCGTCAAGCGGCGGGTGATCGGGGCGGTGATGGCCCAGCACACGGGCAACACGGCAGCGGCGGCGATCGAGGCGAGCGACGAGCTGATCCGGTCGGTGGGGGAGGGGTGAGGTTGCGCCGCAGCGAGTGGGCGGCGCCGGCGCGGGTGCCGGTTCGCCACACCGCCGCTGTCCCGGACGACGCCGCCTTCACACCCCGCCGAAACCACCGAGGGTGCACTCCGCAATGCGCCCGTCCACCATGCCGACGACCACCCGCCCGCGCCCCACCACCGCCAGCGACAGCGGGTCCGTGATCTGGCCGTCGAGGCGCAGCAGGCCGCGGGACCGTACGGTGCCGTTGCCTGCGTCGAGGGCCACGACTTCGCCCGAGTCGAGGGCGGCGTACACGGCGTCCCCGTCGGTCTCGACCGCAGCAGGGGCGGCGTCCGTGGTGAATACCCACAGCGGTTCGCCTGACGGGTACGCGCGCCGCACCACGTAGCCGCTGCCCAAGCGCGTCTTACGGTCGCGGCGGACCCGGCCGCCGTGGATCAACGCCGGGCCTCCCGCGTCGTCCGTATGGAAGACGGCCGGTCCGCCCGAGACTTGGCCGCCGGGCCCGGGATCCCAGTCCAGGGGGAACAGCCGCCGCACCATTGCCGCGCCGCCCGGCGTCGGCGGGTCGACCGCGACGACCCACCGGTCCACCGTCCCCTGCACCCCCTCCCCCTGCAGGAACAGCAGTTCGGGCGAACGGCGCACCGGAAAGTGGTGCGCGAACAAGCTGTACTCGCCGACCTCCACGCGCACCGCTTCGGCGCCGTCCGGCCCCACCAGCACCGTCAGCGGTTTCTCGGCGGGTACGCGGCAGTCCCGCAGCGCCAGCCACCCGTCCGTGCGCATGACCGCGGCGACCGCGAAGCCCGGGTCCACCGTGCCGAGCACCGCGCCGTCCCGCACCGCGATCAGATCCACCAGGTACGGCTGCGGCTTCCACCCGCTGAACCCCCAGGTCGTCCGCGTGGTGCCGTTGACCCACACCGCCGAACCGTCCGGCGTGCACAGCAGCTCACGGCCGCCCTCCGCCTTGGCGACGGCCCACCGCAGCGTCCCATCCGGGTCCCAGCGCTCGACCTGGGCGCCGGGGTGCGTGGCCAGCAGCCCGCCGTCGGGCAGCGGCTCCACCGCCCACACCGGTCCGCGCGGGTCCCCGGCCGTCTCGATCTCGGCGTGCAGGCGCGCCACTTCGCGGGCGCTTTCGACGGGCGGCTCCAAAGGCATGAACTGCGGGGGAGCATAGGGGAGGCCGTCGACCGCGACCGACCGGCCGACGACCTGCGTCCAGTCCTCCCGCACCAGCAACTCGCGTACTTCGGAAGGGTCTTCCTCTGTCAGATCCTCGTCCTCGGACGTGGCCATCCGGACGTCGAGCGTCCGCACGTCGAGCCAGCGCAGGCCGGACACGTCGCGCTCGCCGTCGAATACCGAGACCGCCCGGCCGGAGCCGAGGTCGGCGAGGAGCAGTTCGCCCTCGAAGTACCAGCCCCCGGTGCCGATAGCGAGCAGCGGCAGCTCGGGGTGGAAGGCCAGGGCCTGCACCCGGTGTCGGGTGCGCAGCAGGTGGCGGAGCCCGTCGCGCGTGTAGATCCCGACCCGGTGTGCGGCGCGTCCGTCCGACACGTCCCGCCCGGGCCACTGCATGCCGCCCAGATACCCGGCGGCCGCGAGCACCCCCGAGCGGTCGTCGCGCGCGGCGAGGAACGGCCGGCCGATCTCCGCGTACGGCCTACTGCCCAGCACGCGGTGGACGACGAGCGGGTCGAGCGGTGCGGACGGCATACGGGGCGACTCCCGGGATCGATCGGTCTCCGCCCCACCGTTTCAGACCCGAATCGGCGAGCCGCGCTCCGACCCTGGCAAACCACGCCCCACGACACCGCACACCCTCACCCCAGCGGAATACCCACCCCCGCCCGCGGGCACAGGAGCCCCTCTACCGAACAACACGTCCGGCACAGGACAACAAATTCCAGAACAGGGCAACACATCCGGCACCGGGCAACACACCCGGCGAAACGGTCGGTCGGCGAGTGAGGGAGCGCATGGCGGCGGAAGAGGATCGTGTGGAAGCGGTGGAGCACGGCATCACCCGGCAGCTGCGGGACGCCATCACCCTCCGCGCCGCGCTCATCATGGCCGGCGTGCTCCTGCTCCAGCTCGGGTTCGCGCTGTCGTACATGGGCGCCTTCCACAACCCCAAGCCCCACAACGTCCCGATCACCGTGGTCGCGCCGCCGGCCGTGGCGCAGCAGCTTGTCGGACGGCTCAACGCCCTTCCGGGTGATCCCGTCCACGCCGTGGCCGTCGCCGATCCCGCCGATGCCCGCCAACGGTTGCTGAACCGCGACACCGACGCCGCGTTCCTCCTGAACCCGACCGGCCAGGTCGACACCCTGATGATCGCCTCGGCGGGCGGGCCCGCCGCCGCATCGGCCGCGACCCGGGTCGTGCAGGCGCTGGAGCAGGCGGAGAACCGGCAGGTCCGGATCGACGACATCCGGCCGCCCGCGCCCGGCGACAACGGCGGCCTGTCGTCGTTCTACCTGGTGCTGAGCTGGACCATCGGCGGCTACCTCGCCGCGTCCGCGCTCAACATGGCGGCGGGCTCGAAGAAGCCGACGCTGCCCCGCACCGCGGTCCGGGTGACGTCGATGCTGCCGTACGCGTTCATCTCCGGCATCGGCGGCGCGATCATCGTCGGCCCCGTCCTGGACTGCCTCCCGGGCGCGTTCTGGGACCTCGTCGGGATCGGAACGCTGGTGGTCCTCGCGTCCGGCGTGACGGCCGTCGCGCTGCAGTCCGTGGCCGGGACGATCGGGCTCGGCATCACCATCCTCGTCTTCACGATCCTCGGCAATCCCAGCTCCGGCGGCGTCTATCCGGCATCTCTCCTCCCGCCGTTTTGGCGCGCGATCGGCCAAGCGCTCCCGCCCGGAGCGGGCACGACCGTGGTCCGCAACACCGTCTATTTCGACGGCGCCGCCACGACGGGCGCGCTGTGGGTGCTCGGGGCCTGGGCGTTCGGCGGCCTGCTCGTGGCGATCGTGGCCGCGGTGGTGCGCGACCGGCGGAAGCCCGCCGCGGCACCGCAGGCCCCCGTGACCGTCTGACGCCTGCCCGGGGACGGGCCGCGCGGGTGTGGGACGGTGGGCCCGGACCGAAGCACGCGCGGGCAAGGGGGCGGCATGACCACGTCGGGTATCGAACTCCTGCTGCACAGCGCGGATCCAAAGATCGCCGCGCAGGTCCGCCGACGGGTGACCGATACTCGCGACGCCGCCGCACCGCCCACCGCCGAACCCCGGGTCGACTGGCCCGTCGTGGCCGCCAAGCACCTCGCCGACCCGCTCTCCGCTCCCGAATGCGCCGCGCTGGTCGCCCGCCGCGACTGCCCTCGCGAGGCCGCGCTCGTGCTGGTCGCCGCCCTCGCACCGGGGCGGCGCACCCACGCGACCGACGCCCTGGAAGCAGCGCTGCGCCGCGGCATCCTGACCCCGCGCGACGTGCTGTGGGAGGCGAGGCCGGGCTGGTCGGCGATGCGCACCGTCGAGCAGTACGCGAGCGTGCGGGACGGTGAACTGCTCGCGCCCGTCGACCGGCTCCTCGACGAGTCGGCCGCGCTGCTGCCCGGCAACGGCGGCTCGCCACGTGACGCGGAACTCTCCGAAGACGACGCCGTCGCCGCCTGGCTGTGGCTGATCACGCATGCCCCGACCTACTCCGGCACGTTCCCGGAGCTGTGCGCGCGGGCGGTCGAGGAGGGCCTGACCCGCGATCCCGGCAAGCCCCTGGCGCTCCCGGAACGTGCGCTTCCCCGAGTGCAGGGCCTGACCCAGGAGCCGTGGCGGGCCCACACCCCCGCCGGCATGCTCGGCCGCGCACAGCCGGGGATCGTCGACCGGGTCGTCGCGTTCCTGCCGGTGTATGCGATCAGCGGGATCATCGAACACCGCCGCCTGCCGCCGCACGTCGCGATTCCGGTGATCCGGCACCGGCCCGACCTGGCCGGACCGGTGGCCGGGCGGATCCGCCGCACCCCGGAAGCCGTCGCCGAGATCCTCGCGCTGAACCTGCCGCACGTGCACGGCGGACTGCTGTACTACGCCCCGGACATCGCCGGAGCGCACCGCGTCCACCTCGCGACCCGCATCAA
The DNA here is from genome assembly GCF_049534875.1 of Uniformispora flossi. Taxonomy (NCBI): domain Bacteria; kingdom Bacillati; phylum Actinomycetota; class Actinomycetes; order Kitasatosporales; family Streptomycetaceae; genus Uniformispora; species Uniformispora flossi. The sequence goes on from NZ_JBMULZ010000007.1 coordinate 367,508, forward strand.
CGCCCCGGACCGTATCCGGCTCGCGTCCTTCGACCGGCAGCGCATGCGCCACCTGACGGAGGCCGAGGACCCCGCGGACCCGGCGGCCCTCAGGTGCGCCTTGGCGGTGTACGGGCACCACCCCGACCTGATCCGCGAAGCCCTGCGCCTTTACCAGGAACGCCTCGGCACCGCCGGCATCCTGCGCGGGTTGCTCAGCCTGTGGCAGTGCCGCGGCCGCACCGCGCTCCTCGACCCACGCGTGTCGCGGCTCTTGACGGGGGAATGCGCGGACATCGCCCAAGCGGCCCTCCGAAGCCCGCTCGGCTACCGCCGCCTCCGCGCCGCGCTCGCCGAACACGAAGAGCCGCTCGCGCTGACAGCCGCAATCCGCCGCAACCCGCACCAGGCCTACCGGCCGTTCCCGGCGTCCTTCTGGCCGGTCCTGATCGACGAACACGCCCGCGACCCGCTCCCCAAAGCCGCCGCCCGCATCCTCGCCCTCAACCCCGACGCCCCGGCCGCCTTCACCCTCGGCGTCTGTACCGCCGACCCCGACGCCGCCCCGATCCTGGCCCACCGCTCCGGCGCCCACGCCCAAGCGGCGCTGCGGCACCACCCGCTCCCGCCACCGGAACCGTTCCGCCGCCCTGACCGCGGCGACCCCGATGTCCCCTGGTATGTGCGGGAGTTGACGCACAAGACGATCACCCTGAGCGAGTTCGCCGACCTGGCCTTCCCCGCCCAACGCCTCCTGCAGGCGATCGACGCCTTTGCCCCCTACTTCCCCGACGGGGCAGCGGAAGCCCGCGACCACCTCGCGGCCCGAGCCGACACCAGCCTGGGCGCCGACCCGGAAGCGTGGGTGATCGCCGCCCGTATCCTCCCGGACTTCCCCGGCACCTTCCCGGAACTGGTCACCACGGCCGCGGCGGCGGCCTACCACGCCTGACGCGTCCGGCGGCTAAAGGCCCTTGTCCCCGGACTCGGCGGGGCCGCCGGGCGGGTCCGCCGCCTCCCCGCGCGGCCCCGGCAGAGCCGCATCGCCGATGTCGTCGCTGTCGTCGCCGTCCGCAGGCTCGTCCAGGCTTCCGCGCACCGCGGCCAACTTGGCGGCCAGCGAAGCCGATCTGGCACGCAACGCCTTGCCGCGTTCGGTCTTGGCACCGGCGTGCGGGGAGGCGGCTTGGGTGACGGGGATGCCGTGTGCCGCCGCCGTGGCGACGAGGCCTTCGCCGACCTCCGGCAGGTTCGTCATCACCGCCGCGGCGAACAAGCCGCCGGTGAGGGTCTTGGTGCGCCCGAGTGCGCCCTTGACGACGATCTCGCAGGGGAGCAGCCGGTCCTGCCGGTCGGCCTGCTCGCTCGCCGCCAGCACCAGGGTCAGCAGGCCCTCGGCAGCCATCGCCACCAGCCGCTTGCGGCCCGGGATCGGCGGGAACAAGCCGCGGATGCGGTCGACTTCGTAGTCGATCATGGCGTCCGGCAGCAGGTCGGCGGCGCTGTGCACGCGCACCTCCACAACCTTGTCCCACGACACGTCCGCATCGTCGAAGCCCACCGAGTCCGGGCCGATCGCGATCTTGCCGAACCCGTCGAGCCCGCCGAGCAGCTTGGCGGCGGCACCGGGCACCCGGGGGTGGCTTGCCACGATCGTGCCGAACGACAGCTCCCACGGCTCGGCGACCGGCAGCCCCGGGCGCGGCTGCGCGTCCAGGGCTTTGCGCACCCACCCGTCCTCGGTCCCGCTCCCCAACGTCGCCCGCTTCGCCGCCGCCAGCCCGGAGACCGCCTGGCGCCCCGCCCCGCGAGCCGCGTCCCGTATACCCATTGCCCTACCCCGAACTTCGATGCGCGCGGGCCCTGGCCGGACCCGGAACCCTGCCGATGAACCTCCGTAACCTACCGCCGGTCCGCGTCAGCCGCGCGGGCGGTTGATGCCTCCCACAACTTAATAACCCAACGCATCGCAACTCTGGTGCAGAGACCGGCGAGCTATTACGTTGTCGCCAGCAACATACTCGGACTGGCCCGCCCAGAAGGGAAGTTGCACCATGCGTACGAGAACCCTCGCCCTGGCACTGCCCCTTGGCCTCGTCGCGGCATTCGGTGTCGCCGCCTGCTCCGACGACGGCGGCGACAAGCCCAAGGTCGGCGTGATCCTCCCGGACAGCAAGTCCTCGGCGCGGTGGGAGACCGCCGACCGCAAGTACCTGAGCGAGGCCTTCAAGGCCGCCGGCGTCGACTACGACATCCAGAACGCCCAGGACGACAAGGCGCAGTTCCAGACCATCGCCGACCAGATGATCACCAACGGCGTCAACGTCCTCATCATCGTCAACCTGGACAGCGGTACCGGAAAGGCCGTGCTGGACAAGGCCAAAGCGCAGGGCGTGGCGACCATCGACTACGACCGCCTGACCCTCGGCGGCAGCGCGCAGTACTACGTCAGCTTCGACAACGTGAAGGTCGGCACGCTCCTCGGCCAGGGCGTCGTCAAGTGCCTCACCGACGCCAAGGCCGCCAAGCCGGTGATCTCGTACCTCAACGGCTCCCCGACGGACAACAATGCGACGCTCCTCAAGCAGGGCTACGACGGCGTGCTCAAGCCGAAGTTCGACGCGGGGGAGTACGTCAAGGGCCCCGACGAGGCGGTCCCCGGCTGGGACAACCCCACGGCCGGCACCATCTTCGAGCAGATGCTCGTGCAGAAGCCCGACATCGCCGGCGTCGTGGCCGCCAACGACGGACTCGCCAACGCGGCCATCGCCGCGCTGAAGAAGCAGAAACTCAACGGCAAGGTCCCCGTCACCGGACAGGACGCCACCACCGAAGGCCTGCGCAACGTGCTGGCCGGCGACCAGTGCATGACCGTCTACAAGCCGATCAAGCAGGAAGCCGACGCCGTCTCCCGGCTCGCCATCGGACTCGCCAAGGGCGAGAAGCCCACCGCGCCCGGCACCGTGCACGACCCGGAAGGCAACCGCGACGTGCCCTCCGTCCTCCTGGAACCGCAGTCGATCTTCAAGGCGAACGTCAACGACGTCGTCAAGGACGGCTACGCCACCAAACAGGACGTGTGCGCGGGCGATTTGGCCGCCAAGTGCGCGGAAGTCGGTGTCAACTGACGCTCGCACCCGCGAAGATGCACGGACCGCGCGAGGAGGGCCGACCGTCGTGCCGACACCGCAACCGCACCGCCGTGAGGAACCCGGACACCCCGGGGAAACCGCACCGATCCTGCAACTCCGGGGCATCAACAAGAGCTTCGGACCCGTCCACGTGCTGCGCGACGTCGACCTGACCGTCCGCGCGGGCGAAGTCACCGCGCTGGTGGGCGACAACGGCGCCGGCAAGTCCACGCTGGTCAAGTGCATCGCGGGCATCTACCCGACGGATTCCGGCGCTTACCTCTTCGAGGGGCAGCCGGTGAAGGTGGACAGCCCGCGCGCCGCCGGAGCGCTCGGCGTCGAGATCGTCTACCAGGACCTCGCGCTGTGCGACAACCTCGACATCGTCCAGAACATGTTCCTCGGGCGCGAACGCACCCGCGGGCTCGTCCTCGACGAACCCACGATGGAGGAGATGGCGGCCCGGACCCTGGAGAGCCTGTCGGTGCGCACCGTCGCGTCCGTCCGGCAGCGGGTGTCCGGGCTGTCCGGCGGCCAGCGGCAGACCGTCGCCATCGCCAAAGCCGTGCTGTGGAACAGCAAAGTGGTGGTGCTGGACGAGCCCACCGCCGCGCTCGGCGTCGCCCAGACGGCCCAAGTCCTGGACCTGGTAAGGCGCTTGGCCGACAACGGGCTCGCCGTCCTGCTGATCTCGCACAACATGAACGACGTGTTCGCGGTCGCCGATCGCATCGCCGTGCTGTACCTCGGCCGCATGACGGCCGAGGTCAGCACGTCCGACGTGACGCACTCCCAAGTCGTGCAACTCATCACCACCGGGCGCGGCGGGACCCTGACCCGCGACGAGAACGGAGACCCGGCATGACCACCGGAGCGCTGCCCCGCGACGCCGCGGACCCGCCGGCCGCGTCGCCGCCCCCGTCACCGACCGCCGACTACCTCCGCGGCTACCTCGCCAAGCTGCGGGGCGGCGACATGGGCGTCCTCCCCGCCCTGCTCGGCCTGGTCATCCTGGTCACGGTCTTCTCGGTGATGCGCCCGCGGTTCCTCTCCGCGGGCAACTTCGCCAACCTGTTCACCCAGGGCGCCGCCGTCACCGTCATCGCGATGGGCCTGACCTTCGTCCTCGTCCTCGGCGAGATCGACCTGTCCGCGGGCTTCGCCAGCGGCGTGTGCGCCGCCGTCGCCGCGGTGCTCATGGACAGCCACGGCGCGCCCTGGTACCTGGCCACCGCGGCGGCGCTCCTCACCGGCGCCGTCATCGGCATGGTCATCGGCGTGCTGGTGGCCAAACTCGGCATCCCGTCGTTCGTCGTGACGCTCGGCGGGTTTCTCGCCTTCCAAGGCGTCCTGCTGATGATCGTCGAGAACGGCAAGAACGTCCCGGTCCGCGACAAGACGATCCTCGCCGTCGCCAACAACAGCATGCCGCCGTGGCTCGGCATCGTCCTCGCCGCCCTCGCCGTCGGTGCCTGGGGCGCCGCCCAGTTCGCCCGCGACCTCGGCCGCACCCGCCGCGGCCTCGCCGCGCCGCCGCGCGCCGTCACCGCCATGCGGGTCGGCGCCCTGGCGGTGGCCGTGGGCGTCGGGGTGTACGCGCTCAACCTGGAACGCAGCCACAACGCCGCCCAAGTCTCCCTGCGCGGCGTCCCCATCGTCGTACCCGTCATCGTCGTGCTGCTGGCCGCCGGCACGTTCCTGCTGCGGCGCACCGCCTTCGGCCTCAGCCTCTACGCGGTCGGCGGCAACCGCGAAGCCGCCCGGCGCGCGGGCATCGACGTCGACCGCGTCCGGATATCCGCCTTCGTCATCTGCTCCACCCTCGCCGCCGTCGGCGGGATCATCGCCGCATCCCGCGCCAACTCGGTCGACCCGAACACCGGCGGCAGCAACGTCCTGCTGTACGCGGTGGGCGCCGCGGTCATCGGCGGAACCAGCCTGTTCGGCGGCAAGGGCCGGGTCCTCGACGCGGTCGTCGGCGGCGCCGTCGTCGCGGTCATCGACAACGGGATGGGACTCATGGGGTACAGCGCGGGCGTCAAGTATGTTGTCACCGGCTCGGTGCTGCTGCTCGCGGCCGGGGTGGACGCGCTGTCCCGGAAGCGGGCCGAAGCCGTGGGCCTGCGGTAGCCGGCGCCGGGCAGCGGCGACGGCCGACGGCGGGGGAGCACGGCAGGAAGGACAGGACCGCAACCGCATGCGCGCAGCACCGACGCAAGAGGACATCCGCCGCCAGAACCTCGGCGCGCTGCTGCGCCGCGTCCACCTCCTCGGCCCGGTCTCCCGGGCCCAGCTCACCGCCGGCATGGGCCTCAACCGCAGCACCATCGGCGCGCTCACCGCGGACCTCACCGAAGCCGGCCTCGTCCTGGAGGAACTCCCGCGCGACACCGCCGGACGCGGCCGCCCCTCCCTCGTCGTCCGGGCCCGCTCGCAAAGCGTCTACGCGCTGGCGTTCGCGGTCGGCGCGGACCGCCTCCTCGCCGCCCGCGTCGGCCTCGGCGGCGTCGTCCTCGACCGCCGAGAAGTGGAACGCCCCGGGGGCGCCTTCGGCCTCGACGAAAGCGTCGAACGGCTGGCCGACTTCGCCGCGCACCTCACCGCCTCCGCCGAACCGCAGGCGCTCTGCGTCGGCGCCGCCGCCGCGGTCCCCGCCGCGATCGCCCGCGACGACGGCCCGGCACACGCCCCGCCCGGCCCCGAACGCTACGGCGCGCTGCTCGCCGACGCCGCCGGCCGCACCGTCCGGGTCGGCACCACCGGCAACCTCGGCGCCCTCGGCGAACACACCCGCGGCGCCGCCGTCGGCCACGACGACGCGGTCTACCTGCACGGCGACGGCGGCATCAGCGGCGGCATCATCGCCCGCGGCCGCCCGCTGACCGGCGCCGACGGCTTCGCCGCGGAACTCGGCCACATGGTCGTCAACCCGCACGGCCGCCGCTGCTGGTGCGGCTCCACCGGCTGCTGGGAAACCGAGATCGGCGAACCGACGCTCCTCACCCGCGCCGGACACCCCGGTACCCGCGGCCGCGACGCCGTCCACCGCGCCGTCGACGCCGCCGCCCGCGGCGACAAGGACGCCGAGGAAGGCCTCCGCAGCGTCGGCGACTGGCTCGGCATCGGCGTCGCCAACCTGGTGAACATCCTCAACCCCAGAATCGTGATCTTCGGCGGCACCCTCCGCCTGGTGTACCCCGCAGCCGCCGCCCAGGTCCGCAGCCGCATCAACCGCACGACCCTCCCCACACACCGCGAACACCTCCGCCTGCGCACCGCCCTCCTCGCCGACGACGCCCCCCTCCACGGCGCCGCCGAACTGGCCTTCACGGAACTGTTCGAGAACCCTTTGGAGTTCACCCCGGCGTGAGGAGCCGTCGGCTGCACGGTCGCCGGGCTGACTTGATGGGCCCGGTCGACCCGACGGGCCCCGTGGACCCCGTGGACCCGGCGGACACCGCCCGCCGGCGCTGCTCACCCGCACTCGCCGACGACGCCTCGCCGCACGGCGTCGCGGAACTGGCTTTAGCGGAACTGCGCGAAAGCTTTTTGGAGTTCACCCAGCATGAAGGGCAGCCCGCCACACCCGTCGCCGGGCTGACTCGGCGGACACCGGTCTGCCGGCCCTGCTGGCCGACGACGCCCCGCTGCACGGCGCGGAACTCGCGTTCGCGGAACTATGCGAGAAATTGCCGGAGTTCACCTCGGCGTGAGGGCCGTCGGCCGCACCTGTCGACAGGCTGACCCGATGGACCCGATGGACCCGATGGACCCGATGGACCCGATGGACCCGATGGACCCGATGGACCCGATCGGCCCGATCGGCCCGGCGGGCGCCAGCCCGCCGGCTCCGCTCGCCGGCGCCTCGCTGCACGGCTTCGCGGAACTCGCGTTCGCGGAAGTGTTCGAGAGACTCTTTGGAGTTCACCTCGGCGTGAGGGCAGCCGACCGCGTCCGTCGACCGGTGGATCCGGTGGACCGCTTGCGGTCCACCGCACCTCCGATCTGCCGCCCCGCCGGACGGCAACGGCAACGGCATCGGGACCGGGCCCGGCCGTCACCATTCCGGCCGCCGTCCCGCTCACCCACCGCCTGGCTATCCTTGCCCGATCACCCGCCGCACCCCGTCGAGGAGGCCCGCATGCCCGGCGACCAGCCCAAAAGCCTCTCCACCGACCGCCTCCTCCTCCGCCAGTGGCGGCCCTCCGACGCCGAGCCGTTCGCCCGGCTCAACGCCGACCCCGCGGTGATGGAGCACTTCGTGGCCCCGCTGGACCGGGCGGCCAGTGACGCCATGGCCGGGCGCTGCCGTGCGGCGATCGAGCGCGACGGCTGGGGGCTGTGGGCGGCCGAGGTGCGCGCCACAGGGGAGTTCATCGGGTTCATCGGCCTGGCGAAGCCGAACTTCGACGCACCGTTCATGCCCGCGGTCGAGATCGGCTGGCGCCTCGCCCGGTCCGCCTGGGGGAAGGGCTACGCGACCGAAGGGGCCACCGCCGCGGCCGCCTTCGGTTTCGACAACGTGGGACTGTCCGAGATCGTCTCGCTCACCGCGGCGGGGAACCTGCGGTCCCGCGCGGTCATGGAACGCCTCGGCATGACGCACGACCCGCGCGACGACTTCGACCACCCCCGAATCCCCGAAGGCCACCGGCTGCAGCGCCAGGTCCTCTACCGGCTGCGCCGCGGTGCCGGATAGCCGGTCCGCCCCGCCGGGCGCCGCCACCACGGCCTGGCACGGCATGCCCCCGGTCGGGCGCCGAGGACCTCGCGGATGCGCTCCACGGCCGCACGCCCCGAGACCACCGCGCCGTCCATGTAGCCCAGCGACGTCGGGCTGAGGTTGCCGCCCGCGAAGACCACCCGGCCGTGTGGTTCGAGGAACGCCGTGGGCAGCGCCCACTGGCCGGGCTTCGGGGCGAACCGGGCGCCGCGGGCGTACGGGTCGGCGTTCCAGTCGTTGCATGCCACCTCGACGACCCGGGCCTCCGGGAAGACCCGGCGCAGCTGTGTGGTGAGGGCGTCCGGGTCCGCCGGGTCGAGGGTCCCGGCAGACCGAAGCAGATGACCAGCGCGTCCTCCGAGCCCGTGGCCTCGGTGCCGTGCCGATCGCGCCGGTCAGTGCCGCAGGCCACAAAGCGACCCGCTGCGGCAGCACGGCTGCCGGGCCGCGCCCCGCTCCACTACCGCCTGTCCCTGCCGGGCCGAGGAGGTGCACGACGGCATGCTGCCGTACCGGGGTCGCCAGGAACCGAATGCGGCTGAAGACCTCGTCGTGGTGCTGCCATTCCGCCCGGTCACCGCATCCGTCGTCCCGAACAGCACGTTCCATCCGTCCAGCAGCGGGACGCTGACCCGGTCGTCCTTCGTCGGGCTCATCCTCACACATCGAAGGGCCCGGGTCGTCCCCGTCGAGGGGCCGACCCGCCGTCGGCTGCGCCGGGTCGGCGTTGATGCGGGCCCTGGCCGGCCACGACACGATCGTGCGGTGCATGGCGTCGCGGTGGCCGAGTTCGGCGGCGCTGGACAGCGCTTCGAGGAGTTCGGCGGTGAACACGCGGACCTCCTGCTCGTCCGAGTACCGACCCAGGGGAAGACGTTCGGCAGGGCGAGCAGCAGCGACGGGACGCGTCCTGGTGGGTGACCGCAGACTGCCGAGCTCTTTGTCTTGGCGGCCACAGCCTTCGGGTTCCGCGACAGATCACTAAAGGAGACGGACTCCGGCTAGGCCCCGGGTGCACCGTGCTCATCCGGGCTACTGGCAGGGGCTCGTGCGCCCAACTTTGCGTGTCATCCGTGATTGGCGCGATGGCCGTGGTGATCACTCCCGAGCACGATACGGCACGGCCCGCTACAGATACGTCCGTCCTCCCGCCGGCGACTGGCGCGGTCGGGCAGACGTGAGGGCACGCGCCCCCGTGCGCTTCCTGCCTATTGCGCGTGCGTGATTCGGCCGTTTCGCGTCCGGCGCAGGGCCGATGATCACGCCCCCGGGACCACGACGGACCTCGGCCCGGCGGTCGGCCGGACGAGCGTTGCGCCGTGAGCCGCGACACGTACAGGGAGTGGATATGAAGAGTTCGGTCGGACGCGGGGTCTCTCGGCGAGGGTTCCTCGGCGCGGCGGCAGGCGTGGCTGTCGCCGGCTACAGCGCGACCGCGGGACGATGGGTGACGTCCGCGGAGGCGGCCGAGAGCTCGTTCAGCCAGGTCCCGCGGCTGGCCGGTGCGTTGGTGCTGGACGCCGCAACCCGGGCGGCCAACTCGACGGACGCCGGCCACATGACCGCGGGCGTCCCCTACGCCGTGCTCTCCCCGGCGTCCGTGGACGACGTGCGGGCCATGATGCGCTTCTGTGCGGCGAACCGCATCCCGGTGGCGACGAACACCGGGCGCAACAGCGTGTTCGGCCAGACGCTGGTGAGCGGCGGACTGGTCGTCAACGCCAAGTCGCTGAACACCATCCACGCGATCTCCTCCGCAGGCGCGGACGTCGACGCCGGTGTCCAGTGGTACGACCTGATCGGCGCGGCGTTCCGACAAGGCCTTACCCCTGCGTCCATCACCGGATACACCCAGCTCGGCGTGGCAGGCACCCTCTCGATCGGCGGTCTGGGCGCGTCGACCACCAACCGCGCGGTCCCGCAGGCTTCCATGGTCAAGCAGATGCAGGTGGTCACCGGCGCCGGAGACCTCGTCGAGTGCTCCCGCACGCGCAACAGCGATCTGTTCAAGGCGATGTTGGCCGGACAGGGGCAGTGCGGCGTGATCGTCCGGGTCACGATCGACCTGATCCCCGCACCGCGGTACGCCCGCGTCTACCGTTCGGCACCGTACCCCGACGTGGCGAGCTGTCTGAACGACCTTCGCACGCTCGCGGAACGCGGCGGACAGCCCGGCGCGTTCGACTTCGTGGCCAGCGCGAACATTCCCGGCGTGCTCGACCCGCTGCCGATGAGCCTGCTCGGCGCGGTGTTCTACGACGACCCGACCGGCGTCCCGTCCACCGACACCCTGACCCGCGGCTGTTCCCCCACCACGCAGCAGGCCCAGTACATGGACATGGGTTACCTGGACTATGTGTACCTGGTCGACCAGCAGGTGAATGCCTGGCGCACCGCGGCGGACTGGGACGCGCTGGTCAAGCCGTGGTTCAACGTCATGGTTCCGGACAGCCGCATTCTGGAGTTCGCGGAGTCCGTCATCCCGGCGCTGACCGCGGAGGACGTCAGCCCGACCACGTTCCTCATCGTCTGCCCTGCGCTCACCAGTGCTTTCACGGACGACTTCCCGCTCTTCCGGGCGCCCTCCCAAGCCGGCGGGCGGTGGGGCTGGCTGTGCGGCATCCTCACCAACTCGGCCACCCCCCAGCCCGATCCGGACTTCGTTACTCGCATGCTGGCCCGCAACTATGCGTGGTGGCAGCGCGCGACGGCGCTCGGTGGCACCCGTTACGTCGAAGACGCGGTCCCCTTCACCAAGACCGACTGGAAGACCCACTACGGCCCCGTCTACCCCCAATTCGCGGCCTGGAAGCGGCGCTTCGACCCGTACAAGATCATGACCCCGGGTGCTGGCATCTTCTGAGTGGCTTCATGGCGAGGCCGCAAGCGTGCGGGAGTCCGCCGGGGAGTTGCGGGTCGTGGAGGTGTGTGTCGGTGGACCGCGAGTACTACGTGCACGCGATGGCTCTCCGGGCAACCGGGCCTGGTGTCCTGCTGATGGATGACACCGGCAGGCCCCATGGGGGAACCGCTGGGAATATTGGAGTGGGTGGATCCCAGCCTCCCGGCCAACCGGGGTTTCGTGAGGTCGGTCGGACAGCGAACGTCCGCACGCTGTAGGGATACCCGTCGCTCGTGCGCGACAGTGAGCACCACGACCAAGGGGAGCGAGAAGGGGGCGCGGCCGCAGCGGTCGCGCCCCTTCCGCCTCCCTGCTGTCTCGCCTGCCACCAGTCGGCCCTCGCCTCGACGCTGGTCGAGTCGGTCGGCTGTGAGCTCTTGGCGCGGCGGCTCTTCGTGTTGCTGATCCCGGCGCCGCGGCCAGGACCGCACACGGATCGGCGGCACCGCCTTCGCCTTGGCCGTTGACGAGCAGCCCGACGTCAGCATCATGGCTGCCATGGCGACCCCGCGTAACGGCAGGTCACCGCGACCGTGCGACCGGCTCCCCGGACTCCGCCAACGCATAGAGCAGTTCGTACGCCGCCTGCACCACACGGCACGACCGTCCCCGCCGGGTCGCCAACGCGACCAGCGCCGTGCCGGTCGGCGGATGGAACCCGGCGTAGGCCTGCTGTCCGAACGTCGCCCCCGGGTGGAACAGCAGCGGACCGTGCTCCGCCGGATGCCGGATCCACCCGAGCGTCTGGCCGCTGCGCCGCGGCCACCCGTGCTCCAGTTGCAACGCACATGCGCTGCGCAAGGCCTCGGCGAGCGGAGTCGCGTCCGGCGCCAGATGCGCCTCGGCGTACGCGAGCAGATCACCGGGCGTGGCCCGGACCGCCCCGGCGGGCGCGAACGCGCCCATCCCGGTGGACGGGACGACGGTGGTGCCGTCCCCGGCACGCCCCACGGCGTCCCCGGGTACATCCGCGCGCCCCAGGTCGGCCGCGGTCTCCGCGAGCCCGAGCGGCCGCAGCACCCGTTCGTCCAACAGCGCGTCGTAGGGCTTCCCGGCCGCTTCGGCGAGCGCCCGCCCCAGCAGCGCCATCCCGAAGTTCGAATAGTGCCAGCGCCGACCCGGCGCGCTCCGGAGCCGGGCCCCCGCGAACGCCCGCAGCAGCCGTGCGTCGCCGTATCCGGTGTACGGGTTGTGGTGCGGCCGGGTCAGCGCGCCGAGCACCAGATCGCGCGGAATCCGCGGCAGCCCGGACGTGTGGGTCACCAGGTGCCGCAGGCTCATCCCGGGCGCCCGTCGATTCCTCGCCGGCAGGTAGTCGGCGACCGGGTCGTCGAGCCCGATCACCCCGCGAGCCGCCATCTCGCACGCCAGCAGGCAGGTGAACGTCTTCGTCAGCGACCCGAGTTCGTAGCGCTGGCCGGTGCGGGGCACGGTCGGCTCCGGCGCGCTTCCGCCGGACACCACGGTCCGACGGCCGCGCACCGAGACGGCGACCACGACATCGGGGGCGTCGACCGCGCGCAGCATCGCGGCGAGGCGCTCGTCGGGTTCGCTCGGACGGGCCGGGGCCGGGGCCGGGGCGGCGGTCGGTGCGGGTGCGGTGCTCGTCATCAGGCGTCCATCGCCCGCGACGTGGCCATCGCGGACGCGAATGCGGCCACCAGCGTGGGGTGGTGGACCTGGTCGAACACGTCGTCCGCATCGCCCTCCGGCATCCCGCCCTGCACGGGCATCGCCCCGGACCCGTCCTGCGCGGCCGCGTACCGCTCCCACACCGAGGCGTCCAGCACCGGCCGCGGCAGGCAGGTGTCGACGACCAGCAGCTCGCCGAGCAGGTCCCAGTGCCGCAGATCGGCCCAGTCCTCCAGCCACGCCGGCAGGTACAAGGTGAGGTACTCGGCAAGCCGCGGCGGCATCCGGTCCCGGCCCTCGCCCCAGTTGGTGATGTGGAAGACCGTGTGCGTGATGTCGTACCCGATGTGCAGCTGCACCGTCCACGGCTCCGGAAGCCGTCCCAGCCACGTCCGGCCGAGCGCCTCGTCGAAGTCGCCGCTGGGTTCGAGCCCGATCCGGGCTTCCGCGCCGAGCACGGCCAGCCGCCGGGCGGGCTGCATCTCCAGCGCCGCCCAGGTGCGGGTCCGCTGCGACGCGGCGATGGACGCCTCCAGGCCGGGGTGCCGGTAGCCCTCTTCGTGGAACGGCGCGTAGATCTCCAGCGGGATCGGCGAGAACAGTTCGTCGTCCTGCAGCCGGGCGAGCACGTTCCCGCCGTCGAGCAGCTCACGCCACGCGAAGTCGAGGAGCGCTCCGCCGCGGGCGCGCTGCCGCGAGCCGGCCACCCCTTCGCGGAACAGCACGCGCATGTTGACGGCCAGCTCGCCGATCGGCTTGAGCCGGTCGACCAGGTCGACCGGCGTGGTCTGCTCGTCCTCGCGGAGCCGGAAGTACTCGCGGTGCGCGTCGAGCCAGTCCAGCGCGCGTTCGCCCACCTGGTGCAGCAGGGCAGGGGATGCCATCGTCGTCGTGGTCACCGTGCCGCCTCCGTCGCGACGAGCGCCGGTACCGGCGCGGTTCGGGCCAGCGTCGCGGCGAACGCCGCGACCAGCGTGGAGTGGTAGCAAGCAAGGAAGTCCGCGGCCGGGTCGGCGGGACGCGGCTCCGTGCCGGTCTCCGGGAGTCCGCCGTCCGCGTCCTGCGCCGCGGCGAGCCGCCGCCAAGCCGCCGCGATGTCGACGGAACCGGCCGCGTCGACGGCGTCCACACACGCGGCGACCGCGAGCAGTTCCCCCGCCAAGTCCCACGACCGCTCGTCGAGCCAGCAGTCGAGCCACGTGGGCAGCCACAGCCGGAGGTAGCCGGCGGCCTCCGCAGGCAGGCGGTCGCGGTGGCGCCCCCAGTCGGTGACGTGGAAGACGTCGTGCGTGAGGCCGTACGCGCCGCGCCGGTCCAGCGCCCACGGCTCCGGTAGCAGCCCGAGCCACGTGCGGGCGTAGTCGGCGGCGAAGTCGTCCTCCCAGGCCTGGGACGCGCCCCCGCGGGTGCGGTCCTCGGCATTCAGCACACCGAGTGACCGGGTCGGGTCCGAACGCGGTACCCGCCAGCTCAGCGGCCGGGTGAGGGCGTCCACCAGCGCATCGGTATCCGGGTGGCGGAGCCCCGCCCGGGCGAACACGCCGTAGATCTCCACCGGGTAGGTGGCATGCGGCTCCGCACGCAGCAGTTCGGCGAAAACCTCGCCGTCCGCGGTCTGCGCCCATGCGAAAGCGAACAGGCTTTCGGCCCGCGTCCGCAGCTCCCGGCGCGGGTGTACGGACGCGATCAACCCCGCCAGCTCCGCCAGTTCCCCCAGCGGCTTCAACGTCCGATCGACGTCGACACCCGGCTCGGCGATGTCGGCGGGCAACCGGAACCGGTCGCGCCGGGCGTCCAGCCACCCGAGCGCACCGTCGGCCACCCGATCGACCAGGTCCGCGGCGTCCGAGTCCTCCGGGGCGCCCGCCGTCACCGGCCCCGCCCGAAGAACCGCTGCGCCGCCGCCACATGCAGGTCGACGCGCGGGTCCGCGGCGCCGAGGCGGCCGACGAACACCAGCCCGGTGTCCAAGCCGAGCGTCTCCGGGACGTCCGGCAGCCGGGCCAGCCACCGCCCGACGCCCGCGGCCTGCAGCCAGTCGCGGCGCCGGACCGCGCGTACGAAGCCGCGGGACAGGTCGTCGACACGCGGCGCGAGGTTGGCCGCGAGCCCGTCGGCCAGGCCCGGAACGGCGAGCGCGGCAAGTTGCGACACCCGGTGCGCGAGGCGCTGCCACGGGTCGGTGCCGGTCCACGCCATGTCGGCGTCGGGGACCGGCGGCAGGGCGCCGTCGGCAGGGAGGAAGCGGCGCGCGGCCTCGGCCAGTCCGCCGTAACTCCACACGGACACCTCGGACGCATCCGCACCGGGCGGGTAAGCGGCCAGTGCCATGCGCACCGACTGCGCATGGCCGGCATCCGCCGTCGGCGGCGGGTGGCCCAGCGCGTAAGGCGCCAGCACGTCCGCGCCGAGGACGCGTACGGCCGCCGGCGCGAAGGGGTTGTCGGGATGCAGGATGCCGGACACGGCATCGGGGCCGCCCCCGCCCCGAAGGGCGAGGGCGACCCCGGAGGCCGCATCGGCGATCACGGAGCGCAGAGCGTCTGCGTTACCGGCCAACGCGGGTTACTCCTCAGCTGCGGGACGGCTTCTTCGGACGCGGCGTCGGCGGAGCGATGAGGAGCAGCCCCAGCGCCAGAAGCGCGCCGGCGCATTCGCGGG
Source organism: Uniformispora flossi (assembly GCF_049534875.1). Taxonomy (NCBI): domain Bacteria; kingdom Bacillati; phylum Actinomycetota; class Actinomycetes; order Kitasatosporales; family Streptomycetaceae; genus Uniformispora; species Uniformispora flossi. The sequence continues at coordinate 382,536 of NZ_JBMULZ010000007.1, forward strand.
TGTCGTGGTAGATGCCGTCGGGTTCCGGGCTGTCGACGAGGCTCTCGACCTCGATCGCCAGAGCGGCGCTGTCCGTCTTCGTGTGCTGAATGCCCATTGCCGTTCCACTCCTTCAGGTGGGGGGGACATGTCCCACCTTTGAGAACCCCGCGGGGGAGCGCAATCGGACAGTCGGGTGACGGCCGAGAGGCCCAATACGGCGTCCGTATACGGTGTTTGGCCCGGCGCAACGGGGCGGGAAGACGCTGTAGGTGCTTCGCTACACCTGCAGGCGGACCCGACTATCACCCCAAGAGTTACGCCATGTGGGTTACGCCGCGGACGACCACAGCCATGAGACGGCGGCGGAGGGCGGCGCCGAAGGCATGTGGGAGATGGGGAGGAATACCGTGGCCGATTTCGAAGTGTTGTGGCAGATCCTGAGGCCGCCTTCGGCGCATGGCCGCTGGGAGGCGGCGTGGCCGGGGCTTGAGCGGGAACTGGGGTCGACGTGGACTCGGACGAGGACGGGGCATGAGCACGGTGGTGAGGAGTGATCGTCCTCGCGCGTGACTCTTCCGTATTTGCGCGGGCACCAGTGAGATGCAGGGGCCGATTGTCGGCCGCTCACGGTGCAAGGAGTAGGTGTGGCCCAGGAACGCATCCCGTTGTCCGCGCGTCTCGACGACGACGAACGTGCTGTCGTCGAGGTGGTTGCGGACTTCGTGGATCGGCAGGTTCGGCCGGGTGCCCGGGATCTCGAACACGCGAACGCCTACCCGGAGGACCTCATCGAGCAGATGAAGCGCCTGGGTGTGTTCGGGCTGCTCGCTCCCGAGGAGTACGGGGGTGTGGACGTGTCCACGGCGTGCTTCTCGTTGGTGACGGCCGAGTTGGCGCGGGGGTGGATGTCGCTCGCAGGGGCGATGGGCAGCCACTCGGTGGTCACGTATCTCGTCAAGACGTTCGGTACGGAGAAGCAGCGGGACACCTACCTCCCGCGGCTGGCCACCGGAGAGATCCGGGCGGCGATGGCGCTGACCGAGCCGGGCGGCGGGTCGGACCTGCAGGCGATGCGTACTACTGCGGTGCTCGATGGGAACGTGTGGCGGATCTCCGGCAGCAAGACGTGGATCACGTCGGCGCGGCGCGCCGGGGTCATCGCGTTGCTGTGCCGGACGCGGCCCGCGGAGGGCAAGGGCTTTTCCGTGCTGCTTGTGGACGCGGGCTCCGGCTACCAGGTCTCCCGGGACCTGCCCAAGCTCGGGTACAAGGGCGTGGAGAGCTGCGAGCTGCTGTTCGAGGACGTGCGGGTGCCGGCCGATGCGGTCCTGGGCGGGGTGCCGGGGCGCGGGTTCGCGCAGATGATGCGGGGGCTGGAGATCGGACGGGTGCAGGTCGCCTCGCGGGCGGTCGGTGTAGCCCAGGCCGCGTTGGACGATGCGGTGCGCTATGCCCAGGAGCGGCACAGTTTCGGGCAGCCGATTTGGCAGCATCAGTCGGTGGGGAATCTGCTCGCCGACTCCGCGACCAAGCTGCGGGCCGCGCGGCTGCTCACGCTGGATGCGGCGGCGTCGATCGACGCGGGGCGACGGGCCGACATGGAGGCCGGGATGGCGAAGCTGTTCGCCTCCGAGGTGTGCCTGGAGGTCGCCACCAACGCGCTGCGCGTGCACGGCGGGCACGGCTACTCCACCGAATTCGACGTCGAACGCTACTTCCGCGACGCGCCGTTGATGATCGTCGGCGAAGGAACCAACGAGATCCAGCGCGGGGTCATCGCCAAGCAGCTCATCGCCCGCAACCCGGCACCAGGGGCGGGGGACCGATGACCCGCAGGCAAGCCGACACAGGCGGCGGCTACGTGGACTTGTTCGCCGACATCGCGGCGACGTGGCGTCCGGACCCGATCGAGGTCACTGAGACCATCACCGCCGGCCCCGCGCGTGATCTCGCCGCTCTGCTCGGCACCGACCCGCCGGTCGACGTGCTGCCGCCGCTGTGGCATTCCGTCTACCTGCTCGACCGCCCGACCCGCGCGGAACTCGGCGACGACGGCCATCCGCGGGACGGCTACCTGCTGCCGCCGCTGCCGGAACGCCGGCGGATGTTCGGCGGCGGCGTGGCGGAGTTCGTCGCGCCGATCCGGATCGGAGAGACCGTCACGCGCCGGTCGGCGGTTGCCAATGTGCGCGTGAGCGAAGGCCGTTCGGGAGCCTTACTGCTGGTCAGGGTGCAGCACACGTATCTCGTCAACGGTGTCGAACGCGTCTTTGACCACCACGACTTGGTATACCGCGATCCCACTGCGGCGCGACCTGCTTCCGCTTCGGATGTGGAGGATGCCGAAACGCCGAAGAAGGTGTCGTGGCGGATCACTCTCCCCACCGACCCGGTGACGCTGTTCCGGTTCAGCGCCCTCACCGCGAACGCCCATCGCATCCACTACGACCACCCGTATGCCACCGAGGTCGAGGGACACCCCGGTCTCCTCGTGCACGGCCCGCTGCTGGCGCTCGCGATGCTCGAACTCCCGCGTCGGTACGCTCCGCAGGCTTCCGTCTGGACCTACGCCTACCGCTTCCGCCGCCCCTGTCATGCGGGCGCGCCGGTGGAGATCACCGGACGACGCGACGGCGCGGACGTCCTCATGTTCGCCGGACCGTCCACGCACATCAGCGGCTTTGCCTCCCTGACGAGGCCGCAGTAGTGGACAGGTCAGCCGTCGACCAGGTCGCTCCAGAACGCGACGTGCGCCGCGTCGACCGAGTCGGCCGCGGCCGCCCCGAACTCCCGCGCCAGATAGTCCGCCAATGACGTGCCGCGCACCTCGACCGCGCTGCGCCGCACGGCGAGCACCGGCTGATCCCACGCGTCCGCGACGCCGGGCAGGTAGCAGTTGCCGTGGACCGGCACCAGACGCGGGGCCTTGGCGAGGTGCCAGCGGGCCGACTTGAGGACGTGTTTGCGCTGCGCGGGCTTGGCGCCCCAGGCGGCGGGCCAGAAACCGGCGTTCTCGACGTCGAAGACGACGCCCTCGGCCGGCAGGCCGAGCTGCATGCGGAGAGCGGCGGTACCGCCGTCGCGCCAGTCCGGCCAGCCGGGGCCCAGGGGGAGCGCGGCGGTGAGGAACAGGCGGTGTTCGGGGGCGAAGGTGAAACCGTAGGACTCCTCGGCCGCGCGCAACTCGGCGGGGTCCAGGCCGGGACCGTACGCGACACCGCCCGCGTCGAGCAGCTTCCGCAGACTGTCACCCGTGGGGCGGGAGGCGGAGGAATCGGGCGGGGGAGGAACGGTGCCGGTCACAGGGACAGAGCGTACTTCCCGACGGCGGCGGGGGCGGACGGCGCGGAACCCGCGCCGATCCCGTCGGGACCGTCATGTTCGGTTCGGGGGAATCCGGGCAACCTTGACGCGCCACCCGGCGCACTGGCACCCCGAGATCGGAGAAGGCGGCCATGACGAGTCCGAAGCCCGTCCTGTTCATTCACGGCCTGTGGTTGCACGCGTCGTCGTGGGAGCCGTGGATCGAGCTGTTCGAGCGTGCGGGGTACGCGCCGTCGGCGCCGGGCTGGCCCGGCGATCCCGCGACGGTCGCCGAGGCGCGTGCGAACCCGGACAGCATCGCCGACCACGGCATCGACGACGTGGTGGAGCACTTCGCAAGGATCATCCGGGGGCTGGAGGCGCCGCCGATCCTGATCGGGCATTCCTTCGGCGGCATGATCGCGCAGAAGCTCCTCGGGCAGGACCTGGGCGCCGCCGCGGTCGCCATCGACGCCGCGCAGATCAAGGGCGTGCTGCCGGTGCCGCTGTCCGCGCTGCGGGCGACGCTGCCGGTGTTCAAGAACCCGGCGAACCGGCACCGCGCGGTGTCGCTCACCGCCGACCAGTTCCGCTTCGCGTTCGGCAACGCGGTGTCCCCGGACGAGTCCGACGCGCTGTTCGAACGCTGGACGATCCCCGCCCCCGGCAAACCCCTGTTCGAAGCCGCCGCGGCCAACTTCAACCCGCACTCGCCCGCCAAGGTCGCCACCGCCAACGTCGGCCGCGGTCCCCTCCTGCTGATGAGCGGCGGCAAGGACCACACCGTCCCCCAGTCGGTCACCCGCGCCACCCTCAAGCAGTACCGCCACTCCGAAGCCGTCACCGACATCGTCGACTTCCCCGACAAGGGCCACTCGCTGACCATCGACAGCGGTTGGCGCGAGGTCGCGGACACGGCGCTGACGTGGCTTCGGGGGCAGGGTTTGTAGCGTCGGTCCGGTTCGGCCGCGCACACGACAGACCCCGCCCCCGAAGGCCGACCGGGGGGTGACGCCGCCGCGTCACCCCCGAGCCGGTCAGCGTCCCGCGACGCCGGTCAGCAGCCGTTCGCGGGTCGTGTCCGCGGTGGCGAGTTCGATGGCCGTCCAAGCCATCGCGAGGCCGCCGTCGAGGACGGCCTTGTCGGCGCCCGGCGTAGTGCCGTAGCGGGTGAACTCCGGGTTGTGCATGATGGTTTCGCCGCAGTCGTAGCCGATGCTCGGGTGGATGGTCGGCAGGACGTGGGAGACGTTGCCCATGTCCGTCGATCCTCCGCGCATGCCGCTGGGGACACGGTCGAAGCTGCGGCCGAGTGCCTCCGCGGCGCGGCGGTAGGCCTCGCCGAACGCGGCGTCCTGACGGAGGTCGGCGTAGTCGCGGCCGACGTCGGTGAGTTCGAGTTCGGCGCCGGTGGCCAGGGCGCCGGCTTCGAAACAGGCGCGGATGCGGGCCTTGAGCTCGTGCAGGTCGTCGGCGGTTTCCGCGCGGCAGTCGTAGTCGGCGGTGACGCGGCCGGGGATGACGTTGGGGGCTTCGCCGCCGTGTGTGACGACGCCGTGCACGATGCCGCCGGGGATCATCTGCTGCCGGTACGCGCCGATGGCGACCTGGGCGACCGTCATCGCGTCGGCGGCGTTGATGCCCTTGTGGGGCATGGCAGCGGCGTGCGCGGTGCGGCCGGTGTAGGCGACCTTCCAGCTGCTGATGGCGTGGGATGTGAAGCCGAGGCCGTCGATGGGCGCGGCGTGCACCATCATCGCGGCGGCGACGTCGTCGAACGCGCCGCGTTCGAGCATGTAGACCTTGCCCCCGCCGTACTCCTCGGCCGGGGTACCGAGGAGCTTGACGGTGATGCCGAGGTCGTCGGCGACCGGGGCCAGGGCGAGGGCCGCGGCGACGGCGGCGGCGCCGTTCACGTTGTGGCCGCAGGCGTGGCCGATGCCCGGCAGGGCGTCGTACTCGGCGGTGATGCCGACGACCAGCTCACCGGAGCCGTACGTGCCGCTGAAAGCGGTCGGGAGGTCGCAGATCCCGCGGGCCACGTCGAACCCGGCGCCTTCCAGCAGGTCGGCGATCTTCTTCGCCGACTTGTGCTCCTCGAAGGCGAGTTCGGGTTGGGCGTGCAGGCTGTGGCTGAGCGCGAGGACGTCCTCGCGGCGGGATTCGAGGCGGCGGCGGGTGATGTCGCGCGGATCGGAGGTCGTGCTCACAGCAGAAGGCCTTTCGCGTCGTCGGCCGCACCTGCGGCGTGTGCGGGTGCGGCGGGTGCGGCGGCCCCGTGTCCCGGCGCGGGCAGGTCGACGGGGAGCGCCGGGCGCGGCCGGTAGAGGCAGGCGACGACGCCGGCCAGGACGGACACCGCGGCGGCGAGCCACCACGAGTTGGTGAATCCGGCTTCCTTCGGGAACAGCGCCCCGTCGGCCGTGTTGGCGGTCATGATCGCGCCGACGACGGCGGAGCCGACCGAACCGCCGACGGTGATCATCAGCTCGTTGATGCCCGAGCCGACCGCGGTCTCGTCCTCGGCGACGGCCTCGACGGCGATGGTGCGGGTGCCCTGCTGCAGCAGGCCGATGCCGAGGCCGGACACCGCGCCGAACACCAGGTAGGGCACGAGGCTGTCGTGCGCCAGCGCGGTGAGGCCGTAGCCGACGGCCATCAGCAGCGAGCCGGCCACGAGCATGCCGCGGTCGCCGACCACCTTGGCGACCGACGGGGCGGCGATCGCGCCGAGGGCCATGCCGCCGACCGCGGGCAGGGCCGCGAAGCTGATGGCGAGGGCGCCGAGGCCCAGGCCGTAGCCGACCATGTCGTCGGGCAGGCTGCTGAAGATGGCGCCGGGCACGGTCAGGCTGAAGAACACGAACGAGAACAGCAGCGCCACCACCGAGATGACCAGCACCGGGATGCGGGTGAACATGCGGACGTTCACCATCGGCTCGGGGTGCTTCAGCTCGACCGCCACGAACGCCGCCAGCAGGACGAGGCCGCCGAGGCCGTAGCCGAGCGTGCTGCCCGCCGTCCAGCCCCACGCCTCGCCCTGGCTCAGCGCCAGCAGGACGCCGACCAGGCCGGCGCCGATGAACAGGCCGCCCGCCCAGTCGATCCGGCCACCCGGCCGGTCGGTGGTCTCCGGCAGCGCGAACTGGGCGATCAGCACCGCCACCGCGACCGTGGCGACGGGCACCCACAGCGCCGAAGTGGGGTTGTCCGCGTACTCGGCGACCAGGCCGCTGCCCACCAGCCCCAGGCCGCTGCCGACGCCTATCGCGGCGACCATCAGGCTGATGCCCCGGCGGTTCTCCGCTTCGCCGCCGTGGTTGCGCAGGATGCCCACCAGCAGCGGGAACAGTCCGGACAGCGACCCTTGCAGGACCTGTCCGGCGAGCAGCACCTCGAAGCTGCGCGCGAGGGCGACGAGCAGAGAGCCCACGAGGATGATCGCGAGGTTCACGCGCAGGATGCGGCGGTGGCCGTACAGGTCGCCCATGCGCGACAGGATCGGCGCCAAAACGGCGCTGGCCAGCAGGTTCGCGATGCTGACCCAGTTGAGCTGCGCCGCGGTGACGTCGAGGGTCTTCGCGAGGGTGCCGAACAGCGGGGTCAGGAAACTCTGCAGCGAGCCGCTGACGAGTTCGACGCCCATGACCGACGCGAGGATGACGCCCGCGGACGTCGCGCGGCGGACGGGCGCGGACGCCGGGGGTCTGCCCGGTTCCGGGGGCAGCGGCGAAGAGGTTGTCCCGGTCATGTGAACTCCGTGAGGCGAAGAGCACGGCGGCTCGGCCGATGGCGGATGCGGTCGCGCCGCCCCGGACCCCGGGGAGCGACCCGCGTCGCACGAACATGGCCGGAACACGAACGTTGTCCTACGATTCGGATCCTCTGTGCAGGAAAGGAGCAGCGATGCCGTCTGCCACGCAGGAAGTGCACCCGCTCGACGACGCCGACCGGGCCCTGATCGAGGCGCTCCAGGTCAGCCCGCGGGCGAGCTGGGCAGCGGTCGGCGAGGTGCTCGCCCTGGACCCGGTCACCGTGGCCCGGCGCTGGAAGCGGCTTTCCGCGGAGGGCGTGGCGTGGGTGACGGCGTACCCGGCACCGGATGCGTACGGCACCGCCGCCTTGGTCGATATCGCCGTAGCCCCGCGGGACCTCGACGCCGTCGCGGCGGCGATCGCGGCCGACCCGCACGTGTTCACCCTGGAACGCACCACCGGCGCGCACAGCCTCACCGCCATCGTCGGCGCGGTCGACCTGGGCGACCTCACGGCGAACTGCCTCGACCGGATCGAGCGCATCGCGGGCGTGCGGGCGGTGGAGATCCACCTGGCCACGCGGATCTTCCTGGAGGCTTCACGGTGGCGCATGCGCGGGCTGACGCCCGGTCAGGTGACCCGGCTCAAGCGGATCGCGCCGCCGCCCGCCGGGTCCGGCAGCCACGGCAGTCCGGCGGGCGACGACCTCGACGCACGGATCCGGGCCGTGCTCGTCGGCGACGGGCGCGCGGGCGGCGCGGACGTCGCGGCCGCGCTCGGCATCGGCGTCCACACCGCGCGGCGGCGGTTGGACCGGCTCCTCGGGTCCGGTCGGCTGGTCTTCCGCTGCGACGTCGCGCAGGCGTACACCGGGTGGCCGATCTGCGCGACGTTCCGGGCCGCGGTCGCCCCGGCCAAGGTCGTCGCGACCGCGCAGACGCTGTCCACGCTGCCGGAGATACGCATGTGCATGGCCACCACCGGCCCGCACAACCTGCACATCTCGGTGTGGCTTCATGCCGTCGACGACGTCCACCGACTCGAGAACCTGCTCGCCGACCGGCTGCCGGATCTGCGGATCGCCGACCGGGTCGTGGTGCTGCGGCCGTACAAGTCCAGCGGACGGACCCTCGGGCCCACCGGGCGCGCCTTGCCCGCCCCCGGTTCGGCGACCGAGGGCGGGCCGGTTCCCTCCGGGTAGTCCCGTTACCCGCGGCGGGTGCCCGCCGGGCCGGAGCCGTCCAGGACGCGGCCTGGGAGCCGGCCCGTCGGCGTACCGCCGGTCTGCACGCAGACGCCGTCCACGACGGTCGCGCGGTAGCCGCCTTCGGGGCGGCGCAGCCGGGCGCCGCCCGCAGGCAGGTCGTGCACGAACTCATCCTTGTCATAGTGGAGTTCGTCGAGGGCGAAAACGGCGAGGTCGGCGATCGCGCCCGGCGCGACGACACCGCGGTCGGCGAACCCGAAGACCTCGGCCTGCCGCCCGGTCAGTTCGTGGACGGCGTGTTCGAGGGTCATGTCGCCCCGGTCGCGGACATGCCGCGTCAGCAGCAACGTCGTGTCGCCCGACGCGCACAGCATCTGCATGTGCGCGCCCGCATCGGACGAACTCACCAGCACCGCCGGGTCGGCGAGCGTCCGCGCGACACCGTCCACGTCGGCGTTCGAGACGCCCACCGCCACGACCCCCGGACGGCAGTCGTTGGCGGCGACGAAGTCGGCGAACACGTCGGACGGGTGGCCGCCGCGCTCGGCGACCAGCTCCGCGAGGGTACGGCCGAGCCACGGCTCGTTCTCCTTGCCGACCACCTCGACGAACCGCACGGTCTCCAGCCTGCGGTGCGGGAACATCGCCTTCTCCGTGCGGTCCCACTCCTCCCGCGCCGCGGCCCGCCACGCCGGATCCCGCAGCAGCCCGGCCTTCGCCTCACCGGACGCCGCGATGACCTTGTGCCAGCCCTGCGGCATCGACATGAACATCATCGACGAGTCCCAGTTGATGCGGAAGTCAACGGTGCGCGGGGAGAGTTGCGGGTAGAAGCCGATGCCTTCGGCGCGTAGTTCGCGGGCGAGGTCGATCCAGCGCTGCGTGCTCGCGGGGTTGGTGTCGGAGTACAGGAAGCCGGTCCAGGTCAGCGGTATACCGCGGGCGCCGCAGCGCCGCGCGAGGTCTTCGAGGCGCTCGGCCGGGTTGGCGCCGAGGAGTTCGGGGACGAGCTCGACGACGCCGCGGCCGGACCGGGCCAGCACGTCGAACAGCGCGTCGAACTCGTCGTTGTCGGCGGCCCGCGAGGGCACCGGGCGGCCGTGCTGGTCGACGTCGAGGAACGACGAGGACAGACCCCAGGCACCGGCCCGCATGGCCTCGTCCAGCAGCGCGGCCATGCGCGCGTTCTCGTCCGCGGTGGCGGCGCGGGTCCACGCGTCGTCGCCCATCACGGTCAGGCGCAGCGGGCTGTGGCCGACGAGCGCGGCCAGGTTGATGCCGGTGCCGACGGCGTTGACGGTGTCGCGGTAGCCGGCGAAGTCGTGCCAGGTCCACGGCACGTTGTCGTCGAAGAGGTGGCGGGGGACGTCCTCGATGTATGAGAACAGATCGGCGATGCCGGCGCGGCTGGCGTCGGTGACCGGATAGAGCGACAGACTGCAGTTGCCGACGAGCATGGTCGTCACCCCGTGCAGCGGGTCGGGGTCGAGGCCGGGGTCCCAGAAGACCTGCGGGTCGGTGTGCGCGTGCGTGTCGATGAACCCGGGGGCGACCACGGCGCCGCCGGCGTCGATCTCGGTCTCCCCGTCGGGCGCGAGGTCCGGGCCGACCTCGGCGATGCGGCCCCCGCGTACCCGCACGTCGCTCCGGAAGCCCGGCGCCCCGGTTCCGTCGACGACGTGCCCTCCACGAACGATCAGGTCCTTGCTTGGCTGCGCGGGCTGAGACATGGTGCCGTCCTCCGTCGGAGCGGTTTGGTGGTGCGACGGTACGGGGCGGTCCGGCAAATCGGGAGGGCGATGGAGGGGCGTTCTCGCGCGGGTGCGGGTTCGCTGTGACAGAGCCGTTGCGTGCCCGGCTCGGGCCGGGGATGTCCCGGCCCTAGGCTGCACGGCAGTGCAGGCGTGCCGTGACCGGGTGGGGGGAGACCAACCGGCGGGGTGCGCACCCATCGGCTTCCCTGGGGGGATGAACCATGTTCGGCACAGCAATGCGGCGTGCGCTGGTGGCGGCGGTCGCCGTCGGGGTCCTGGGCGGATCGCTGGGGGCGTGCGGCGGCGGAGACGGCGACGGTGACACCGGCGGGACCACGCCGGCCGCCTCGGGCGGCGGGCGGGACACCTCGTCGGGCGAGGTCGAGGCCGGGGTCGTCAAAGGCCGCGTGACCGACTCGGCGGGCAACCCGATCAAGGGCGCCGAGATCGTCGTGGACAACCAGTTCCTCTACGACAGCAACATCGTCCTGACCACCGACGCGCAGGGGAAGTACCGGGCGGAGATGCCGGGAGCGGCCGCCACGTACAACGTGACGGCGAGCTTCAAGAAGACCTACAACAACGCGAAGTACACCTTCCGTCTCGCCCCCGAGAACCCCGAGCTGTTCGCCGGCCGGGACGGCGCCGTACGCGACTTCACCTGGAAGCTGACCGGCGAACAGCCCGACGCCCCCGACACCTTCTACGGCGGCACGGTGCTGTTCAACCTGAGCCCGATCAACCCCGCCGACGACAGCTACGTCGACTCCGCCGGAGTCACCCTCACCCTGACCCCGACCGGCCCCCTCGTCGACGGCACCCCGGGCAAGCCCGTCACCAAGCGCGCGGAGAACACCGGCGACGGCTGGGCCGTCCGCGACATCCCCGTCGGCCCCTACAAAATCACCGCCATCCTGACGACCGGCTCCGGCCGCAAACAACCCCTCGCCATCCGCACCCGCGACGAAGCCGGCCCCTACACCGCCGACGTCACCACCACCTTCAAGCCCTACCTCACCGACCACCAACGCATCGAACTGGAACTGGCGCTCCGCGGCTGAGCACTGCCCTAAGCCAACTGCAGCTCCCCGCCCCAACTCGCACACCGAACCCGCCCGCGCGGCAACACCACCTCGAGGACGACGCGCCCGGTATTCGGCTCGTGCTCTTCCCGCACCCCCCACAACGCAGTCCCCGACGTACTCCGCGAACGGTGTCCCATCGCCGACGGCGGCCACCCTGACCCGCCCCGACGCGCCCATGTCGTAGCCGGCATGGGGCTGCGCCGCCTCGACGATGAGACACCAATTGGACCCGGTCGTGACATGAACGGAGTCGCCACCCTCGTCGATCAACCACACGTCCAGCGGGCCGACGGTCTCGCCCCCGTCGGCGACGAGCCACGCCGCGACGACCTCGACGAGCCGCCGCCCCACCAGGCTCTCCACCCGCAACCCGGCGCCGTGGAGCGCACACTCGCTCGGCCTTTCGTGGTCCATGGCCGCACAGTAGTGCCGGCCGATGAGTTTTCGGGCTGGGGGCGGTCTGTCTCTGGACAGGACCGCTTTCGACAGGAGTGCCGATGTCCACGATTCAGCCGGTGATCACCACGGCCGCGCCCGATGCGGTGATCGGGTTCTACACGGAGATGTTCGGGGCCGAGCAGGTTTATCGGGTGCCGGAGGAGGGGCCGTTGTTCTACCTCGGGCTGCGGATCGGGGACTCCGACCTCGGGGTCGTGGTCAAGGACGAGGCAGGGGGCGAAGGAGCGCCGCGGATTCTGCTCAGTGTCGAGGTCGACGATGTCGCGGAGGCCCTTGGGCGGGTGACGGCGTTGGGAGGTTCGGTGTCCGGCGGGCCGAACGACATGCCGTGGGGGCAGCGGGTCGCGCACATCAAGGACCCCGACGGGAATCCGGTGAACCTCACTCAGCCGATCCCGGTGCCGTAGGGGGCGGAGCGTCGGGGCCGGGGCGTGTCCGCGCCCCGCCTCAGCCGACGGCGACGGGTCGGCGCCCCATGGCTGCGCCGGCCTGGTCGGCGAGGACGACGGCGACTTGGCGGGCGCCGCGGTCCGGGACGGTGGTGCGGGACGCGGTCAGCATGAAGCGGCCGTAGGCGTGGCCGTCGGCGCGGACGAGGAGTTCGATCTCGCCTTTCGGGAGGCCGTGGGCGGCCACGTCCCAGGGCTGGCCGTCGACCGTGACGGTCCCGTCGGGTTCCAGGCGCGGAGGGTGGCCCAGGAACGTCCCGTGCTCGTAGTGGCAGCGGCGCAGGCCCAGCAAGGCCTTGATCTGCGCGGCGACGAGGCGGGCGAGGTCGTCGGCCTGGGCGCCGCCCGCGGCGAGTTCCGCGGTGCTGTGGACGGTCGCCAGGTACGTGGCGTCGGTCAGCGCCAGGACGCGGTGCCGCCGCCCCCACGCCGCCAGTTCGCTCACCGCGGCGCCCACGCCGAGCAGCAGGAGCGCGGTCTGGAGTTGTCCGCCGCCGGTGATGCGGAAGCTGTCGTACGGCGCGGTGAGGAAGAAGTCGAACCACGCCGCCGTGCCGAGCGCGGCGAGCAGCCCGGCGAGCCGGTTGCCGTCCGCGGCCACCGCGACGACGAGTGCGACCAGGATCAGCGCGGCGTCGGTGTGGGGGATGGCGCCCCGGAATTGGGCGAGGATCGCGGCTCCGGCCAACGGCAGGAGGAGCGCACCCGCGAAGGCGAGGCCGTCGCGATGGTTCCGCACGAATGCCTTCATATGACCTTGGTAGCACCGCAAGGCCCGCAGCGGACCGGGAGCGGGCGTCAAGACGGCGTGAAAATCGCGTCCCGGGGCAGAAGGGAAAACGCCCGCGCCCGAGGGACCCCGGGTGACGCGCCGGCCGAGGTAGAGCCGTCTGGCCCTTTCGCCCTTCCCGGCCCGTGCGCGAGGCTCGACAGGGACCCGGGCAAGCCCACCGAAGGCGGAGGTGCCATGACACGCGTACTGGTGGTCAACGCCGGATCGTCGAGTCTGAAGCTGTCGGTGGTCGCCCCGGACGGTACGACCGCGCAGGAAGCGAACATCCACTGCCCGGACGCCATCCCGCCCGGCGCCGTCGCCGGGTTCGTGCGCGGCGCCGGTGCCGTGGACGCGGTCGGCCACCGGGTGGTGCACGGCGGGGGCGACTTCGACGGCCCGGCCCGGATCACCCCCGACGTGGTGCGCCGCATCGCCGCACTGGCGCCGCTCGCGCCGTTGCACCAAGGCCGGGCGCTCCAAGCCGTCGACGCCGTCCGCGAAGCCCTGTCCGGCGTCCCCGCGGTCGCCTGCTTCGACACCGCGTTCCACCGCACGCTCCCGCCCGAGGCATCGACCTACGCCCTCCCGGAACGCTGGCGCACCAAGTGGGGACTGCGGCGCTTCGGCTTCCACGGCCTGTCGCACGCCTACGCCGCCCGGCGCGGCGCCGAACTCGCCGGGCTCGACCCGGCGGCCGCCCGTATCGTCACCTGCCACCTCGGCGCGGGCGCGTCGCTGGCCGCCGTGCGCGGCGGCACGTCCGTCGACACCACGATGGGCTTCACCCCGGCCGAGGGCCTGGTCATGGCGACCCGGCCGGGCGACGTCGACCCGGGCATGCTGGTGTGGCTGCTCAGGCAAGGCGTGTCGGCCGACGAGCTGGACGAGGCGCTGGAGCACGGCTCGGGGCTGGCCGCGCTGGCCGGCCACGGCGGCGACATGCGGGCGATCCGCGACGCGGCCGAGCACGGCGACGAGACCGCCGCCCTCGCCCGGCGGGTGTACGCGTACCGCATCGGCACCCGAACCGCCGCCATGGCCGCGGCACTCCGCGGACTCGACGCCGTGGTCTTCACCGGCGGCGTCGGCGAACACGACGCCCCGATCCGGGCGGCGGCCTGCGCGGGACTGGAGTTCCTCGGCGTGGCCCTCGACGGCGGCGCGAACGACGCCGCACACGCGGACGCGGATGTTTCGGCACCCGGCGCGCCCGTCCACACCGTGGTCGTCACCGCCCGCGAAGACCTCGAAGTCGCCCGCCAAACCCGCGAACTGCTGGCCCGTGACGGTTGACGAACGCGCACGCGAGAAGAGCCGACCTGCACAGACCGACGAACGCCCACCCGAGCCCACCGCCGAAACCCGGCGAACCCCCGCACAACCCCACCGACGTTCCGGAACCCCGGATTCCGCAGGCCGTTCGGCCCTGACTATCGGTCCGCCGAACGGGAACCGTGGTCAGCGACGCACAGCCATTTCGTGCGGCGTCGGCGCCGCGCGGTCTCCGAGGGGGATAGCCATGACCGACCTCGTCCCGGCCACCGGCCCGCAGCCCGGCGGACTCGACACCGTCGACGCCTGGTGGCGCGCGGCGAACTACCTGGCCGTGGGCCAGATCTACCTGATGGACAACCCGCTGCTGACCGAGCCGCTCCGGCCCGAGCACGTCAAACCGCGGCTGCTCGGCCACTGGGGCACGTCGCCCGGCCTCAACCTGGTGTACGCGCACCTCAACCGGGTGATCCGCGAACGCGGCACCACGATCATGCACGTCACCGGCCCCGGCCACGGCGGACCTGCGGCGCTGGCCGGCGCGTGGCTCGACGGCACCTACACCGAGCGCTATCCGGACGTGCCGCAGGACACCGCGGGCATGCGACGGCTGTTCCGGCAGTTCTCGTTCCCCGGCGGCGTGCCCAGCCACATCGCGCCGGTGGTGCCCGGCTCCATCCACGAGGGCGGCGAGCTGGGCTACAGCCTTTCGCACGCGTTCGGCGCCGCGTTCGACAACCCGGACCTCGTGGTCGCCTGCGTGGTCGGCGACGGCGAGGCCGAGACCGGGCCGCTCGCGACGTCGTGGCACGGCACCAAGTTCCTCAGCCCGGTCAGCGACGGCGCCGTGCTGCCCATCCTGCACCTCAACGGCTGGAAGATCGCCAACCCGAGCGTGCTCGCCCGTCTGCCCCGTGAGGAACTCGACGCGCTCCTGACCGGCTGCGGATGGCGCCCGCACTATGTCGAAGGCGACGAGCCGGACGCTGTGCACGCCGCGATGGCCGCCGCCCTCGACACCGTCCTCGACGACATCGCCGCGATCCAGGCGGGCGCCCGCTCCGGCAAAACCGTCGGACGCCCGCGCTGGCCGATGATCGTGCTGCGCACCCCGAAAGGCTGGACGGGACCCCGCGAAGTCGACGGCCTCCCGGTCGAAGGCACCTGGCGATCCCACCAGGTCCCGCTCCCCGCGGTCCGCGAAAACCCGGACCACCTCGCCCAGTTGGACGCCTGGCTGCGCTCCTACCGCCCCGACGAACTGTTCACCGCCGACGGGCAGCCGACCGCCGCCGTCCTGGCGAACGTGCCCGGCGGCGACGCCCGGCTCGGCGCCGTCCCGCACGCCAACGGCGGCACCCTGCTGCGCGCCCTGCCGCTGCCCGACATCCGCGACTACGCCGTCAAGGTCCCCGAGCCCGGGGGCACGATGTCCGAACCGACGCGGGCGCTGGGCGCGTGGCTGCGCGACGTCACCGCGGCAAGCGCCCCCCGCCGCGACTTCCGGGTGTTCGGGCCCGACGAGACCGAGTCGAACCGCCTCGGCGCGGTGTACGAAGCCACCGCGAAGGCCTGGCAAGGCCCCTTCCTGGACGTCGACACCCACCTCGCGGCCGACGGCCGGGTCATGGAGATCCTGTCCGAACACACCTGCCAGGGCTGGCTGGAGGGCTACCTCCTCACCGGCCGCCACGGCGTGTTCTCGACCTACGAGGCGTTCACCCACATCGTCTCGTCGATGTTCAACCAGCACGCCAAATGGCTCCACGAATCCGCCAAGCTGGGCTGGCGGCCGCCGATCGCGTCCCTCAACTACCTGCTGACCTCGCACGTGTGGCGCCAGGACAACAACGGCTTCTCGCACCAGGACCCCGGCTTCGTCGACCACGTCGTCAACAAACGCCCCGAAGTCGTGCGCGTCTACCTGCCGCCGGACGCCAACACCCTCCTCGCCGTCAGCGACCATGTGCTGCGCAGCCGCGGCCTGGTCAACGTCGTCGTCTCCGGCAAGCAGCCGTCACCCGACTGGCTCGACCCGGACGCCGCCGTCCTGCACTGCGCCCGCGGCGCCGGGATCTGGGAGTTCGCCTCCAACGACGCGGGCACGCCGGACGTCGTCCTCGCGTGCGCGGGCGACGTGCCGACCCTGGAGACCCTGGCCGCGGCCGACCTGCTGGGCCGCCACCTGCCGGAACTGCGGGTGCGCGTGGTCAACGTCGTCGACCTGATGCGGCTGCTGCCGCACGAGGAACACCCGCACGGCATGCCGGACGCCGACTACAACGCGTTGTTCGGCACCGACGTGCCGGTGATCTTCGCCTACCACGGCTACCCCTGGCTGATCCACCGCCTCGCCTACCGGCGCGCCAACCACGACCAGCTCCACGTGCGCGGCTACAAGGAGTTCGGCAGCACGACGACGCCGTTCGACATGGTCGTCCTCAACGACATGGACCGCTACCAGCGCGTCGTCGACGTCATCGACCGGGTGCCGTCCCTCGGCCGCAACGCCGCCGCGCTGCGCCAGCAGATGCTGGACATGCGGGCCCGGCACCACGCCTGGATCCGGGTGCACGGCGAAGACCTGCCGGAGGTACGCGACTGGACGTGGCCGACGGGCCATTGAGGCCCGGTCGGCAACCGCGCGCAAACGCGCGAACGCCGGAAGGCCCGGCTGGAGTTCTTCCAGCCGGGCCTTCCGGTTGTCCTGCTCACGCGGCATCAGGTGGCTGTCCCGGCCCCACCCGGAAACGGTCGCCCGCCGCGCTGTCGTCCGATCAGACGTTCACGCCGTGGGCGCGGAGGTAGCTGATCGGGTTGATGTCGGAGCCGTAGGACGGGCCGGTGCGGACCTCGAAGTGGAGGTGCGGGCCGGTGGAGTTGCCGGTGGAGCCGGAGAGGCCGATCTGCTGGCCGGTGGAGACCTTCTGGCC